>NZ_JBPJSP010000005.1:0-304725 GCF_051225715.1 Azospirillum sp. ST 5-10
CAACGCCCGCCTGAACGGCGCAACCAGGGGGCAGATCCTCATGGCGCCAGGGGGGCAGTTCGGGATGTCGCTGGACACCTTGATCCGCTCCTGCTCGTCTGTTGTCGGCCCCGGCCGCTCCCCTGGTCGCGCTCGGCCTGCCGAACCCAGCCCCGCAGCGTCTCGGCCGTGCAGCCGATCTTCGCTGCGATCGAACTGATCGCCGCCCACTGTGAGGCATGCTCGCCTTCGTGCTCGAACACCATCCGAACCGCGCGCTCGCGGACTTCAGGGGCGAATTTGGCTGATCTCTGCTTCGTCATGATGACCCCATTCTCTCAAGAAACGGGGCCTCCTGTCTAAGACGGTTCAGGTATGTTGAGAGTGGCAGATGGCATTCCGCGGGCCTCCAGGGACAACAAAGCCCGTTTCCCGGACTGGAAGCCATCTGCTCATCGATTGTCATCCTGAACAGTTGATTGGGTCTGCGTTGCAGACCCCGCAGGACAGGGGCAGGAACATGGTGCAGGAACTCTTCATTGGTGTGGACGTCGCCAAAGATTGGCTGGACATCCACCATCCCGGTCTCGGCGCTCGCCGGATCGACAACACCCCCGGCGCGGCGCGTAGCTTCGCCAAGGCATGCGTCAAGGAAGGCGCCTGGGTGATCTTCGAGGCGAGCGGCGGTTACGACCGTGTCCTGCGCGAGGCGTTGGAGACGGCAAATGTTCGATTCAGCCGCGTAAACCCACGGCAGGCTCGTGACTTCGCCCGGGCCATGGGCGTCATCGGCAAGACCGACCGCGTGGATGCCCGAATGCTGTCGGAGCTTGGTGTTCGTCTTCGCCCGACGGCAACGGAGCCGCTGGCGGCGGCGCGGCGCGCCCTCCAAGCGCAGGCGACGCGCCGCCGCCAGCTCGTGGCGATGCGCAAACAGGAGACGACCCGCCTTCAGCAGACGGCGGACGCCGAAGCGCGTGCCGACATCCGCAGCTTGCTCGTCGTCCTCGATCGCCGAATCGCAAAGATCGAAGAGCGCATGACGGCTCTCGTTGCCGCCGATCCGGAAATGGCTGCCGTTGACCGCCGACTGCGCACCATACCGGGTGTCGGCGCTGTCGTCGCGGCGACATTGATCGCGGAACTGCCGGAACTGGGGCAACTCGACCGCCGTCGTATCGCGTCACTCGTCGGCTTGGCCCCCATCGCCCGCGACAGCGGAAAACGCTCCGCTCCTCGGGCAATCGCCGGTGGCAGGCCCATCGTCCGGACGGTGCTCTACATCGCTGCCCTGCATGCCTCTCGATGGTGCCCGGCATTCAAGGACTTCCGTGCGCGGCTCCAGACCGCCGGAAAGCCCGTCAAAGCGGCTCTCGTCGCCACCGCTCGAAAGCTCCTCGTCACACTCAACGCTATGATCGCAACAGGCACCGATTACCGAGCGACCACAGCAGTCTGAATACAGTTGCCGGGAAACCCGGTGCGGTTCGCTCCACCCAACCCGGTAGAATTTTCCACAGCCAGGAAAAACCTGCCCAGCGTCCATTCCTCGACCAACGCGACACGACCACTTCACGTGGTGACGACCTTCACAGTGCAAGGTGTTGGCATCTGGTATCAATTTTGCTCGATGGAATCCGCCAACTTCAACGGGCGACCACGAATCCAGTACGATGGTATCGACCGATCTCCCTCTTCCCGCCGCGATGCGGGCGAACCTGCTGACCCTTCAGGTCACGCAGCGGGGGATATCGGCTGCCCAGCAGCATCTGGCGACCGGGCTGAAGGTCAACACCGCCCTGGACAGCCCGCCGGTGTACTTCGCCGCCAAGGCTCTGACGCAGCGGGCCGGCGATATGTCGGCGATGAAGGACGCCATCGGGCAGGCGATCAGCACCGTCAAGGCCGGCGACAAAGGAGCCAAGCACATCGGCGATCTCCTGGCCCAGGCCCGCGGGCTCACGACCGCAGCCCTGAGCAACCTGGGAACCGATGCGGGGTCCATTCGGACCCGGCAGAACCTCGCCGGTCAGTTCGACGCCATCCTGGACCAGATCAACGGAGTTGCCCGCGACAGCAGCTACGGGGGCAAGAACCTCCTGGTCGGTGACGGCTCGAAGATGGAGGCGACCGTTGAGAGCAAGCTCGACGTGCGGCGGATCGTCGGAGTCACAAAGGCCCGCGTCACCGACATCACGTCCCCTGACAGCTACGACATCCGGGTGGTCGGCAACGGCGAGATCTCGGGGTCTGCCGAAGGCATCGCCGACGCGGAACAGCAACTCGGCCTTGTGGGCCTCTCGATCAGCGGGCTGATGAGTTCGACCCAGGGTAACTTCAACAACATCCAGATCGCGGTCACCGGCAGTCCCGGACGGGACAAGACCATCACCGTCTCGAATCCACCCGAGACGTACACCCGGAAGTTCACCGTTGACGAATGGAAGGTGGCCGACGCCGCCGGCATCCCCCTGTCGTTGGACCACGCTTTCCAGAGCGGTTCCCGCGTCCGCTTCGATGTCGATTTTGACCTGATCGACGCGACGCCTCGCAACGTCGGCACCCGCTCGGTCGAGATCGAGAAGCACGCCGCCCTGGCCGTGAAGGTCACCAACAACCAGGGTCTCACCGTGACCCGTGACCTCATGAGTCCCCTCGGACAGAGAAAGCTCGCCAATGGCGTCAATGACTTCGTGTTCCCGAGCGGAACCGTTCGGATCGAGGTGGATGGACAAAAGCTGTGTTCCAGAACGGACCCCTTCGCCCGCGGCACGCAGATCGGGGTGGACGATCTGCGGGGCACCGGACCGTACCTTCCGGTCGGCGTCCCGGTCGCCCAGGCCGAGCAGTACCTGAGCGTTCCGGAGTCCACCTACTTCCAGTTCAAACTGGGCCTGCCGGACGGGAATTCGCCCGGCTTCCGAGACCTTTACGTTTGGGACACACGGTACGATTCCGTGACCCAGGTCACCGTGCCGAATGAGCGGCAGACCTACTTCCCGGTCACGCTTGCGGGGAGCAACCCGAACTCGGGCTCGACCATCCGCCTGAACATCGACGCATTCGACCCCGCGACCCCGTACGCCTTCGATTTCGGCATTCCCAGCCCGGTCACCGAGGGAACCCCTGGCTGGCTCGGCATCACCGACACGCAGCCGCATTCGACAGGCTGGGTCGGAATTGCGACCAACAGTCCGATCCTCGACGGGATGGGTGGCATTCCGCCGTTCGCCGACAACGTCAGCAACATGGCGTCATCGGCGAAGCAGGGCGTCTACAATCTGGTCCCCGAGAGCATCCAGGGCTTTGTGCCCGGTGTTAATACCCGACTTCGCTTCCAGGAGGGGCTGCTGGACAGTGCGGGGCCGGGGCAGGCAACGCTCACGGTCACCGACGACCTTGGCCGGTCGTTCCAAGCGGCCGTCCCGAACGCCGGTTTCACGTACGTCGATGTGAATTTCGCGGAGACGGATGCCGCTCCGGCGTCCTCGATGCGGGTCGGCGTGGTATCCCGGCTCGGCACAGGCTTCGGCCAGACCCTCACGCCCTTCTGGCACGATGTCGAGATCAAGTGGCCGGAGGGCACCCGCGAAACGGCGTCGCTGAAGACTGCTCTGGTCAAGCCGGCCGACCACGCGAACGACATGTTCGTGGCCTTTGACACTGCCCATCAGAACGGCGTCACGGTCGAATCCCAGAATCTCCAGGTCGAGGGCACGGGGCTGAACGTCGATTACAGCCAGAATGGCTGGACCGACCGGGCCGACATCGAGAACGCCGTCCAGGGCCTCGACACCGCCGAGCAAAAGCTTCGGTCGGCCACTCAAGTGCTGACCAACGGCTTGGGCATCATCACAACCCGCGAGGGCTTCATGCGGGGCTTTTCCGATGTGCTCGATGAAGGGGCGAACAAGTTGACCTTGGCCGACCAGAACGAGGAGGGGGCCAACCTTCTGACGCTCCAGACGCGGCAGCAGCTTGCCCAGACCGCCCTGGGGCTGGCGAACCAGAGCCAGCAGGCGATCCTGTCTCTGTTCAGGTGACGCCCCTGGCAGGCAGCGGTAGGGCCGGTGTCGGCCTACGTCCCTCCTCGTGGCATCGTATGGCCGACAGCGGTGATCGCAGGTCGTTGACGGACACCTGATCGGTGGTGAAATGGCCTGTCCACGACTCCTTGGAGATGAAATGGAAGATCCCGCAGCAGGCCAAGCTACAGAATCGCACATCCCACGGCTCCAGCAGTGCTTCCTCAGGTGGCTGGCGGAGAATGCCCGTCGGTTCGTCAGGTCGCCGTACGTGATGGACCGCACTGAACGGATGATCGAGATGTCGCTGGTCGGTACGTCGCCCGCGATCACGGCTCGGCTGACCGTGGACCAGCTTCTCGCCGAAACCGGCGGCAGCGTCCTGGTCTGCTTCGACTTACCGAAGAGGAACACCGGATACACCTGTGGGGCGATATCGCCTCTGTATACAAGAGTTGACGGCACCGATGAGGACATGTGGAACCGCAACTTCGAGCGATTTCTGGCCTGGGCGAACCGCCAACACGGACCGCCGGTGTAGCCGCTATTCGATCCTCATAGAGGGCAGATGTTGAACTCCAAGTCGATCTCCTCGATTGCTTGGACCGTCTGCTGGAATCTTGCCGGCTCCCAAAGGGCTAGCCGAATTACTTCCGCCCAGAATTCCTCCATGATCTCCGGGGACCACGGAGGCAGCCAAACATCATCAAGATGTGGCCCGCCTGACCGGCAGGTTAGGATAGTCCCGATGAGCCAGTTCACCGCCGCGGAACGGATACCCACCTTGTAGCGAAAATGGGGAGCCTTCTGGCAATCCGTCGGCTACAAGCTCCAGAAAGGCCCGGAGGTGCACATTGTGGGTCAGCCGCCAGCCGGCGGCCTGCATCTCCCGCTCGAACTGTTCCCGCTTCAAGGGTTCTCCCGCACTTTGCGTGGATCAGGCTGCGAGGAGGACGCGACGGCGCAGCAGATCGAAGCTGGCGCGTCCATACATCTGACGCTTGATCAGCTTCAGCTTGTTGACCTGTCCCTCCGCTTGCCCGCTGCTCCAGGGCATGGTGAGCGCGGCTTTGACGGCTGCCTCGTCCTGCCTCACGCCGGCGGCGAAGGTTTCGACAGCCGGGATGCCGCAGGACAGCGCATCTGTGAGCCAAGTGTCCAAAACGGCGGAGGGATTGGCGGGAGCCGCATCCGATCGCACTCCGCAGCGTCCGATCAGTTCAGCAAAGCGGCGGATCAAGTGGCGCCCCTTGGCGACCTCCGGGTCCTGAGAAATCCGGGCGAGGGCCTCGGTCGCGGTGGCGTCAAGGCTCTGCGGCGCTTGCACCAGCCGCCATGCCAATTGCCGAGGCGAGATCAGGGCGGGGAATGGACCGGCAGCCGAGGCTGACGCGGTTTCCGTGGGTCCGGGGCGCCACTTGTGCGGCGTGAACTTGGCCGGGGTGGTGCGCCGCTGGTTCAGCCAGCGGCGCACCTGTTTGGCCGATCCGGCGAAGCCGAGGTCTTGGAGTTCGCGCCACAGGGCCGCGGCATTCTCGTTGCCCGCGGCAAGGCGGGCTTCGAGGTGCTCACGATACGGGGTGAGGATGCCAAGCCCGGACTCCCGCACGACCCGCTCGGGAAACTGCTGCGCGTGGGCGTAGCTGCGCACGGTTCCGCGGGCGAGCCCCATCGTCCGGCTGATCGTGAGCAGCTTCTCGCCAGCCGCGAAACGCCGCCGAACTTCCTCATACAAGGCATGGCGCCGGGCACGGCTGTCCGCCGTCGCGGCGGCTTCGGCCCGACTGCGCGGATAGCCCCCGACGCGCCGTGCCGCGGTTCCGCCCGAAGCCGGCGGCAAGCGGCGCCAACGGCCATGCACGCCGGCCAGCCAGCGTTCCACCATCTGGCGCAGGTTCTGGAGCAGGTGCCCGCGATCGGCCACCTGAACCGCGCCGGGAGCGCCCAGGGCACTGCCGCGGGCATATTCGGTGGAACGGTCGCGGGCGATCACCATGACCGTGTCACGGTCCCTGAGCCAATCCGCCAGCGTCTGGGCGGTGCGGTCGGGCAGCAGATCGGCCACGCGGCGTGCCTCCAGATCAACCAGGATGGTGCCGTAGCTCCGCCCTTTCCTCAACGCCCAATCATCCACGCCCAACACGCTGGGGGGCGCGCACTCCGGCAGGGGAAGGGCGCGCACCAGCCGCAGCACGGTGTCGGCGCTGGTCGGCATGCCGAGCCGACGCAGCAGTCGTGCGCCGGCTTCCCCACCACAGGTGACGCCGACCCGCCCTTGCGCGTTGGCGAGCCGCCGGGTGCGACGCACCCGCGGCGACAACAGCTCCGGCACGGGTTCAGCGAAGGTCCGGCGCGGACAAGCCGGGTTGCGGCAATAAAAAACGGCGAACGAGAAGGTTGATGTGGACGGCGTTGCCCAGGCTCGGGAGGTCAACGGGATGCCGATGGTACCGGCTATGAACGGATTGGCTCGGCCGTCGGCAGGATGGACAGTATGCGTGGGAATGCTTGACCTGAGCAACCACATGAAGACCAGCCGCGCCAACAGATTCAACCATCACGACACGGAAGTCCGGGATCACAAAAAGCTCTTGCATGCTCCACTACATGGGATCTACCGACGGCGCCGGCTCCAGCATTGTCAGCCTTTCCACGCAAAGTGCGGGAGAACCCCGATATCGGACACCGGCGTGTCCTGGCCGATGATCTCGATCAGCAGGCCGAACACCGTCTCGTAGGCCAGGATGGTCTTGCCGGACCGGATGACGCCGGGATCGGCCATGTAGGCGTCGTAGACTTGCTGAATGGTCTTCGCCTTGGCAGGCTCGGCGGCAGGCACAGCCGCCTCTCCGGCGACCTGTTGGGCGGCCTGGAGTTTTTCGGCGATGCGGCTGGCCAGCAGTTTCAGTTCGATGTGGATGGCGGGGCCGGTGGGCTTGGGCAGGACGGTGTTGGCCGTCACCGAGGGGGCGGGGGGCGGTCGGCAAGCCCTGTCGCACGCGGCGTGGGCCGGGTCGCTTCCGGTGCCCCCGCGAGCCGCATCGAACAGGCCCTCGATCTCGAAGGCCACCCGGCGGGCCGCCCGGATGGCGTCGGGGTAGCTGCTGGTCCGGAGAGATCGGTTCACATGGGTCCGGCCCAGCACCGCCTGGAGATCGGCGGGGACGCGGGTTCGGAACTGCCAGACGGCTCCCCGCAGCCACAGCCCCGTGGAACGCCGCTTGGGCGACAAGGATGTGCGACACCCAGGGCGGGCCAACGCGGCGGATTTTGAAGGGGATGGAGGCGATTCGGCCGACGCCGCGTGCGACAGGGCGGTGTCACACCGCTAGGAATTCCGCCCCTTCCGGGTGAATTCCTGTGTCGCATCGTTGTCTTGGGGGGAATTGGTGGAGCCGAGGAGGATCGAACTCCCGACCTACGCATTGCGAACGCGTCGCTCTCCCAGCTGAGCTACGGCCCCACTCGCCGTCCCCGGCGTGGGCGGGATAATGGTGATCCGGCCGGCCCCTGTCAAGCGCTTGTTTCGCCCCCGCGAAACGACCTCCGGCGCGGCCGGCCGGCCGGGGGCCGAGCCAGGGCTTGTCAGCGCCGGGGCCGGCGATTAGGGTGCTGCCAACCCGCGAAACCGGAGGGACAGTGCCGTCATGGAGCCGTTGGTCGCGACCGTCTTCGGTTTGCTCTACATCGTCCTCGACCTGTTCAAGTGGATGCTCCTCATCGCCGTGGTGATGAGCTGGCTGGTCGCGTTCAACGTCATCAACACCCGCAACCGCTTCGTCTACATGGTGAACGACTTCCTGTACCGGGTGACCGAGCCGGTGCTGGCGCCGATCCGCTCGGTGATGCCCAACCTGGGCGGCATCGACCTGTCGCCCCTGGTGGCGCTGCTCGGCGTCTGGTTCCTGCAGAGCCTGATTGCCAACTACGGGCTGCTGTATTGAGCGGAGCCGCCGGCCCCGTGGAGCCCGCCGCCGGTGGCGTACGGGTGGCCCTGCGGGTCAGCCCGAAGGCAGCGCGCAACGCCGTCGCCGGCGTCGCCGAGACGGCCCCCGGCCGGCGGGCGCTGAAGGTGTCGGTGACCGCGGTGCCCGAGGGCGGCAAGGCGAACGAGGCGGTCGTCAAGCTGTTGGCCAAGGCGTGGGGCGTGCCGAAGACCGCCCTGACGGTGGTGGCCGGCGCCGCCGACCGCAACAAGGTGCTGCACGTGGCCGGCGATCCGGCCGAGCTGATGCGCCGGCTGGGCGCGCTCGTGGAAGGGGGGGATGGCGATGGCCGAGGCTAGGATCATCGACGGGAAGGCCTTCGCCGCCGGCCTGCGCGGCCGGGTCGCCGAGGGTGTGGCGGCGCTGAAGGCCAGCCACGGCGTCACGCCGGGCCTCGGCGTGGTGCTGGTCGGCGAGGACCCGGCCAGCCAGGTCTACGTCCGCTCCAAGGAGAAGGCGCTGGTCGAGCTGGGGATGAACTCCTTCGACCACCATCTGCCGGCCGACACGACGCAGGATGCGCTGCTGACACTGATCGACGGCCTCAACGCCGACCCGGCGGTGCACGGCATCCTGGTCCAGCTGCCGTTGCCCCGGCACGTCGACGCCCAGGCGGTGCTGGGCCGGATCGCCCCCGCCAAGGACGCCGACGGCTTCCATGTCGTCAACGCCGGCCTGCTGGCGACCGGCCAGCCCGGCGCCACCATCCCCTGCACGCCGTGGGGCTGCCTGCTGCTGATCCGCGACGTGCTGGGCCGCGACCTCGCCGGCCGGCGGGCGCTGGTGATCGGCCGCTCCAACATCGTCGGCAAGCCGATGGGGCAGCTTCTGCTGCAGGCGGACTGCACGGTCACCATGGCCCATTCGCGCACCCGCGACCTCGCCGAGGAGTGCCGGCGCGCCGACATCCTGGTGGCCGCCGTCGGCCGGCCGGAGATGGTGCGCGGCGACTGGGTGAAGCCGGGCGCCGTCGTCATCGACGTCGGCATGAACCGCATCCCCGGCGCCGAACCGGGCAAGACCCGGCTGGTCGGCGACGTCGCCTACGAGGAGGCGCGCCGCGTCGCCGGGGCGATCACGCCGGTGCCCGGCGGAGTCGGCCCGATGACCATCGCCTGCCTGATGCTGAACACGCTGACGGCGGCCTGCCGCGCCGCCGGCGCGCCGCTGCCGCCCGAGGCGGCCCCGTGATCACCGTCCACGCCCGCAACGAGCAGGGGCGGGTGATCGAGCAGCCGCTGGGCATCGGCGACCCGCTGCCCGACGGCACGGTGTGGATCGACCTGCTGCGGCCCGACGAGGCGGAGCGCGCCCACATCGGCCGGCTGGCCGGCTGCGACCTGCCGACCCGCGAGGAGATGCGGGAGATCGAGGCGTCCTCCCAGCTCTACGTCGAGGCCGACGGCATCTATCTCACCACCACCGTCATCGCCCGCGCCGACACGCCGCACCCCGAGCAGGGCGAGGTCACCTTCGTGCTGACGCCGCGGCACATGATCACCTTGCGCTACACCGAGCCGCGCTCGGTCGCCACCTTCGCCGCCCGCACCGGCCGCCAGCCGGAGCTGCTGGCCAGCGCCGAGGACGCGCTGCTCGGCATCCTCGACGCCGTCATCGACCGGGTGGCCGACGTGCTGGAGCTGATCGGCGGCCGCATCGACGCCCTGTCCGCGCGCATCTTCACCGACAGCCTCGACGGCGGCATCGGCGGCGGGCGCAACAAGAAGCCGGACGAGCTGCAGGACGTGCTGCGCGGCATCGGCCGGGCCGGCGACCTCACCCACAAGGTGCGCGACAGCCTGGCCGGGCTCGACCGTCTGGTGGCCTTCCTCACCTCGGTCACCACCGGGCGCCTCAGCAAGGAGCAGAAGACGGCGCTGAAGACGCTCGCCCGCGACCTGCGGTCGCTCAACGAGCACGCCGGCTTCCTGGCGCACGAGGCGAACTTCCTGCTCGACGCCACCCTCGGCCTCATCAACATCGAGCAGAACGCCATCATCAAGATCTTCTCGGTGGTCGCCGTCGCCTTCCTGCCGCCCACCCTGATCGCCTCCGCCTACGGCATGAACTTCGCCTTCATGCCCGAGCTGCAGTGGGAGTGGGGCTACCCCATGGCGCTGGTGCTGATGGTGGTCTCCGCCGTGCTGCCCCTGTGGTACTTCCGCCGCCGCGGCTGGCTCTGAGCGGCCGGCGCGCTCACGCCGCCATCAGCGCGTCGACCGGCTCGCCGGCGGCGGCCGCGGCCAGCGTGCGGAACAGGTTCTGCTGGCGCTCGTCGGCCACCAGATATTCCGGGTGCCACTGCACGCCCAGGCGCAGGGGCGCGCCCCGCGCCTCGACCGCCTGGACGATCTCCCAGCGGTCGCGCGCCACCACCGACAGCCCGTCGCCGAGCCGGTCCACCGACTGGTGGTGCAGGGCGTTGACCCGGCACTCGGCGATGCCGAGCACGCGGTAGAGGCCGCTGTCGGGCTCGATGCGGATGCGCTTGCGCGGCAGCACCGTGCGCATGCGCGGCGCCTCCTCATAGATGGCGTGGATGTCCATGTGCAGCGAGCCGCCACGGTGCACGTTGATCATCTGCGAGCCGCGGCAGATCCCCAGGACCGGCAACGACAGCCGCTCGGCGTCGTCCAGCGCGGCGAGCTCCAGCCGGTCGCGCTCGGGATCGACGCGGATCTGCGGCTCCGAGCCCTCGTGATAGAGGCTGGCGTCGATGTCGTCGCCGCCGCCGACGATCAGGCCGTCGAGGCGGTCGACGGGGCAGGGGCGGTCGGGGGTGATGCGCACCGCCCGCGCGCCGGCGCGCCACAGCGCCAGCCGGTTCGCCCACCAGGCGAAGCGGCTGCCGTGGGTCGAGGCGGTGACGCCGATCAGCGGGCGCGCCGCCATCGGCCTAGCCCGCCCCGGGAAGGGCGATCTCGCGCCCCACCTCCAGCGCCCAGGCGTCGAGGGTGTGGCGCGCCGCGTGCCCGCGGTAGGCCGTGCCGAGGCGGTCGAGGCGCTCGCGGTCGGCCGCCAGCTCCTCGACCGCCACCCAGCGGTTCCACTCCGCCGCCAGCGACCACGCCGTGTCGCCGATGCGGGCGTTGGGCAGGCGGTAATGGAAGGTCGGGCGGGCCCGCACGTGCGGATCGTCGACCCGCGCCGCCAGAACCTCGGGCGCCAGATGGGCGAACAGGGGCAGCAGGTCGAGCTCGCGGTTGCGCGACGGGTTGGCGTCGAGATAGTCGGCGATCAGCGTCGGCAGGTCGGGGCGGTAGGCGGGGTCGACGACCTGCGCCGCGAAGGGGACGGGGAAGGAGGCGACGTAGCCGGTCAGCCGGCGCGTCGGGTCGACGCGGATCGCCGCGCGCAGCCACGGTCCCAGCAAGAGGAACGCCTTGAGGTGGTCGAGCACGTAGTCGGCGCCGGTGTCCGCCACCTCCGGGTTGAAGTGCAGGCCGAAGGCGAACAGCGGGCTGGCCTCGGTGCCGGAGGCGCCGGCGTCGCGCAGGGCCGCCACCAGCCGGTCGAGCTCGGCCAGCCGCTCGATGGGGATCGGCGGGGCGGCGATCTCGAAGGGCATGACCAGGCTGCCGATGCTGCCCCACAGCGGGCGCAGGCGGTCGAGCACGGTGTCGAGCTTGTCCGGTGCGACGTCCGGCAGCTCCGGCTTCTTGTGCGCCGCCTGCATGTCGAGCTCCACCGTGAAGTCGCCCAGCCGCGTGCCGCGCACGCGGCAGCGGTGGGGATCCTCGGTCTCGATGGTGCCGCCGTAGAGCGCGCGCACCAGCCGGGCGGCGGCCGGGGCGTCGAGGTCGGCGAACTCCAGCTCCACCCCGACGCGGCGGGGCGAGCCGTCGGGCGCGGTGCGGCGCGAGGGCATGATCGGGGGCGTCTGCATGGCGTGAGATCAACACCGCGCCGGGCCGGCGGTTCCGCGCTGCGGCAGCCGCCGGCCTTGACCGTCCCGCGGGGGCTGCCTACCAAGGGAACGAGAGGCCATTCCGGGAGGACGAGGATGCCGGACGCGTTGCGCATCGAGCCCCTGACCGGCGACGCCCTGCAGGCCCGGCTGCCCGACCTGGCGCGCCTGCGCATCGCCGTGTTCCGGGACTTTCCCTATCTCTACGACGGGTCGCCGGACTACGAGGAGCGCTACCTCGCGACCTACGCGGCCGCGCCGGGCAGCGTCGTCGTCGGCGCCTTCGACGGCGAGCGCGTGGTGGGCGCCGCCACCGCCCTGCCGCTGCGCCACGAGCCGGAGCACGTCACCGCGCCGTTCCGCGCCGGCGGCTGGGACGTCGGGCGGCTGTTCTACTACGGCGAATCCGTGCTGCTGCCGGCGTACCGCGGCCGCGGCGTCGGCGTGCGCTTCTTCGCCGAGCGGGAGGCGCAGGCGCGCCGCCTCGGCGGCTTCAGCCACGCCGTGTTCTGCGCCGTCGACCGCCCGGCCGACCACCCGCGCCGGCCGGCCGGCCACGTCCCGCTGGACGATTTCTGGCGCCGCCGCGGCTTCCGGCCGCTGCCCGGCGTGGCCTGCCGCTTCTCCTGGCGGGACCTCGACGAGACGGCCGAGAGCGAGAAGCCCATGCGCTTCTGGATCAAGGAGCTGGCATGACCGTCCTGCGGGTCGCCGCCGCCCAGTACCCGGTGGAGCGCATCGCCTCCCTCGATGCCTTCCGCGCCAAGGCCGGGCGCTGGACGGCCGAGGCCGCCGGCAACGGGGCCGGGCTGCTGGTCTTCCCCGAGTACGGGGCGATGGAGCTGACGGCGCTGGCCGGCATCGCCGGCGACCTGGACGCCCAGACCGCCGCGCTGCAGCCGCTGGTGCCGGCGGTGCGGGAGACCTTCCGGGCGCTGGCGCGGCGCCACGGCGTGTGGCTGCTGGCGCCCAGCCTGCCGGTGCGCGGCGGCGACGGGCGCCTGCGCAACGTCGCCTGGCTGATGGCGCCGGACGGCCGGGTCGGCGCCCAGGAGAAGCTGGTGCCCACCCGCTTCGAGCGCGAGCGGTGGGACCTCCGCGGCGGCGGGGCGGCGCGCGTCTTCGCCACGCCGTGGGGGCCGGTGGGGATCTGCGTCTGCTACGACGCCGAATTCCCGCTGATCGCGCGGCGCCAGGCCGAGGCTGGGGCGGTGCTGCTGCTGGTGCCGAGCTGCACCGACGCGCCGGCGGGCTGGCACCGGGTGCGCGTCGGGGCGGCGGCGCGGGCGCTGGAGAACCAGTGCTTCGTGGTGCAGGCGCCGACGGTGGGGGAGGCCCCCTGGTGCCCGGCCATCGACGTCAACGTCGGCGCCGCCGCGGTCTACGCGCCGCCGGACCTCGGCATGCCCGACGACGGGGTGGTGGCGATGGGCACCATGAACGCCCCCGGCTGGCTCTACGCCGACCTCGACCTCGCCGCCGTGGAGCGGGTGCGCCGCGACGGCCACGTGCTCAACCTCCGCCACTGGCCGGACCACGCCGGCCTCGCCGCGGCGGAGGTGGACCGGTGGGAACAGCGGTCTGACGGCAGTGCGGATGAAAAACGCGAAGGATGAAAGTTTGTAAGAATATCTTCTTCCAAACTTTCATCCTTCGCGTTCTTGATCAGGACGGCACCCGCAAGCCGACCGTTACCCCCGTCCGATCAGGCGGCGCCAGAAGGAGGCGGAGGCGCGTTCCTCCTCGTCCTTGGCGGTCAGCCAGTCGTCGGCCAGCTCGCGCACCTGCCAGTTGCCGAGGAAGCGGTCGCAGTCGACGGCGGCGTAAAGCCGCACCCGGTCCTTGCCGAGGCGCTCGAAATATTGGAGCGTGCGCCGGCGGTCGTCCTCGCTCATCGGCCGAAAGGCCCCGTCACGATGCACCGTCGGGCGCTGCGTTACCAACATCCGCTCCCTTTGCGTCTGCGCTCGTACCAAATCTGGTTCTCCAGTCGGACACTATAGTGATAGCGTGCAGTGCAGCGCAACGGTGCCACCCTTCCGCGGGCCGGGAAAAGGGATCACTATGGGACAATCCGGCCGCGGCCTGCGGTGCGCGTCGCCAGGGGCGCGCCACAACACCAAGGGAGACAGGGAACCATGAGCACGAAGACATGGATGATGGGGACGCTGGTGGGGGCCCTCGTCGGCTTGAGCGCCGCCGTGGCGGGGGCGCAGGACAAGCCCAAGGTGACCATCGCCATGAGCGGCTGGACCGGCTTCGCGCCGCTGACGCTGGCCAAGGAGGCCGGCCTGTTCGAGAAGAACGGCATCCAGGTCGAGATCAAGAAGATGCCGGTGTCCAACCGCCACCAGGCGATGGTCGCCGGCGAGGTCGACGCCATCGCCACCACCGTCGACACGCACATGGTCTACGCCTCGTCGGGCGTGCCGGTGCAGCAGGTGCTGGTGCTCGACAGCTCGCACGGCGGCGACGGCATCGCCGTGCGCGGCGGCGTCGCCAAGGTCGAGGACCTCAAGGGCAAGCCGGTCGCCGTCGAGTCCGGCGGCGTGTCGCAGTTCTGGCTGGCCTACGTGCTGAAGAAGCACGGCCTGTCCATCAACGACGTGCAGCAGACCAACCTGTCGCCCAAGGACGCGGCCGCCGCCTTCGTCGCCGGCCAGGCCGACGTCGCCGTGACCTATGAGCCCTACCTCTCCAACGTCCGCAACGCCGACGGCAAGGTCCTGGTGTCCTCCGACCAGACGCCGGGCGTCATCATCGACACCTTGGCCTTCCAGCCGGACTACGTCGAGAAGCACCCGAAGGTGGTGCAGGCGGTGGTCGATTCCTGGTTCGAGGCCCTGGAGATGATCAAGGAGAACCCGGACAAGGCCTACGCCGCCATGGGCAAGGACGTCAACCAGTCGGCCGACCAGTTCGCCGCCTCGGCCAAGAACGTGCGCTGGTACGACAAGGGCATGAACCAGACCTACTTCGCCGAGACCATGCCGACCTTCCTCAAGGAGGTGCGCGACGTGATGCTCGACGCCAAGCTGATCCGCCGGGCCCCCGACGACCTCGCCGTCATGGCGAACGGCTCCTTCGTGAAGTGACGACCGCCGCCCCCGCCCCGTCCCCCGCGGACGGGGCGGGGGCCGCCCCCACCGCAAAGACCTTCCCACCATGCATGGCCTCTTCGCACCGCTGAAGCCGGTGCCGCCGGGACTGCGCCCGGTCCTCTCCATCCTGTGCTTCGCCCTGTTCTTCGCCGGCTGGGGGATCGCCACCTACGGCGGCTTCGTCAAGCCGCTGTTCCTCGCCTCGCCGGGCGAGACGCTGCGTTCGGGCGGCGCGCTGTTCGCCGAGTACGGCTTCGCCGGCGACGTCGCCGTCACGGTGTGGCGGGTGTTCGCCGGCTTCCTGCTGGCCGCCCTGCTGGCGGTGCCGCTGGGCATCCTCATGGGGGCGTTCAAGCCGGTCGAGGCGTTCTTCGCCGGCTTCGTGTCGTTCGCCCGTTACCTCCCGGCCTCGGCCTTCATCCCGCTCCTCATCCTGTGGGCGGGGGTGGGCGAGCTGCAGAAGATCCTGGTGATCTTCATCGGCTCGATCTTCCAGATCGTCATCATGATCACGGTGATCGTCGGTTCGGTGCGCGCCGACCTGCTGGAGGCGGCCTACACGCTGGGCGCCTCGCGCCGCGGCGTGGTGCTGCGCGTGCTGCTGCCGGCCGCGGCACCGCAGATCGCCGAGTCGCTGCGCCTGGTGCTGGGCTGGGCCTGGACCTACGTGATCGTCGCCGAGCTGGTGGGGGCGTCGGCCGGCATCGGCCACATGATCATCGAGGCGCAGCGCTTCCTCGACACCGGGCAGATGATCTTCGGCATCTTCGTCATCGGCCTGATCGGCCTGATCACCGACTTCCTGTTCCAGACCGCCAACGCCCGCCTCTTCCCCTGGGCGCGCGGGCGCTGAGGACCCCCATGAGCAAGCTGTCCATCCGCGGCGTCGAGAAGACCTTCCCGGCGCGCCGCGGCGCCGCCCCGACCCGCGCCCTGGAGCCCACCAGCCTGGAGGTCCGCGACGCCGACTTCATCACCATCCTCGGCCCCTCGGGCTGCGGCAAGTCCACGCTCCTGCGCGTCGTCGCCGGGCTGGAGACGCCGTCGGCCGGCGAGGTGCTGCTGGACGGCGTGCCGGTCACCCGGCCCGGCCCCGACCGCGGCATGGTGTTCCAGTCCTACACCCTGTTCCCCTGGCTCAGCGTGCGCGACAACGTCTGCTTCGGCCTGCGCGAGCGCGGCGTGCCGCGGGCCGAGCAGGTGGAGACCGCCGACCGCTTCCTCGGCCAGGTCGGCCTGAAGGGTTTCGAGAACCACTCCCCCGCCCAGCTCTCCGGCGGCATGCAGCAGCGCACGGCGCTGGCCCGGGCGCTCGCCAACGACCCGAAGATCCTGCTGCTGGACGAGCCGTTCGGCGCGCTCGACCACCAGACCCGCGAGCTGATGCAGGAGCTGCTGCTGGGCATCTGGGAGGAGCACCGCAAGACCGTGCTGTTCGTCACCCACGACATCGACGAGGCCATCTTCATGGCCAGCCGCGTGGTGGTCATGTCGGCGCGGCCCGGCCGCATCAAGTGCGACATCCCCATCGAGCTGCCGCACCCCCGCTCCTACAAGGTCAAGACCACCGCCGCCTTCGCCGCCTACAAGGAGCGGCTGACCGAGGAGATCCGCGTCGAGACCATCAAGACCCTGAACATGGAGGCCTGACGGCGCGCCGATGAAACTCCGCGCCCGCTCCGAGCGTTGATGGGGCACGGCAACCAGAGCACGGAGGAGACGATGGCCGAGAACCGCAACCAGGGCGAGGGCAACCGCACCGCCGACAAGCACTACCGCGACGCGGTGCGCGACCACGTGGAGCACCACGACGTCGCCGGCGACGCCAAGCGCGCCCGCGACGCCGTCGACGGCCCCGAGGGCGACGCCCTGCGGCGCGCCGAAGAGACGGGCAAGGCCCATTCCAAGGGCGAGGATCCGGCGCTGAAGCGCTGAGCGTCCTGCGGCGGGCCGCGCCCCGGTGCGACGCGGCGCGGCCCGCCCCTCCTGTGTCCCCGGCGCACCACTCCTTCCGACGCGGCGCTCCACCCCAAAATCGTCACGGCCACGGTCGCGCTGGATCCTCACTCTGATCCGGTACGAACCACTGCAACGGGTTGGAGCATGCTCAAGTCATCCGCCATCGTCCTCGCCGCCGCCCTCCTGCTGGGCGGCTGTTCCGGGCTGTCGCACCGGGAGAACCGCGCCCTCACCGGGGCCGCCGTCGGCGGCGCCGGTGGCGCGCTGATCGGCGGCGTCGCCGGCGGCAGCGCGCTGGTGGGCGGGCTGGTCGGCGCCGCCGGCGGCGCGGCCGTCGGCGCCCTCACCGCGCCGGAGGGGAAGCGGCACTGAGGCGCCGCCCTACTCGAAGTCGTCCAGCGACAGCTGCCGCACCTCGGGCGGGGCCGGCGGGGCGGCGGCGGGCGGCGGCGGGGCCGCCGCCTGCGGGGGCGGGGGCCCCCGCACCGCGCCGCGCGCCGCCCCCCGCGCCGTCTTGATCGGCTTGTTCACCGTTCCCCGCGGGCCGACGCTGGGCAGGTCGCCGAAGTCGGGCAGCGGCGGCAGGCGCGCCATCACGGCGCGCATCAGTTCGGCGACGCGGTCGGCCTTGGCCCGCAACGCCAGCCCGCGCTCCGCCTCGTAGCGCGGATCGTCGAGGAAGCCGCGGATGGCGAGCAGCCCCCGCAGCTCCAGCCCGCACATCTCGTGGGTGCCGACCGGCAGGTGCTCGACCCGCGCGAAGGACGCGAAGAAGCCGGCGCTCTCCTCGACGAACAGCACCACCATGCGGGTGTGCATGCGGTCGAGCGCCGTCGCCAGCGGCCCGGCCAGCTCCGGCGGCACCGCGTCCAGCTTCTCGTCGGCCAGCGCGGCCAGGGCGAAGAAGTCGCGCACCTTGCGGGTGAAGCGGCGGTAGCGGGTGAGTCCGCCGACGCCGACCCGGTCGCGGGCCAGCGCCGCCAGCTCCCCGGCCTTGCCCAGCATCTCGTCGAGGCGCAGGAGGATGGCCGCCACCTCGCGCTGGCGCGCCGCCGGGCCCGGCGGGGCGGCCGCCGGCCTGGCCGGCATCGGGGTGGCCGCCGGCCTGGCCGGCATCGGGGTGGTCGCCGGCCTGGCCGGCATCGGGGCGGGCGGACGGGGAGGCGGCATGGACCCTACCGTGCGGAACGGATGGTCACGGTGTGCGTCTGGCCGGCGCGCAGGAACGTCAACGGCACCGGGGTGCCGATCCGCAACAGGCCGATGCGGTTGCGCAGTTCGGTGCCGCTGCCGATCGGCCGGTCGCCCACCGCCACCACCACGTCGCCCGGCTGCAGCCCGGCGCGGTCGGCGGCCGATCCGGCCTCCACCTGGGCGATCACCGCGCCGGCGTCGCCGGTGACGCGCAGCGCCTCCGCCAGATCCGGGGTCAGGTCCTGGATGGCGACGCCCAGCCGGCCGCGGCGCACCTCGCCGTATTCCGCCAGCTGCTCCATCACCGCGCGGACGATGCTGGTCGGCACCGCGAAGCCGATGCCGACGCTGCCGCCGGCCGGGCCGATGATGGCCGTGTTGATGCCGATCAGTTCGCCGCGGAAGTTGACCAGAGCGCCGCCGGAATTGCCGGGATTGATGGAGGCGTCGGTCTGGATGAAGTCCTCGTAGCCCTCCACCCGCAGGCCGCTGCGCCCGAGCGCCGAGACGATGCCGGACGTCACCGTCTGCCCCAGGCCGAAGGGGTTGCCGATGGCGACCACGAAGTCGCCGACCTTGGCCTGGTCGGATTCGCCGAAGGGCAGGGCGGTCAGTCCCTCGGCCGGGATCTGCAGCAGCGCCACATCGGTGGCGGCGTCCGACCCCACCAGGCGGGCGCGCAGCCGCCGCCGGTCCTTGAGGGTGACGTAGATCTCCTCGCCGTTGGCGACGACGTGGTGGTTGGTGACGACGTAGCCGCGCCGGGCGTCGACGATCACCCCCGACCCGGCGCTCACCTGCGGACGGGCCTGGGGCATGTTGGGAAAGTCGAAGAAGCGGCGGAAGAACGGATCGCGCAGCAGCGGGTTGTCGGACTGCGGCGCGCGCGACAGCACGGCGATGTTGACCACCGCCGGGGTCACCGCCTCCAGCATCGGCGCGATGGTGGTGATGCCGCCGACCGCGACCGGCAGCGCCGCCGGCGCCGGGACGCTTCCCCCGCCGACCGCCAGCCCCAGCAGCAGCACCAGCGCCGCGCTCCGTCGTCCGTTCATGCCCGTCTCTCCGCTCCTGCCGCCGTCCGCGCGCCGCGCCGTCGTCCGCGCGACATTTGGTGGAAAGGAAAAGTTGGTTCAAGGTTGGCCGGCGCCCGCCGCGATCCGCCGTCCGTCTTCCAGGAGCCCCGCATGCCCGGCACCCCGACCTTCCCCGACCCGCGGCGACCCGACCGTCCGCCCGCCATCGCCCCGCTCGCCGTCCTCGACTGGTGGGCGACGGTCGTCCGCGCCTCGGCACCGCTGGTCGCGACGGGCTGGCTGATCGCCGGCTCGCCCCTCCACTGGGCGCCGCCCCTGTGGATCGCCGCGCTGACGGCGGGCCGCGGCGGTCCGTCCGCCGGCGGCGGCCCCGCCGCCGGTGCGGCGCCGGCACCCGTCGCGGCGCCGGCGCCGGCGCGGCCGGCCTCCCGCCGCCGGCGGCGCGGAACGGCCGCCTCCTGACCGGCCGCCTCCTGGCCGGCCGGCCTCACGTCGACAGCTCCGGCGGCCCGTCGGCCAGGGCGGCCACGGCGTTCTGCAACCGCACCGGATCGATGGGCTTGTGCAGCAGCCGCAGGCCGCGGCGGGCGGCGTCCTGCAGCAGGGCGGGGTCGGTGTCGCCGGTGACGATGACCGTCGGCAGGTGCCGGCCGAAGCGCGCGCCGACGCCGGCGGCGACGGCGATCCCGTCCACCGGCCCGGGCAGCCGGTGGTCGCTGACCAGCACGTCCGGCGCCTCGCTCAGCCCGGCGGCGAGCGTCAGGGCCTCGACGCCGTCGGCGGCGGCGACGACGCGATGCCCGGCGTTCTCCAGGATGCGGACCAGCGCGGCGCGCTGGTCGGGATGGTCCTCCACCAGCAGCACCGACAGCGGGCGGGTGGGGGCCGGAAGGGCCCGCCCGCCCGGCGCGGCGAGCGGGCGCGGCGCCGTCGAGACGGGGACGGTGACCGCGAAGCACGAGCCGCGGCCCGGCCGCGAGCACACCGTGACGGGATGGCCGAGCAGGGCCGCCGTCCGCCGCACCACCGCCAAGCCGAGACCGAGGCCGTGGCGGTGGTCGCGCTGCGGGTTGGCGACCTGGACGAAATCCTCGAAGATGCTGTCCAGCCGGTCCTCGGGAACGCCGATGCCGGTGTCCCACACCTCGATGCGCAGCGCCCCGCCGCGACGCCGGCAGGCGACCAGCACCCGCCCCGCCGGCGTGTAGCGCACCGCGTTGCCCAGCAGGTTGGCGAGGATGCGGCGCAGCAGCGTCGGGTCGCTGTCGACCACCGCCGGGCAAGGCCGGGTGCCGATGCGCAGGCCCTTGCCGGCCGCCTGCTGCTGCACCTCGTCCAGCGTGGCGTCGATGACGTCCTGGACGGGAAAGGCCCCGCGGTGCGGCTGGACCGTGCCGGCTTCCAGGGTCGAGACGTCGAGCAGGGCGTTCAGCAGCGCTTCGCCCGAGGCCAGCGCCGTGCCCAGCCGGTCGTGCATCTCGGCCGCGCGGCCGTCGACGTGGGAAGCCAGCAGGTGATGGTAGAGGCGCATGGCCTGGAACGGCTGGCGCAGGTCGTGGCTGGCCGCGGCCAGGAACCGGCTCTTGGCGGCGTTGGCGAGTTCCGCCTCGCGCCGCCGCGCCGCCTCGCGCCGCAACAGCTCGTCGCGCTCGCGCAGCGCGCCGTCGCGGTCCGACGCCGAGCCGGCCAGGGCGGCGCAGAGGTCGTTGACCTCCCGCACGACCGAGGGCGCGCCGTCGGGCAGGGGCTCGCCGCGGCGGGCGGCGGCGGCCAGCCGGCGCAGCGGTTCGGCGATGCGCCGGCCGGCGCGCACCGCCAGCAGGACCGCCAGGGCCGTCGCCGCCGCGGTGGCCGCCAGCACGGTCCACAGGCCGGCGCGCAGCGGCCCAGCGATCGCCTCGCGCGGCGCGGCATAGGCCAGCGTCCAGCCGCTCAGCGCCGACCGGCGGAAGGCCATGACGACCGACTGTCCCTCCAGGGCCTCGCCCTCCAGCACGCCTCCGGTGTGTGCCGGGGCGTCGGCGCGGGTGGCGGCGCGGTACCAGTCCGGCGCCCGGCGTCCGACATAGTCCTGCGGGGCGCGGGCGCGGGCGACCACCCGGTCCGCGCCGTCGACGACGACGCCGATCCAGTCCGGCGGCACCGCCTGCGCCTGGAGCAGGCGGCTCCAGCGCGCCGCCGCGACCGTCACGCCGATCACCGCGCCGACCGTCCCGTTGCGGCGCAGCGGCACCGCCACGGCCACCGCCGGCTCGTCGGCCGCGCCGCCGGGCAGCAGCCCGGACACCGCGACCCGGTCCTTGACGATGGCCTCGCGCACCGTCGCCGCCACCGCCGCCGTGGCGCCGGCCGCCGCCGCGGGCGTGCCGTCGCGCGCCAGCGTGCGGCCGAAGGCGTCGGCCAGGAACAGCGACCGCCAGGTCGGCTGCGCCGCCGCCAGGGTCGCGGCGACGGCCGGGAAGCGGCCCGCGCCCTCGGACGGGAGGGCCGCCAGGCCGCCGGCCAGGGCCGCCCCTTCCAACGTCGCGACGATGCCGCCGAGATCGGCGTCCAGCGCCAGCGCCAGCGCGTGCGCCGTCTCGCCCAGGGAGCGTTCCAGCGCGTCCCGCTGGGCGAGGGTGTGGTGGACCAGCAGCCCCCCCGAGAGGAGCGCCAGCGGCGCTGCGGCCGCCAGCACCAGCACGGCGAGGTGGCGCCGCACGCCCCAGACCCGGCCGCCCGCGGCGCCGGGCAGCGCGGGTCGGTCGGTCGGGTCGGGAACGGTGGCGGTCGGTTCCATGGTGAGGATGGCGGGTCTCGGCGGTTGGAAGGAACGGAAGGACGGACAGCCCCCAGTGTCTCACGACCGAGGATAGCAGGATTCCTTTACGCGTCCCCGGGCGAAGGCTAGAGTCCGTCGAGCGAACAGTGCAGGCCGCCGCCGCGGAACCGGACATGAACGAAACGCCGCTGCTCGAGATCAGCGAGGAGGAGTACCTCCAGGTCGAAGAGGCCCTGTCGCAGACCGCGCGCGGGCGGGCGTTCCTGCGCATGCGCGACCGCCGCACCCGGAACGCCGCCGTCGACGAGTTCCAGCGGGTCGCCCTGAACCTCGCCCGGCAGGTCGACCGCCTGAGCCGGCTCGGCGGCACGGCCCCGGGCGCCCGGGGCGCGGCGGCGGCCGAGGCGCCGCCGGTGAGCGACGGCGCGCTGACGCGCATCCAGCAGGAGCTGAACGCCATCGGCCAGTTCGTGCAGCAGGCGCGCAGCGACATCGCCGCGCTGAAGCCGTCCGACAACGGCACCAACCGCATCATGGCCGCCACGGCCGAGCTCGACGCCATCGTCGTCGCCACCGAGCGGGCGACCAGCGACATCCTGAACGCCGCCGAACGCATCCTCGACTACGCCGCCCGCATCCCCCGCGACGATCCCGACTGGGCCGAGCTGGGCGGCGGCCTCGAGGCCGAATGCATCGAGATCATGACCGCCTGCTCGTTCCAGGACATCACCGGCCAGCGCACCACCAAGGTCGTCAACACCCTGCGCTACATCGAGCAGCGGGTGAACTCGATGATCGAGATCTGGGGCGTCGACCGGGCCGGCCTGGGCCTCGGCGGCGACGACGGCGTGGCGGCGCACCGCAAGCTCAACGACGACCGGCCGGACGCCCATCTGCTGAACGGGCCGCAGCTCGAAGGCCAGGGCGTCTCCCAGGCGGAGATCGATTCCATCTTCGACCAGATGGCCGAGTGCATGCCGGAGGTGCTGGAGCGCGAGCCGGCGACCGAGGAGGCGCCGCCGCCCCCCACCCCGGCGGCCAAGCCCGTGCCGCCTCCGGCGGCCAAGCCCGTGCCGCCGCCCCCGGCGGCCAAGTCGGTGCCGCCGCAGGGACCGGCCGCCGCGCCGGCGCCCCGGAAGGCGGCCCAGAAGGCGCCGCCGCCGGCCCCCGTGCCGGCGGGCGGGGGCGAGCAGTTCAGCCAAGACGACATCGACAAACTGTTCGCCTGACCGACCATGGCATACGAGGGCAAGCTCAAGACGCGCATCCGCCTCAGCCAGGACCAGCTGGACCGGGTGTGCGAACGCCACGCGCGCTTCGCCGAGGGCCGGCCGGGCGGGGCGCGTGCCAACCTGCCTTTCTTCGACCTGTCGGGGCTCGACCTGTCGGGCCGCAACCTGGCGGGCGCCAACCTCTCCGGCGCGATCCTGCGCAACGCCGCGTTGCGCGGCACGGTGTTCGACCACGCCGACCTGTACGGCGCGGACCTGCGCATGGCCGACCTGCGCAACGCCCGCATGTTCCGCACCGACCTGCGCGGCGCCAACGTCCGCGGCGCCAACATGGAAGGGGCGAAGCTGGTCGAGGTGGATCTGCGCGACGCCAGCAAGGTGAACAAGCGCAGCGCGGCGGAGACCAAGGTCGTCGGCTTCCTGCCGGGACCGGCCGACCTGAGCGCCGCGCGCATCACCAACGCCGACCTGTCGCGCGCCAACATGTCGGGCAGCCTCGCCCGGGCGGCCGACTTCACCAACAGCGCCCTGACCGGTGCCCGCCTCGACCACGCCGACCTGCGCGACGCCACCTTCATCGGCACCGACCTGCACGGCGCCGACCTGACCGGGGCGGACCTGCGCGGCGCCACCCTCGACGGCGCCTTTCTCGACGAGCTCGACCTGATCGCCGCCGTCCGCTCCGACGAGCAGGCGGCGGCGCTGGAGGACGAGGCCGCCCACGACCCGCCGCCGGTGCCGGAGGAGCCGCCCCCCCTGCCCGCCGAGGAGACCGGCGAGTCGATGCCGGAACTGCTGCGCCAGCACCTGTTGTGGCTGGGATCCGGCGGCAAGGTGGGGCGCCAGCTCGACCTGAGCGGGCGCAATCTGGCCGGGGCCGATCTGTCGGGCGCGGTGCTCACGCTCGCCAAGGGGCGCGGCGTCAACCTGCGTCACGCCACCCTGACGGGAGCCCAGCTCCAGGCCGTGCGCTTCGAGGGCGCCGACCTGCGCTCGGCCGACCTGCGCGGCGCCGACCTGCGCGGGGCGACCCTCGACCGCGCCATCCTCATCGGCGCCGAGATGGACGCGGCGCGCCTGTCGGCCCTGGTGATCGTCGGCGCCGGGCGGACCATACGCACCTCGCTGGTGCGCGCCCGCCTCGCCGGCGCCTCCCTGGTGGGGGCGGACCTGCGCGACAGCGACCTGACCCGCGCCGACCTCACCGGCTGCGCCGCCACCGGCGCGACGCTCGACGGCGCCATCCTGACCGGCACGCGCGGCGAGATCGCGGCCTGAGCGGCGGCGTCGCCTCGCCGCCGCGACGGGGGGCCGCCGGGACGGGGGGCACGGGGATGCGTCGACCGGCGTCAGCCGAGCCGGTATTCGTCGCTGTGGAGCGCCTCCCGCACGGCGGTGAGCGTATCCTGCGTGCCGTGGCCGGCGGTGTCGATGACGTTTCTCTCGAACGCGCCGAGGCTGGAGAACTGCCGGTGGAGGGCGGTTATCGGCACCGGGTCGGCGAGCGTATCGCCGCCCCGTCGGCGGCAGCGGTCGATCGCGGCCTCCAGGTCGGGACGCAGGATGACGTAGTGGACGGGGCGGGTCAGCGTGCGGAACGGATCGAGGAACCATGGCCCGACGATGCCGTCCACGACGACGAAGTAGCCGCCCTCGGCATAACCTTGCGACGCCCGGGCCAGCACGGCCATGACGCACCGATTCTGCTCGTGCGCTTCGGGAAGGTACGGCGGAATCGCGCCCTGGCGGATGAAGTGCCAGAAGTCGTCCCCGTGAAGATGCACCGCCGCGACGGCTGACGACCGCGCAAGGCCGAGCGCGGTGGTGGTCTTGCCGGCCCCCGGCGGCCCAGTCAGGATGAGGATGTGTCCGGCAACGTCGCGCATGTCCCCTTATGCACCGCCCGGGCCGCCGGGGGAAGGGCCGACCGGCACGGACGGTCAGTCGACCAGCGCCGCCGCCACTTGCCGGTCGTAGCCGCGGGCGGCGAGCAGGAGCTGGCGCGTGTAGGCCTCGCGCACCGCGCCGGCCCGCAGCTCCCCGACCGTCAGGCGCTCCACCACCGCGCCGCGGCGCAGCACGCTCAGGCGGTCGCACATGTGGGCGACGACGGCCAGGTTGTGGCTGACCAGGATCATGGTCAGGCCGAGCTCCCGCTTCAGCCGGACGAGCAGGTTCAGGATCTCCGCCTGCACCGAGACGTCGAGGGCGCTGGTCGGCTCGTCGAGCAGCAGCACGCGCGGCTCGACGACGATGGCGCGGGCGATGGCGACGCGCTGGCGCTGGCCGCCCGACAGCTGGTGCGGGTAGCGGAAGCGGAAGCCGTCGTCGAGCCCGACCGCGCGCAGCACCCGCCGGATGCGCCCGTCGCGGTCGTCGAACCCCTGGATCGTCAAGGGCTCGGCCAGGGCGCGGTCGACGGTGTGGCGCGGGTGCAGGCTGCCGTAGGGGTCCTGGAACACCATCTGGACGCGGCGGCGGAACGATGCCGAGCGCCGCCGGCCGAGCCGCTCGCCGGCCACCTCCATGCGGCCCTCCCAATGGTCGTCGAGTCCGGCGAGGGCGCGCAGCACGGTCGACTTGCCCGAGCCGCTCTCGCCGACCAGCCCGTAGACCTCGCCCTCCCGGACCTCCAGGGAGACGTCCTTCACCGCCTCGACGAGGTGCTGGCCGCTGTGGAAGGTCACGCGCAGGGAGTCGATGGCGATCATCCGCCGCCCTCCGCCCAGGCGGGATCGCGGGCGAGCACCGGCAGCTCGCCCGGCGGGCGGTCGAGGACGGGCTGGGCGGCGAGCAGGCCGCGGGTGTAGGGGTGGCGGGCGCGGTTCAGCTCGGCGGCGGCGCACTCCTCGACGATCCGGCCGGCGTACATCACCGCCACGCGGTCGCAGAAGCTGGCCACCAGGGGCAGGTCGTGGGAGATGAACACGAGCCCCATGCCGGCCTCCGCCACGAGGTCGTCGAGGATGGCCAGCACCTGCATCTGGACGGTGACGTCGAGCGCGCTGGTCGGTTCGTCGGCGATCAGCAGGTCGGGGCCGAGCGCCACCATCATGGCGATCATCACCCGCTGCCCCATGCCTCCCGACAGCTCGTGCGGGTAGGCGTCGTAGACCCGCCCGGCATCGGCGATGCGCACCTTCGCCAGCGCCTCCAGCGCGATGGCGCGGGCGCCGCCGCGGGTCAGGGTGCGGTCGGCGGTGCGGAAGGCCTCGGTCAACTGGCGGCCGACGGTCATCACCGGGTTGAGCGAGAACTTGGGGTCCTGCATCACCATGGCGATGCGGCGGCCGCGGTAGGCGCGCATGCGGCGCTCCGGCAGGGCGAGCAGGTCGGTACCGTCGAAGCTCAGCCGGCCGGCGGTGACCCGGCCCGGCGGCCGGACGAGGCGGAGCACGGCCCGTCCGGTCACGGACTTGCCGGAGCCGGACTCGCCGACGATCCCCACCCGCTCGCCGCGGGCGACCCGCAGGGAGAGGCCGCGCACGGCCTGGACGACGCGGCCGTCGGTGGTGAAGTCGACACGGAGGTCCTCGATCTCGAGCATCCCTCAGCTCCCGCTCTTGGGGTCGAGCACGTCGCGCAGGCCGTCGCCGAGCAGGTTGAAGCCGAGCGAGACGACGAAGATGGCGATCCCGGGAACGGTGGCCACCCACCACTGGTCGAGCAGGAACTTGCGCCCCGAGGCCACCATGGCGCCCCACTCCGGGCTCGGCGGCTGCGCGCCGAGGCCGAGGAAGCCGAGGCCGGCGGCGGTCAGGATGATGCCCGCCATGTCGAGCGTCACCCGGACGATGACCGAGGCGGTGCACAGCGGCACCACGTGGCGCAGGACGATGCGGGCGGGCGAGGCGCCCTGCAGCCGGGCGGCGGCGATGAAGTCGCTGCGGCGGATGGTCAGCGTCTCGGCCCGGGCGATGCGGGCGTAGGGCGGCCATGTGGTGACGGCGATGGCGATCACCGCGTTCTCGATGCCCGGTCCCAGCGCCGCCACCAGGGCCAGCGCCAGGATCAGGCGCGGGAAGGCGAGGAAGATGTCGGTGATGCGCATCAGCACGGTGTCGGTCCAGCCGCCGGCGTAGCCGGCGACGGTGCCGACCAGCAGCCCCACCGGCGCGACGATGACCGCCACCAGGGTGACGATGACGAGGGTGATGCGGGCGCCGTGCAGCACGCGCGACAGGATGTCGCGCCCCAGCTCGTCGGTGCCCAGCGGGTGGCCGGCGGTGCCCGGCGGCAGCAGGCGCATGTCCAGCGCCTGGGCGTAGGGCGGGTGGGGCGCCAGCCAGGGGCCGGCGACGGCCACCAGCAGCAGGGCGGCGATGATGGCGAGGCCGGCGACCGCCAGCGGGTTGCGGCGGAAATGCAGCCAGCCGCGGTAGGCGCGGCCGCACCACGCCTGGCGGTGCGACGCCGGGGCATCGGCGAGCAGCCAGGCGCGCAGGCCCTGCGGGGCGGTTCCGTCCATGTCAGCGCGCCCTCGGGTCGAGCGTGCGGTAGAGCGCGTCCGACAGCAGGTTCAGGCCGATGAAGACGCAGCCCACCACCACGGTGCCGCCGAGCACCGCGTTCATGTCGGCGTTGAGCAGCGAGTTGGTGATGTAGAAGCCGAGGCCCGGCCAGGAGAAGACGATCTCCGTCAGCACCGAGCCCTCGAGCAGGGTGCCGTAGGACAGGGCGATCACCGTCACCAGCGGCACCCGGGCGTTGCCCAGCGCGTGGCGCCACACCACGGTGCGCTCCGGCAGGCCCTTGATGCGGGCGGTGGTCACATATTCCTGGCGCAGCTGCTCCAGCATGAAGCTGCGGGTCATGCGGCTGAGGTAGGCGAGGCTGAAATAGCCGAGGATGGCCGCCGGCAGGACGAGGTGCGACAGGGCGTTCCCGAACACCTCCCACTCCCCGGCGATGGCGCTGTCGAGCAGCAGGACGCCGGTGCGGTCCGGCACCATCCCCTCGTAGAACAGGTCGATGCGCCCCGGCCCGGCCACCAGGTCGAGCTTGGCGTAGAGGACCAGGAGCCCCATGAGGCCGAGCCAGAACACCGGCACCGAGTAGCCCACCAGCCCGAGGAGGCGGATGGTGTGGTCGATCCAGGTGCCGCGCTTGGCCGCCGCCAGCACCCCGGCCGGCACGCCGAGGACGACGCCGATCAGCGTCGCCGCGGTCGCCAGCTCCAAGGTCGCCGGGAAGACGCGCGCCACGTCCTCGAGCACCGGCTTCGACGTCAGCACCGAGGTGCCGAAGTCGCCGTGCAGGGCGTTCCAGACATAGAGCGCGAACTGCCGCCACAGCGGCAGGTCGAGGCCGAGTTCGCGCCGCACCGCCTCGTAGGTCGAGGCGCTGGCGCGCTCGCCGACGGCGGCCAGCAGCGGGTCGACCGGCACCATGCGGCCGATGAAGAAGGTGACGGCGAGCAGGCCGAGGAAGGTGACGAGGACGGTCGCCACCAGGCGCAGGCCGGCGGCGGCCCGCCGCGCCGCGGAGGGCGGACGCGCCATGCCGGTCGGCGCCGTCACCGCTTGGTCAGGTTGCGGTAGTAGACGACGTCGAAGTTCGGCCCGACCTCGAACCCTTCGACGCCCTTGCGCTCGGCCACCACGGCAATGTCCTGGAACATGATGACGAAGGGCGAGGCCTTCTGGTGCTCGCGCTGCATCTCCTGGTACAGCCGCCGCCGCGTGTCGGTGTCGCGCTCGGCGAGCGCGGCTGCCGTCTGCCGGGTCAGCTCCGGGATGTCCCAGGCGTTGCGCCAGGCCAGCAGCTTGACGTCGCTGTCGTCGGCGTTGTCCGGGTTCCAGGCGAAGCCCTGGGCGTTGGAGTGGGGGTCGAGATAGTCCGGCGCCCAGCGGCCGATGTAGATGTCGTGCTGGCGGGCGCGGTACTTGGTGAGCGTCTGCTTGTTGTCGCCGGGGATGATCTCCAGGGCGATGCCGGCCTTCGCCCACATCGCCTGGATGGCCTGGGCCACGTCGGCGGTGGGGTAGGTGTTGCGCACGTCCATCGTCACCTTGAAGCCGTCGCCGACGCCGGCCTTCGCCAGCAGCGCCTTGGCCTTCTCCAGGTCGTAGCGGTAGGGGCGGTCGTCGATGGCGCCGAGGAAGCCGGCGGGCAGGAACGACTGGTGCTGCACCTTGGTGCCGCGCAGGATGTTCTTCTCGATGCTGTCGTAGTCGATCAGCCACTTCAGCGCCTCGCGCACCTCGGGCTTGGCGAGGGTCGGATTCTTCTGGTTGAGGCCGAGATAATAGATGGCGCCCTGGGGAATCTTGCGGATGCGCACCGTGCCCGCCCGGTCGAGGGTCGCGATGTCGTCGGGGCTGAGGTTGCGGGCGATGTCGGCGTCGCCCTTCTCCAGCATCAGGCGCTGCGGCGCGCTTTCCGGAACGTGGCGCAGCGCCACCCGCCGCATGGCCGGCGCCCCCCGCCAGTAGTCCTCGAAGCGGTCGAGCAGCACCATCTCGTTGGGCTTCCAGACGCTCAGGGTGAAGGGCCCGGAGCCGGCCTCGTTGGTCTTGAGCCAGGCGTTGCCGAGGTCGCCGTCCTTCTCGTGCCGCAGCACCGTCTTGCGGTCGATGACGGAGCTCACCCACGAACCGAGGCAGTTGAGCACGAAGCTCGGCGCGTAGGTCCGGTCGGTCTCGAACACCAGCGTCCGCGCGTCCGGCGCGCGCACCCGGTCGGCGACGTTCTCCGGCGTCAGGCCGAACTCGCCGAGGATGAAGGCGGGGCCCTTGTTGAGCGTCACCACGCGGCGCAGCGACCACGCCGCATCCTCGGCGGTGACCGGGTTGCCGGAATGGAAGGTGACGCCGTCGCGGATCTTGAAGGTGAAGGTCCGTCCGTCCTCGGAGACGGACCAGCTCTCGGCGATGCCGCCCTTGATCTCGTCGGTGTCGGCGACGTCGTAGTAGACCAGCCGGTCGTAGAGGTTGGCGTCCAGCTCGGCGCCGGAGAACTCGTAGGCCTCGGCGGGGTCGAGGGTGATCAGCTCGTCGAGCTGCCAGGCGATGACCGCCATGGTCTTGGGCGTCTCGGCGCGCAGCGGCGCGCCGCCGCCGACGATGGCGGCGAGGGCCACCACGGCGGCGGCGCAAGCGGTTCGGAGGGTCATCGTCTGGGGGTCTCCCTGCGGAACGGCCGCCCCGGGGCGCGACCTTGGGCATGCCGATGATGGCGGAGGTCGGTTTCGCCGGTCAAGGCGGGCCGCCGCCCGCCCAGCCGCCTACCGTTCGGCCGGGGGAAACCGGACCGTGACGGTGGTGCCGCTGCCGGGAGTGCTGGACAGGTCGATGGCGCCGCCGTGCCGTTCGACCAGGGCGCGGGTGATGGTGAGGCCGAGGCCGGCCCCCTCGTGGCGGCGCGACAGGGTGGTGTCGGCCTGCTGGAAGGGTTCGAAGACGCGGGCCTGCGCCTCGGCCGGGATGCCGCCGCCGGTGTCGGCGACCGTCAGCGCCAGGGTGCCGTCCTCCTCCATCGCCACGCTCACCCGCGCGCTGCCGCCGGGCGGGGTGAACTTGACGGCGTTGGACAGCAGGTTGACGAGGATCGTCATCACCGCCCGGCGGTCGGCGTGGAGGCCGACCGGCAGGACGCCGGTGTCGTCGATCAGCGTCACCTCGCCCTTGACGGCGCGGTCGCGCACCATGTTGAGGGCGGAGCGCACGACCGCGCCGAGATCGATGGTCTCCTTGGCCAGCCGGTGTTCCCCCGCCTCGATGCGCGAGACGTCGAGCACGTCGTTGATGATCCCCAGGAGCTGCCGGCCGCTCTCGACGATGTCGCCGGCGAACTCGCGGTACTTGGGATCGCCGAGCGGCCCCATCACCGCGTCGCGGATCAGCTCGGAGAAGCCGATGATGGCGTGCAGCGGCGTGCGCAGCTCGTGGCTCATGTTGGCGAGGAAGGTGGTCCTGGCCTGGACGGCGGCCTCGGCCCGCGTCTTGGCCTCCAGGAGCGCCAGTTCGGCGGCCTTGCGCTCGGTGATGTCGCGCAGGTAGGCGGTGAAGAACAGCTCCTCGCCGACCGGCGTGGGGGTGATCGACAGCTCGGCCGGGAAGGTGGAGCCGTCGGCGCGCAGGCAGGTCATCTCGACGCGGCGGCCGATCATCGTCCCGCCCCGGCCGGCGAGGTAGGCGGTGAAGCCGGCGCGGTGGGCCTCGCGCCACGCCGGCGGCACGATCAGCTCCTCCAGCCGGCGGCCCAGCACGTCGTGGCGGCGGAAGCCCAGCGTGCGCTCGGCGGCCGGGTTGAACTCGACGAGCAGGCCCGCGGCGTCGATCGCCAGGATGCAGTCGAGGGCGCAGTCGACGATGGCCTGCTTGCGGGTCTCGCTGCGGTGCAGCTCGGCGTCCATCCGGGTGCGCTGGATCGCCCCGGCCAGCATGGCGGCGGCGGTGGTCAGCACGTCGACCTCGCCGGCGCTCCACGCCCGCCCGGGATCGCCGTCCTCGACGGCGAACTGGCCCCACCACACCCCGTCGAGCATCACCGGCACCAGCAGCAGCGCCCGCGCGCCCGTCTCCTCCAGCGCGGCGCGCGACGGCCCGTCGAGGGTGGCGTCGTCGGTCCGGAAGGGGCGGCCGTCGCCGAGCGCCACCGCCCACGGCGGCGGCCGGCCCGGCGGCGGCGCCCCGTCGGGCGGCGGCGCGGCACCGTCCTGCGGCGCCCGCCATTCGGACAGGCAGGCCTCGCTCAGCGTCCCGTCGGCGCCGGCGCCCACCTGATGCAGCGCGGCGCGCTGGACGGCCATGGCGGGACCGAGACGGGCCAGCAGCTCCTCGACGCCGCCCTGCCAGTCGCCCAACCCGACGATCCGCCCGGCCGCGGCGGCCAGCGCGCCCAGCATGGCGCTGCGCCGTTGCGCGTCGTCCGCAGGCGGCGGTGCCGAACTCGCCCTGTCGGACATCCTGCTCCCCCCGGGCGGTTGCCGCCATCACGTGCTCGACCGCAAGTCTAGCCACCAAGACCCGTCGGTGTCTCCAGCAATCCGGCGCCCGGCCCCTTGCGGACGGGGCCGGGCGCCGGCCCCGTCGCGACGGCGGCGGGACTCACCCCGTCGACGTGCTCACCGCCGGCAGGTTGGCGGTGGTCGGCAGCGCCGTCGGGCCGGCGGCGATCTCCGGCTGGACCTGATGGAGGGCCACCGACGGCTGCTTCCAGTCCAGGCTGTCGAAGGCGCTGCAGTTGCCGCACAGGCCGGCCCAGGCCGGGCTGACGGCGCCGCAGGCGCGGCAGGTCCACGCCGGGTCGGCCGGGGCCGATCCCGCCTGGACGAGCCAGGCGCGCGCGGCGTCCTCGTTCTGGTGCTCGGCCCGCTCCAGCTCGGCCAGCAGCCGGTGGATGCGGCGCGACGGCTGCATCTCCAGGGCCTTGGTCAGGTGGCTGCGCGCCTCGCCCCACAGCTTGGCGTCCATCGCCGCACGGGCCACCGCCAGATGGCTTTCCACGTGGTTGGGCGACAGGGCCAGGAGCTTCTCGAACATCTTCACCCGGGTCAGCGGATCGTAGGCTTCGAGGACCTGGCGGTAGACGTCGGCCAGTTCGGGGTGCGGGTGCAGGCGCCACGTCCGCTCGACCACCTTGGTGGCCGGCTTGGCGCGGCCGGCGTCGGCGAGCAGGCGCGACAGGCGGGCGGCCGCCGGCACGAAGCCCGGCAGCAGGTCGTGCGCCGCCTGGGCGTGATAGAGCGCCGAATCGGCGCGGCCGCGCCGCTCCGCCTCGAAGCTGCGCTCCAGCAGCAGGGCGGCGCGGTGGTGCCGGCCCTCCTCGGGCGTGATGGCGCCGGCCTGGACGGCCGACTGCAGGCTGGTCTCCGCCGCCGCCCACTCGCCCGAGCGCGCCTCCAGGTCGTAGAGGGTGGCGAGCAGCCACGGCGTGTCGGGCTGCAGCTGATGGGCGCGCCGCGCCAGCGCCAGCGCCTCGACCCGGTCGCCCTTCTTGATCGCCTGGGTGAGCAGGCCGCGCAGGCCGAGGAAGGCGGTCTCCGGCCGTTCCAGCATGGCGGTGAAGTGGTGGTGGGCCGCCCGGTCCTCGCCCATGAGCTGGGCCGCCTGGGCCGACAGCAGCATGGTCAGCGGCGGTTCGTTCAGCAGACCGTCGGCACGGCGCGCCATCTTCCTGGCGGTCGCCGCGTCACCGGCGGCCACCGCCACCAGCCCCTTGGTGAGCGCCCGGTAGCCGCGCTCCCGCCGGCGGGTGCGGCGGTAGCGGCGGACGCTCGACGGGGCGCCCCAGAGGGCGCGCCACAGGCGGTAGAGCAGCGCGGCGGCGCCGAGCGCCACCACGGCGATGAGGACGGCCATGGCGACCGAGGTCTCGACGACCCAGCCCTGCCAGGCGACGGCGACCGTTCCCGGCCGTTCGGCGAGCCAGACGGCGATCGCGACGACGATCGCCACCTTGACGATGAACCAGATCGCGCGCGCCATCACTGGGCTCCCGCGCCGCCGGCGGCGCCGGCCGTCTGCTTCAGCAGGGCCAGCGCCCGGCCGTCGAGCGTCCGCAGCGCCGCGTCGGCGGCGAGCCGCGCCTTGGCCGCGGCGACCCAGTCGGCGGCCGCCTCGGCCGCCGGCCCCTTCAGCGCCGCCAGCTCGTCGACGGCGCCGGCCAGGTTGCCGTCGTTCACCGCCGCCTCGGCGCGGGCGACCACCGCCTCGGCGCCGTTGCCGACGACGCCGCCGCCCTGGCGGCGCACCGTGACCAGCGTCGACAGCGTGCCCTTCACCTGGTCGACCCAGGAGCCGCCCTCACCCTCGAGGTCGGCGCGGACGATGCGGCTGCCCAGCGGCTCGAAGCGCTCGGCGAGCTGCGAACGGGTGGGGATGCCCTGGCCGGCGTGGGGGGCCACCGCGTCCAGCGCGCCGGCCACCTCGCCGTCGGACCCGGCGAGCGTCCGCACCGCCTCCAGCTCCGCCTGGAAGGGGCGGTCGGAGGAGAGGGCGCCGCGCAGCTGGCCGGAGGCCAGCACCAGCGCCTGCGCCCGCGATTCCCGGTCGCCGCGCGCCTGCACCTGCCCGGACAGGCGGTCGACCTCCTGCCCCAGCGCGGCGAGGCGCTGCTGCAGCTGCTGCGTCGCCGCGCCGTCGGCCTCGGCCGCCGACAGCTGGCGCTCCAGCGTGGTCACCGTCTCGCCGAGGCTGGCCACCCGCTGCGACAGCGGATCGATCCGCGGGTCCTGCGGCGGCTCGGCCGGCGTCTCCGGCTGGTTCTCCAGGGCGGCGACCCGTTCGGCGAGGCTCTGCAGGTCGGCCGCGGCGCCGCCGTCGCCGCCGGCCGGGGGTTCGCCCGGCGCGGCGGTCCGCTGCTCGAGCGCCGCCACACGGTCCACCAGGGCCTGCACCTCGGGGGCGCCGCCGCCGGCTTCGGCGGCCGGGCGCTGCTCGAGCGCGTCGAGGCGCTGGGTCAGCCGGCTCAGCTCGTCGCGCAGGGCGGGATCGGGCTGGGGCGCGGCCACCGGCTCCGGCTCGCCGTCCCAACCGGGGACATAGCGCCCCCACCAGCCGTCGGTCAGCGCGGCGACGCCCACCACCAGGGCGACCAGCGCCACGAAGGTGGCGAAGCCGGCGCCGCCGGACGGGCGGTCCTCGGTCACCACCCGCACCGGTGGGCTGAACGGCCGCTCGGCCTCGCCGCTCCCGGCGTCCGCCGTCCCGGTGCCGGCGCGATCGTCGGCGGCGCGGACGGTGGCCGGCTCCCCGGCCGCGCCGGGCTCGCCGTCGTCGCTCACCGCCGCCGGCGTCTCCGCGGCACCGCCGGCGACCGTCTCGTCGGCCCTGGCGGCCCTGGCGTCGGCCGAGCGGTCTTCCGCCGGGGTGGCCGCTTCCAGGTCGGCCTCGTCGAGCGGGATGCCGAACTTGACCGCGGCGGCGCGCAGGTCGGCGTGGCGCGACAGCGGGATGGCGCCGCGCTTCTTCCAACCCTGCACCGTGGTGACCGGCGTGTCGAGCTTGTGGGCCATCGGCCGGATGCCGCCGAAGCGCTCGATGATGCGTTCGACGGCCACGCCGTCGCTGGTGGGAGTCGGGTCCGACGGCGTCTGGCCGGTCTGGTCCCGCTCGGGGTTATCGGAGCCTGGGCGAGGGGTCATGAACTGCCTTCTTGGTCACGCGCCGGCGGCGCGCTCTGTCCCGTTCCTTCGGAATGCCGACGCCGCGGTCCGGTCCGCCGGCGCCGGGGGAGGCGCCGCCGCCATCGGCGTCGGCCGGCGCCGCGGCCTCGGGCGTGCCGCGGACCGTCGCGCGATGAAACCCCTACGCCGCGCCGCCGCGGTCCGGCAGCAGGGCGAGCAGGGAATCCTGCTCCGGCCGCTCGGCCACCCGTACGTGCCGCCAGGGAACGGATTGGCCATCGCACGTACGCGCCGCCTCCGCGACCGCGGGGCTGAGGCACAGCGCGTCGACCGTACGACAACGGTCGAGAAGCGCCGCCCCGTCGAGCAAACTAACAAACGAACGGGCGGTACGGGGAGAGAAAATAAGCACAGCCGCGATCCGACCTTCGGCCAACCGTTCCACCGTTTCCGCCGTCAGGGCCGTGGCCGGACGGGCTTCGTACAAGGTTTCCCGCCGTACGACGAAGCCTTCGGCCGCCAGCATTCCGGCGAGATCCCCGGCGACCGCGGTGCCTGCGACATGAAGAAGCGGCCCCGCCGACGGGGTGCACCGGCGGGCGGCGAGGCCGGCCAGAGCGTACACGTCGCCGGCGGCACTTTCCACATCGCGGAAACCGGTCGCGGCCGCCACCCGCGCGGTGGCGTCGCCGACCGCCAGCACCGGCCGGTCGCGCCGTGTCGTACGCCGGGCGAAGGCGCGCACCCCGTTGGCGCTGGTGAACAGCAGGGCCTGTACGCCGTCCAGGCCGGGCTCCGGCCCGTCGTGCCACACCAGGTCGAGCATCGGCTCCACCGCGCTGTCGTAGCCGCGCTCGGCGAGGCGCCGCACCAGCGGCGCCGCGTCCTCGGCGGGGCGGGTGATCAGCAGCAGCGGGCGGGCGGGCGGCACCGGGGCCGCCCTTCAGGCCTGGAAGAAACCGGCCGGCAGCCGCGCCTTGATCTCGGCGCCGGCGTCGGCCCCCAGGGCGGCGGCGTCGCCCGACGCACCCGAGCGTTCGGCGCGGAACACCTGGCGGCCGTCGGGCGACAGCACCTTGGCCCGCAGCTCCAGGCGGTCGCCGGCGAGTTCGGCGAGGGCGGCGATCGGCGTGCGGCAGGAGCCGTCGAGGGCCGCCAGCAGGGCCCGCTCCGCCGCCACGCGCTTGGCGGTGGCGGGGCAGTTCAGGGCGGCGACGCAGGCGCGGGTGCGGTCGTCGGCGCTGCGGATCTCGATGCCGATGGCGCCCTGGGCGACCGCCGGCAGCATGACCTCCGGCTCGAGCACGGCGCTGATCCGCTCGGTGAGGCCGAGGCGGCGCAGGCCGGCGAGCGCCAGCAGGGTGGCGTCGACCTCGCCGGCGTCGAGCTTGGCGAGGCGCGTCTGCACGTTGCCGCGCAACGGCACGACCGTCAGGTCGGGGCGGCGTTCCAGCACCTGCGCCTGGCGGCGCAGCCCGGCGGTGCCGACCACCGAGCCCGCCGGCAGGCTGTCCAGCCCGTGGCCGCCGCGCGCGAAGAAGGCGTCGCGCGGGTCCTCGCGCGGCAGCAGCGCCGCCAGCTCCAGGCCGTCCGGCAGCCAGGTCGGCACGTCCTTCATGGAGTGCACCGCCAGATCGATGCGGCCGTCCTGGAGGGCCTCCTCGATCTCCTTGGTGAACAGGCCCTTGCCCCCGGCCTCGGCCAGCGTGCGATCGAGGATGCGGTCGCCGGTGGTCTTGATGACGACGATGGCGATGGCGTCCGGGCCGGCGAGGTCGGGATGCGCCGCGGCCAGGCGGTCGCGGGTCTCGTGGGCCTGCGCCAGCGCCAAGGGGCTGCCGCGCGTGCCGATTCGCAGTGCAGTGCTCATGGGCGATTTCTAGGCGATCGGCGGACGTTTGCCTAGTGTCGCCGCGTGTCGCTGCGCGCCGGTCCAGGCGTGCGCCGGTCTCGGGCGCCGCCGGGACGCCCCTGTCGCTGGTCGTCGAAGCCGCTCGCCGATCCCCTGCGCTCCCGGGCGACGGGTTGTGTTTCGCGCGTCCGCCTTCGCCCATTGCGGGGGAAGCCGAGCCCCGCGGCGTCGGCATGGCGGTTTTGCGGCCGGTGCGGCGCGGCGGGTTTTGCCGGGCGTGGCGGCCGCCGGACGGCCGTGGCCGGCGTGAGCGTTGCTTGCGCGGGCCGCGGGTCGGCCATACGTTGCGGCGCGGAATCAAGGATTGACTCGGGACCTTCAAAGGCCCACTTGTGTTCCATGCAAAAATCGAAACGACCGGAGCATCGCTGCTCCTACGCCGGCACCCCATGAAGGACCGGCGTCGGGTCTCATCGCCGCATCGCGCCACTTCCCCGGCACGGTGCCGGATTTCCCATTCCGGATGTGCGGGCATGACTCGGCCGGCCGTGTCCGGATCGCGCGGTATCCGGGCGGGATTCCGTTGTGGGCTCGGTTGCGGTGGCTCTGCGCGGGCGTGTTCTGCGCGCGTCGTTTAGGATCAACAGAAGAAAGGATCGAACAGATATGGATCAAGCCCTCGCAGGAAAGACCATTGCCATTCTCGTCGCCAACGGCTTCGAAGAGACCACGATGACGGAGCCGCAGCGGGCTCTGCTGAAGACCGGCGCCGCGCTGCGCACCATCTCGCCCGAGCAGGGGCTGGTGAACGGCTGGCACGGCAAGGCTTGGGGCCACTACTTCCCGGTCGACAAGCAGGTCGGCGACGTCCTCGGCTCCGATTTCGACATGCTGCTGTTGCCGGGTGGCGAGCGCAGCGTCGCCAAGCTGCTCCAGAACGCCCACACCCGCCGCATCGTCGGCCACTTCCTCGACGCCGGCAAGCCGGTGGCCGCCATCGACGACGGCGTGCAGATCCTCGCCGCGTCGGGCAAGCTGAAGGGCCGCACCGTCGCCGCGCCCGAGGCGCTGAATGACGAGCTGACCGCCGTCGGCGCCGTCGTGACGGACGAGCCGCTGGTCGCCGGCGACACGCTGATCACCGCGCGTTCGGTGGACGATCTGCCGGCCTTCGTCGAGCAGGTCGTGAAGGGCTTCACCGAAGCCGCGGCCATGAAGAAGGCCGCCTGACCCCATCCGGGACCGCTCCCCGCCGGGCCCGGCCCGCGGGAGCGCCGGTCTTTCCGCATCACGCGCACCTTCCGCCGCACCGGCCGTCTTCCGCGCCGGTGCGTTCGCGCGTCCGCGCCGCGCCGCCGGCGGGCGGCCGTCACGGCGACGACGGCGACTGCGGCGGCGCGGCGTCCCGGCCGAGGTCCGGCCAGTAGTGGCAGGCGACGAAGTGGCCGGGGCCGACCGGCTCCAGCTCCGGCGCGGTGCGGGCGCAGTGGTCGCGCGCGGCGGGGCAGCGCGGGTGCAGGGGGCAGCCGGAGGGCGGCATCAGCGGCGACGCCGGATCGCCGGCGAGGTCCGGCGCCCGGCCGTCGGCGACGGCGAGCAGGGCGCGGCTGTAGGGGTGCACCGCGCCGGTGCGCAGGGTGCCGGCGTCCGCCGCCTCGACGACGCGGCCGAGCAGCAGCACGAGGACCCGGTGGGCCGCCCGGACGGCGAGGCCGGCGTCGGCGGTGGCGAGCACCACCGTCAGCCCGTGCGCGCGCCGGGCGTGCAGCAGGCGGTCGAGCAGGGCGGCCCCCTCGGCCGGGTCGAGCGTCGCCAGCGGCTCGTCCGCCACCAGCAGCGCCGGCCCCGGCGCCAACGCGCGGGCGAGCCCGGCCAGCGCCGCCTCGCCCGGGCTGAGCGAGGCGGGATGGCGCCGGGCCGCGGCGGCCGGCAGCCCGGCCTCCCGCAGGGCGAGGTCGAGGCGGGCCGCCGCGTCGGCCTCCGGAACCAGGGCCGCGACCGCTTCCATCACCTGCTCGCCCACCGTCATGGACGGGTCCAGTGCGGCGCGCGGATCGGGGAACAGCGGCTGGGCGACGTGGCGGGCCAGCCGCAGGGTGGCCGCCCCGGGGGCGGTGAGATCCTGGCCGAGCCAGGTGACGCGGCCGCCGGCCACCGGCACCAGCCGCACCAGGGCGCGGGCCAGCACCGACTTGCCGCTGCCGCTCTCGCCCACCAGGGCGACGGCGTCGCCGTCGGCGGCGTCGAAGCTGACGCCGTCGACCGCGTTCAGCATCCCGCCGCCCCGCCGCCCGGCCGCCAGTGGGCCGGCCGCCAGCGAGAAGGCGATGCGCAGGTCGCGCACCGACAGGGCGGGCGCCCCCGCCGGCGGCGGGTCGTCGAGGACCGGCAGCGGAACCGCAGGGGCGGGGCCGAGGCGGCCGCCGTCCAGCGACACGACGCGGTCGGCCGGGCTCGCCACGCCGCTCCCGGCGCGGCCGGCCAGCAGCAGCGCCATCCCGCGCCGCCGCGCCAGCGCCGCCAGACGGTGCAGCAGGCGTGCCCGCACCGTCGGGTCGAGATCGGCGGCCGGCGCGTCGGCCAGCAGCGCCGCCGGCTCCGCCGCCAGGGCCAGGGCCAGGGCGGCGCGCCAGCGCACGCCGGGCGGCAGCTCGTGCGGGTAGAGGGCCAGCCGGCGCTGGGCCGCCGTCACCTCCTGCTCCTCCAGCAAGTCGACGCCGCGCCGCGCCGCGGCGCGGCGGTCGAGGCCGTCCAGGGCCGGCGTCTCGGCGAGCTGGGCGCCCAGCGTGCGGTGCGGCGCCAGCCCGCCGCCCGGCGGCAGCAGAACGGTGCGGCGCGGTGCCGTCACGCTGCCGTCCGCCGCCAGACCCGGCGGCGGCAGGCCGGCGAGCAGGCGCAGCAGCAGGCTCTTGCCGGCGCCGGCGCGGCCTGTCACCGCCACCGCCTCGCCCGGTGCCACCGCCAGGTCGACGCGGTCGAGCAGCAGCGCCGTGCCGGCGCGCACCGTCAGGCCCTCGGCCCGCAGCCCGCCGGCGGTCACGGACCGGGCTCCGCCAGGGCGCGGCGCAGCCCGTCGCCCACCGCGTTCAGCGCCAGCAGGGTGACGGCGAGGACGAGCGCCGGGGCGACGAGGTCGGGGAGCAGCGGACCGGCGGCGCTGCCGGCGAGCAGCATGCCCCAGGTGGCGGGACCGGGCGGCATGCCGAGGCCCAGCAGGCTGGCGAAGCTCTCGGCCGTCAGCGCCTGCGGCAGCGCCGGCCAGGCCGCCAGCAGGAAGGGGGCGGCCAGCGCCGGCAGCCGGTGGCGGATCAGGACGCGGCCCGGCGACAGGCCGGCGGCCTCCGCCGCCGCCAGGAACTCCCGGCGCGCCGTCTCCTGCGCCGCCCGCTGCACCGCCACCGCGACGCCGGGCGCCACCGCCGCGCCGATGCTCAGCGCCAGCAGGCCGGCGTCCCGCCCCCACAGGCCGCCGGCCAGCAGCGGGAGCAGCATCAGCGGCAGCGCCGCCATGCCGCGCGCCGGCGCCGTCAGCAGGCGGCCGGCGCGGCCGCCGAGCAGCGCCGCCGCCGCGCCCCAGGCCAGCCCCGCCGCCGCCCCGGTGCCGCCGGCCAGCAGGGCGAACGCCAAGCTTTCCGGGGCGGCGCCGAGGGCGCGCAGCACGGGGTCGCCCTGGTAGCGGGCGTTCATCACCGGCTCGACCAGGCCGGCCAGCAGCATCACCGCCAGGAGCCCGAGGGCGTGCACGGTGGTGCGGTGCGCGGCGAAGCGGCGCCAGGCGAGGCGCCACGGCGTGTCGGGAGGGCCGGCGAAGCCGTCGTCGAGCATCGCCGCTCCTAGCCGGCCGGGGAGCGCGGGTCGAGCCGCGCCCGCAGCAGCTGCCCGGCGGCGTCCAGCAGCAGCACCAGCCCGCCCAGCAGGGCCGCCGCCGCCAGCGCCGTCGCCGGGTCGGCGCCGCGCAGGGCGGCGACCAGCGTCCCGCCGGTGCCGGCCCGTCCGGCCAGCGCCTCGGCGGCGACCGCCGCGGCGGTGACCGCCGCGGCCAGCCGGCCGGTCGCCGCCGCCACCCCGGCCAACGCCGGCGGCAGGGCGAGGCGGCACGCCACCCGCCGGGCGTCCAGGCCGCGGCTGCGCGCCGCCAGCACGAAGCCGCCGTCGAGCGCCGTCGCGAAGCCGTCGCCGGCGAGCCGCGCCGCCTCGACGAGCGGTGCCAGCGCGAGCGCGGCGGCGAGGGCGGCGAAGCCGTGGCCGCCCGCGGCGACGGCCAGGGCCGCCGCCAGGAACGCCGGCACGGCCGGCCCGAGGACGGCCGGCAGCCCGCGCACGGTGCGGCCGGCGGGCCGCGGCAGCCGCGCCGCCGCCAGGCCGAGCGCCGTGCCGAGCGCCAGGCCGCCGGCCAGCGCCGCGGTCACCAGGCCGGCGGTGGCGGGCAGGCCGGCCGCCGCCCGCGCCAGCGCCGCGCCGGCCGGCGGCGGGGCGGCGAACAGCACGGCGGCGGCGAGCAGCGGCAGGACCGCCAGCCGGACGGCCAGCCGGCGGACGGCGGCGCTCAGCATCGCTTACCGCCGTGGCGGGGAATGGGACGGGCGGACGGGGGCATGGGGCGCGGCGCGGCGGAGGTGGGCACCCGGCGACCGTAAGCGCAGCGTCGCGGTGCGGCAAGGATTTCCGGCCGTCGCGCGCGGTTGTATGGTCGGCGGGCGGGAGCCGAGGGGCCGCCACGGTGTTACTCTCCCGTGCCAACGACCGGACGACGCCCGCCCATGCCCGCAACCCCCGCCCCGACGAGTTCCCCCGCACCCGCCGCCGCGCCCCTGCTGGTGGCGGGGGAGACCTGCTGGCGGCTGGAGCACGCCGACCGCATCGCCGTTATCGTCGACGCCGCCGACTATTTCGCGCTGGCCAAGGAAGCGATGCGGCGGGCGCGCCACTCCATCCTGCTGGCCGCCTGGGACGTCGACACGCGGACGCGGCTGATGCCGCAGGTCCGCCACCGCGGCCGGCCGGACCGGCTCGGCACCTTCCTGAACTGGCTGGCGACGACGCGGCCCGGGCTGGAGATCCGCGTGCTCAAGTGGGACTACGCCGAGCTGTTCGCCGTCAAGCGCTGGCAGAAGCCGCTCGCCCTGAAGCGCTGGTTCACCCACCCGCGCCTGCAGTACCGCATCGACGGCGACCATCCCGCCGAGGGCTGCCACCACCAGAAGATCCTGGTGATCGACGACCGGGTCGCCTTCTGCGGCGGCATCGACATCACCGCCAACCGCTGGGACACCCGCGCCCACCGCGGCGACGAGCCGCTGCGCCGCCAGCCCGACGGCAAGCCCTACGAGCCGTTCCACGACGCCATGATGGCGGTCGACGGCGAGGCCGCCCGGGCGCTCGCCGAGCTGGTGCGCGAGCGCTGGCGCCGCGCCACCGGCGAGGCGCCGCCGCCGGTGCCGGCCGGGGCGCGCGGGCCCGACCCCTGGCCGGCCCGTCTGCGGCCGCTGCTGCGCGACCGCGCCGTCGGCATCGCCCGCACCGACCCCGCCTACAACGGCCGCCCGCAGGTCGCCGAGGTGGAGGCGCTGCACCGCACCGCCATCGCCGCCGCCCGCGACTGCATCTACCTGGAGAGCCAGTACTTCGCCAGCGACGCCGTGGCCGAGGCGCTGCGGGCGCGGCTGGCCGAGCCCGACGGCCCGGAGGTGGTCGTGGTCAACCCGATCCGCACCCCCAACGGCCTGGAGAACGCGCTGATGTCGGCGGCGCGGGCCCGGCTGGTGGAGTCGCTGCGGGCCGCCGACCGCCACGGCCGCTTCCGCCTCTACGCCGCGGTGACCGACGACGACCGCTGCATCACCGTGCACGCCAAGGTGATGGTGGTCGACGACCGGCTGCTGCGGGTGGGCTCCGCCAACCTGGCCAACCGCTCCATGGGCGTCGACAGCGAATGCGACCTGGCGGTGGAGGCGGGTTCCGACGACGCCGAGGCGCGCCGCGCCGTCGCGCTGACCCGGAACGACCTGGTGGCCGAGCATCTCGGCACCACGGCGGAGCGGGTCGCCGCGACCTTGGCCGCCACCGGGTCGCTGATCCGCACGGTGGAGACGCTGTGCGCCGACGGCGGACGGCGCCTGCTGCCGCTGGAGGCGGTGGCCGGCAGCGAGTTCGGCCCGTTCGCCGCGCTGATGGCGCAGACCCGCCTGTTCGACCCGGACCGGCCGGCGGCGGCGCTGATCGGCCGCGCCCTGCCGTCGGCCATTCCGCGCCGCTGGGGCGCCTGGGCGGCGGCGCTGGCGGTGGCGCTGGGGCTGGCCGGGCTGGCGGCGGCGTGGCGGTGGACCGACCTCGCCGCCTGGGCGTCCCTCGACAGCGTCCTGACGGCGGTCCGCAGCCTGGGCGACACGGCTCTGGGCCCGTTCTGGCTGGTCGCCGCCTTCGTCGCCGCCGGCTTCGTGCTGTTCCCGCTGACCGTGCTGGTGGCGGCGACGGCCATCGCCCTGGGGCCGCTGCCCGGCTTCCTCACGGCGATGGCGGGGGCGCTGGCGTCGGCCGTCTGCGCCTTCTGGATCGGCCGGCGGCTCGGCCGGCGGCCGCTGGAGCGGCTGGGCGGGCGCGGCGTCGTGCGGGCCAGCCGGCGGCTCGCCGAGCGGGGAATCCTGGCGGTGGCGACGATCCGGGTTGTGCCGGTCGCCCCCTACACCGTAATCAATCTGGCGGCCGGGGCGTCGCGGGTCCGTTTCCTGGACTTCGTGCTCGGCACCGTCATCGGGCTGGCGCCGGGCACGCTGGCGTTCAGCCTGCTCGGGCGGCAGCTCGAACGCACGCTGGAGAGCCCGACCGCCGCCGACATGGCGCTGCTGGCCGGGGCGGGCGTGCTGACCGTCGCCGCCGGGTGGCTGGCCGGCCGGCTCCTCGCCGGCCGCCGCGCCCGCAAGCCAAGGGGGACCGAAGGACCGTGATCCGAGTCAGCCGAGAACGCGTCGAGCAGTTGGCGGCCGCGCTGCGCGCCGCCCGCGCGCGGCGGCGCGTGCGACCGCCGGAACGGCGCGACGGCACCGTGCCGGACGGCATGGCGTCGTTCAGCGCCGCCACCTGGAACATCCATTCCTGCGTCGGCCTCGACGCGCGCTTCGCGCCCGACCGGGTGGCCGAGGTGATCCGCGGCCTCGACGTCGACCTGATCGGCCTGCAGGAGGTGGGCTGGCACCACCGCGGCGAGGCCGGCGTCGACCAGTTCGCCTATCTCGCCCGCGAGACCGGGCTCACCGCCTACCCCGGGCCGACCAAGCACAACACGCGCGCCCATTACGGCAACTGCATCCTCACCCGCCTGCCGGTGCGCTCGTTCGGGCCCATCGACCTGCGCGTGCCGCACCGCGAGCCGCGCGGCGGCATCGACATGGTGGTGGACGTGGACGGCCGGCCGGTGCGCGTCGTCGTCGCCCATCTCGGCCTCGATCCCTGGGAGCGCGCCAACCAGGTGGCGCAGGTGCTGGCGCTGATCGGACGCGAGCCCGCCCTGCCGGCGCTGTTCATGGGCGACCTCAACGAATGGGCCCCCAACTCGGCCCGGCTGCGCCGGCTCGGCACCTTCTTCGAGGACTGGGCCAGCCCGCGCAGCTTCCACGCCCGCATGCCGACCCTGCGCCTCGACCGCATCTACGTGCGCGGCGGCCTGCAGCTGCCGGCGTTCGAGGTGGTGCGCACCACCGTCACCCGCCGGGCCTCCGACCACCTGCCCGTCAAGGCAGTCGTTGCGGTACCGTAACGACCATTTCCGTCAAAGCATCGTTGCCAGAACGACGATGAGCAGGCCGAGGGCCACCGCGGTGGCCCCCCAGGCCAGGGCGCGCTCGCGCGGGCGGCCGCCCACGTCGCCGTGGCGCACCCGCTCGGCCGCCTCGCCGGGCGTCGGGCGGGTGCCCTGGTTCTCCGGGCGGCGCGGGTCGCCCGGCGGCTGGAAATCGTCCATCGACATGGCGGTCCGCCTCGGTTGTGGGCCTGGAGGGACTCAACCCGAGGGGGGCGGCGGTGTTCCCGGCGCCGCCGGCCCTACTCCACCGCCTGCCGCAGCGCCGCCGCCCCGGCCCACGGCGCCAGCGGCAGCGCGGCGGCGAGGATGCCGGCCAGCAGCAGCAGGTGCGGGCGCGGGCTGAGGCCGAGGATGGCGGCGTCGATGGCGCCGGCGCCGAAGATCAGCACCGGGATGTAGAGCGGCAGGATCAGCAGCGACAAGAGCACGCCGCCGCGGCGCGCGCCGAGCGTCAGCGCCGCGCCGATGGCGCCGATCAGGCTGAGGACCGGGGTGCCGACGGCCAGGGTCAGCACCAGCACGGCGAAGCCGCCGGCCTCCATGTTGAGCAGCACCGCCAGCAGCGGGGCGGCGACGATCAGCGGCACGCCGGTGACCAGCCAGTGGGCCAGCGTCTTGGCCAGCACCACCGCCTCCAGCGGCAGCGGCGTCAGCACCAGCAGCTCGAGCGAGCCGTCCTCGTAGTCGTTCTGGAACAGCCGCTCCAGCGACAGCAGCGAGGCCAGGAGTGCGGCCACCCAGATGACGCCGGCGGCGATGCGGGCGAGGATGTTGGGCTCCGGCCCGACGCCGAAGGGGAACAGCACCACGCACAGCACGAAGAACATCACCGCGATGGTCGCGTCGGAGCCCTGGCGCAGGGCCAGCCGCAGGTCGCGCCCGATGAGGGTCAGGAAACGGTTCATGGTGCGCCCTCCTCGCCGTCGACGCCGTCGTCCCCGTCCCCATCCCCGTCATCGGGTCCCGCCGGGGCGAAGTCGTCGAGGTGCAGGGTGCCGGCGCCGGGCAGGGCGATGTCGGCGTGGGTGGAGACCACCACCATGCCGCCGGCCGCGCGGTGTTCGGCGATCAGCCCCTCCAGCAGCCCCACCGCGGCGCGGTCGAGCGCCACCGTGGGCTCGTCGAGCAGCCACAGCGGCGCCGGTGCCGCGAGGATGCGCGCCAGGTTGAGCCGCCGCTTCTGGCCGGCCGACAGGTAGCGCCCGGGCACCGCGGCGATGTGCGGCACGCCGAGGCGCTCCAGCGCCTCGCGGGCGCGGCTGGCCGGCGCGTCGGCGCCGCCCAGCGCCGCCCAGAAGGCCAGGTTCTCGACCGCGGTCAGCACCGGCTTCACGGCGTCGAGATGGCCGACGTAGTGGGCGCGGCCGCGGTGGCGGTCGGGGTCGTCGGCCAGCGCCGCCTCGTCCCAGGCGAGACGGCCGCGGAAGGGCCGCAGCAGCCCGGCCATGATGCGCAGCAGGCTCGACTTGCCGGAGCCGTTGGGACCCAGCAGCACCAGCGCTTCGCCCGGCCCGACCCGGAAATCGAGGCCGGTGAAGACGAGCCGGTCGCCGCGCAGGCAGGTGAGGTCGGTTCCGGCGAAAACGGGCATGGCGGGGCGGGAATTCCGGCGGGGTACGGCGGCGGGACGGGCGAGCTATAGCACAGCGCCCCGCGCACACCAAAGAAAGGGTGGCCCAAGGAAAGGCTGGCCCACAGAAAGGCTGGCCCCGGGGCCGCGGCCTTCAGTTCCCCATCCTCAGCGCGATGTCGATCCGCTCGACCGAGCAGGTCGGGCGCTCCTGCGGGCAGTAGCGGTACTCGACCCGCAGGGCGCCGTCGTTGCTGTCGGGCGTGCCGAAGCGCACGCCGCCGCGCTGCGTCACCGGCAGGGTGGCGCGCATCACCCCGCCCTTGCCGGCGTCGCGCACCGTGGTGGGGAACTTCCCCTTGAGGCGGCTGCGCATCAGCATGGGGGCGTCGATGCGCAGCACCGAGGGCTGGATGCGCACGCCGCGCTCGGGCCGCACGGTGACCACCAGCGCGTCGCGGTTGCCGCTGCGCTCCACCGTCGCCTCGACCCGTCCGCTCGGCACCTCGGCCGACCAGGCCTGCAGCGTCTCCGCCGGCGCGGCGGCGGCGCACGGGACGGCCAGCGCGAAGGCCGCCGCCACCGTCGGGATGAGCTTCGCCATCCTCGTCCTCCCTCGGTGCGAGCATGGCAGTCCTGCGGGCGCGGCGCAAAGTCTCCGAAGGGGTTCCCTGGTCGGGGTGGTAGCCTGCTCCACATTCCTGTCGACCGACGCCTGCCTGCGGCCGCCCTCCCGTGCGTTCCTCCCCCGATCCCTTCCGCCTGTCCGCGCCCGCCGAGGCGGCGCTGTGGATGGTGCTGTCCTCGGCGATCTTCGCCGTCGGCAACGCCCTGGTGCGCTACGTCACCGACACGCTGCACCCGTTCGAGGTGGCGTTCTTTCGCAACCTGTTCAGCCTGGTGTGCATGCTGCCGTGGGTGGTGACGCGCGGCGTGCGGGTGATGCGCACCGGCCGCCTGCGGCTGTACCTGTCGCGGGCGACGACCGGGCTCTTCTCGATGCTGCTGTGGTTCTACGGCCTGTCGGCGATGCCGCTGGGGGACGCCACCGCGCTCAGCTTCACCACGCCGCTGTTCGCCACCATCGGCGCCGCACTGGTCCTCGGCGAGGTGGTGCGCGGGCGCCGCTGGGCGGCGGTGGCGGCGGGGCTCCTCGGCGTCGTCGTCATCGTCCGGCCGGCCGCCGACACCCTGTCCTGGGCGGCGCTGATCGTGCTGGCGAGCTGCATGTTCGCCGCCGCCAGCGCGCTGCAGGTGCGCTCGCTCGCGCGCTCGGAGACGGCCGCCGCCATGGTCACCTACATGGTGCTGTTCCTGACGCCGATGTCGCTGGTGCCGGCCCTCTTCGTCTGGCGCTGGCCCGACCCGACGACCCTGGGGCTGCTGGCGCTGCTCGGCGGCATCCTCACCCTGGGCCACCTGGCGATGACCCGCGCCTTCGCGCTGGCCGAGGCGTCGGCGCTGATGCCCTTCGACTACGTCAAGCTGCCGGTGTCGGCGCTGATCGCCTATCTCGTCTTCGGCGAGGTGATGGACGGCTGGGCCTGGGTGGGGGCCGGCATCATCGTCGCCTCCACCCTCTACATCGCCCACCGCGAGGCGGTGGTGGCCCGCGCCGCCCGCACCGCCGGGGCGGCGGCGGCGGAATCGCCGGCCAAGCCCTGAGCGCGTCCGCCCGGATCGAGCCCCGCTGCGGCCCGGCCTGGGCGAACGTGCGGACTCTCTGGGCTTGCAGGGTTTCCGAGCCGGCCCATGGGGATCGGCTGGGACAGCCGGCTAGGCCGCCTCGGCGGTCGCGCGTTCGGCCTCCAGGACGACGCGGGCGCGCTCGTAGTGGGCGGGGCGCAGGTGGCTGCGCACGGTGTGGACCGCCGTCATCAGCACCGCCGCGTCGTCGGTGAAACCGGCCGCCAGCAGGAAATCCGGCACCGCGTCGGTCGGCAGGATGAAGTAGGCGAGCGCCCCCAGCAGCACGGCCTTGGCGCGCACCGGGGTCGCCGGATCGATGGCGCAGAAATAGGCCGCCAGCAGATGGTCGAGGAACGGCAGCCGGTGCAGGTTGGCGCGCAGCTTGCCCCAGAAGCGGCGGCGCACCACCCGTTCCTCCTCCTCGATGCGCTCCGGTGCGACGGGGACGCCGTTCAGGTCTGCCATCCTGTCATCTCCGCTGTCCTTGGCCCCCTGATATGTTGGCGCCGTCACGGTCCGGCAACGGCCTCTCTCTCGCGATGTGCATATTGCAACGCAGTTCGCGGTTGCGGCAGCGCCCGCCGCTGCATCGAGGGGCTGTCCGGCGGCCGTGCCCCCGCGGCAACCGCCGGTTTCGGCCATTCCGGCCCGTCCGCCGGCGATGGCAAGCGGTTTGCTAAGGGAAGGACCGAACAGACGGGGCGCTGGGTGTCCGAATGGTTGAGGAAACGGAAATGTTCATGGGTGGTGCCGACGCGATGACCGGCGGGAGCGGCGACGGCGAGCCGGGGGATCGGCCGGAGTGGCATGTCGCCAACGACAACCGCCGGGCCGACGACGGCCACCGGGCGGCCGCCGCCGTGGACGGCGAGGCGGACGGCTACGGCGACCTCGCCCACGGCTGGGACGACGGCGACTACCTCATGGCGATCGCCCGGGACGCCGTCTCGATGTCGCCCGACCTGTCCGCCGACCTCACGGCCATCGCCGACGACATCGCCGCGCTGGTCCGCGAGATGACCGACCTCGTCGACCTGCTGCGCGCGCCGGCCGCCCTGGGCGATCCGCAGCCGGCGGGGTGAGGACCGGCGCGGCCGGCTGGACCGGCACGGCGCGACCTCCTACCATGCCTCGGACCGAGACACCGGGAGGACACGCCATGCCGATCACCAGGGGTTACAAGGCCCTGCTCGCCGACGCCGACGCGCGCATCACGACCATCGGCCGGCAGGAGGCGCTGGGCCTGCACGGCGACCCCGACGTGGTGTTCGTCGACATCCGCGACGTGCGCGAGCTGCAGCGGGACGGCATGATCCCGGGCGCCCTGCACGCGCCGCGCGGCATGCTGGAGTTCTGGGTCGATCCCGAGAGCCCCTACCACAAGCCGGTCTTCGCCTCGGGCAAGCGGTTCGTCTTCTATTGCGCCAGCGCCTGGCGCTCGGCGCTCGCCACCGACACGGTGCAGGCCATGGGGCTGGAGCCGGTGTGCCACCTCGAGGGCGGCTTCAAGGCCTGGAAGGAGGCCGGCCTGCCCGTGGTCATGCCGGAGAAGACGAGCGAGTGAGCCGGTCGGGAGGCGCCGGACGGACCGACGGCGTTCGGATCAGAAACGCAAAGATCGGAAGGTAGGAAGGAGGCCCTTTTTTCATCCTTCCAACCTTTGCGTTCTCGATCCGCACGTTCGCAGCCGTGCGCGGCCCGCCGGGTTCAGGCCCGCGCCGCCCGCCGAAGCGCCAGCCGGCCGGCCAGCGCGGTGACGACGCCGGCGGCGTGCAGCAGGACCGTCGCGGCGACGAAGCCGAGGCCGTAGCCGAGCGCGTCGGCGCCGGCCGGCATCTCCGCCCCGTGGGCGTGGCCGTGGAACACGGCGAAGGCGCCCACCAGCGCCATGCCGGCGGCCAGCGGCAGCCGCCGGTTCAGCAGCGCCAGCAGGCCGAGCACCGCCACCGAGGCGGCGATGGCCGCCTCCACCGCCGGCAGGGCGACGCCGGCCATCCCCAGGGCGGCGCCGCCCACCAGCATGACGACGAAGGCGGCCGGCAGCAGCAGCACGGCGCGCCCACCCTGGCGGGCGGCCCACAGGCCGACGGCGACCATCGCCAGCAGATGGTCGATGCCGCCCAGCGGGTGCAGGACGCCATGGACGAAGCCGGCCCCCTCGGGGTGGCCGGTGTGGGCCAGGGCCGGAGCGGCGAGCAGGGCGGCGGCGATGCCGGCGGCGGCGGCAAGGAACGTGGTCATGATCGGTCTCTCCGGTCAGTGGCCGTGATGATGATGGTGGTGCCCATGATGATGATGGTCATGGTCATGATCGTGATGATGGTCGTGCGGCGCCTCCAGCCCGGCGCGCTCCAGCACCTCGGCCAGGGACAGGTCGGTGACACCGTCGGCCGAGACGTAGCGGAAGAGGAGGCGGGTGCCGGCGGTGATCAGGCGGCCGGGCAGCGGATGGTAGACCAGCTCGCGGGAGCCGAAGCCGGGCGAGGCGGTGCCCACGGCGTGGCTTTCCTCGAAGCGCACCTCGACCAGCTTGAGGCCGAGGCCGCCGGGCCGCTCCAGCTCCGCCGGGATGCGGGCGAGGCGCAGGAAGGCCAGCTTGTCGGCGGCGCGGCGGAAGCCGTCGGCGAAGGCCTCCTCCAGCAGGTGTTCCTCCTCGTGCGTCATCGGAACTCCACCGGCTTGTCGAACACCGCCTTGTGGGCGCCCATCTTGCCGTGCGCCACCAGCGTCCCCAGCACGTCCACGACGACGCGCACGCCCAGCAGTGCGGTGATGTCGGAGGTGTCGTAGGGCGGCGAGACCTCCACCACCTCCAGCCCGCACAGCCCCTCGGCGGCGATCTTGCCGACCAGGCTCAGCACCTCGCGCGGCAGGAAGCCGCCGGGCTCGGGCCAGCCGGTGCCGGGCACGAAGCCGCAGTCGACGCAGTCGATGTCGAAGCTCATGTAGACCGCGTCGGCGTCCTTCCAGGCCAGTTCCAGGGCGATCTCGGCGGTCTTGTCGACGCCCAGCTCCTCGAAGTCGCGCATGGTCAGCACGTTGGTGGTGCGGTCGCGGATGTTCTTCACCGCCTCCCGCGGCACCTGCCAGCCGCCGATGCCGATCTGCACCAGGTTGGTGGCCGGCACGTTGGGCATGTTGGTGGCGTGGAACCACGGCGTGGTGTGCATCCGCTCGTCCAGGTCCTTCTCCTGGATGTCGGCGTGGCGGTCGAAGTGGATGATGCCGATGCGCTTGGAGGTGCACTGCGCCACGCCGCGCACCGTCGGGAAGCCGATGGAGTGGTCGCCGCCGAGGATGATCGGCATGGCGCCGGACGACACCACGTGCGACACGGCGCGGGTGATCTGGTCGAAGGTCTTCTCGATGTTGGCGGGGATGACGAAGACGTCGCCGGCGTCGCACAGGGTCATCTGCTCGCGCAGGTCGACCCCCAGCTCGTAGTTGTAGGGGGTGTAGAGGGCGGAGATGCGGCGCATGCCCTGCGGCCCGAAGCGGGTGCCGGGGCGGTAGGTGGTGCCGCCGTCGAAGGGCACGCCGATGATGGCGGCGTCGTACTTGGCGACCTCGCGTACGTTCTCCACGTAGGGCGCCTTGAGGAAGGTGTTGATGCCGGCGAAGTGCGGCAGCTCGCCCCGGGCGAAGGTCGGGATGGTGCGGTCCTCGACGCTGTCGGCGGCGCTGAGGCCGTTCTCCAGGTTGCGCTTCAGCTCCTCCTCCCACCGCGCGGTGGGGATGTCGGCCTCGGCCATGGCGGCCTTCCAGCCGCGCGCCTGCATGATGCGGAAATCGGGATGGTGGAAGCGGCGCTCGTCGCGCCCGCTCCGGATGCGCGGACGCAGCGTGCTCGTCATGCGGTCAAGCATTGCGGGACCTTCTCGGTGCGAAGGAAATGGACGGGAATGCAGCTGGTGTCGTTCAGCGGCAGGTCGTAGGTGATGGTCGCGCCGTAGGCGGCGGGGGCCTGCGGGTCGTGGCGGACCTTGTCGAAGACGAGGAGGCGGGTGCCGAGCGCGAACGCCTCCTTCATGTCGTGGGTGACCATGAACACGGTCATCCGCGTCTCGCGCCAGAGACGGGAGACCAGCTCGTGCATCTGGCCGCGGGTGGCGGGGTCGAGCGCGCCGAAGGGCTCGTCGAGCAGCAGCACCTTGGGCCGCAGCACCAGGGCCTGGGCGATGGCGAGGCGCTGCTGCATGCCGCCCGACAGCTCGGCCGGGTACTTGCCCGCGGCGGCCTCCAGCCCGACCGAGGCGAGCGCCCGCTCCGCCTCCTCCAGCGCCCGCCGGCGCTTGGCGCCGAACAGCCGGCCGAGCAGCGGCGAGGCCCGCAGCTCGAGCCCGAGCGCCACGTTTTCCCGCGCCGTCAAATGCGGGAAGACGGAGTAGCGCTGGAACACGACGCCGCGGTCGGGGCCAGGGTCCTCCGGCAGCGGGGCGCCGTCGAGCAGGATGGTGCCGCGCGACGGCCGCTCCTGGCTGAGCAGCAGGCGCAGGAAGGTGCTCTTGCCGCAGCCGGACGCGCCGACGACGGTGCAGAAGGCGCCGGCCTCGACCTCCAGGTTGATGCGCTCCAGCACCGGCTGGCCAGCGTACTCCTTCCACAGGTCGGTGACCGAGAGCAGCGCCATCACGCCCCCCGTCCGGCCCGGGTCCACGGGAAGGCGCGCCGCGACAGCGCCCGCAGCGACAGGTCCATCGCCGCGGCCAGCAGGGTGATCCAGGCCACGTAGGGCAGAATCACGTCCATGGCGAGGTAGCGCCGCACCAGGAAGATGCGGTAGCCCAGCCCCTCCGAGGCGGCGATCGCCTCCGCGGCGATGAGGAACAGCCAGGCCGGCCCCAGCGACAGCCGCACCCCGTCGATGAGGCGCGGCAGCACCTGGGGCAGCACCACCCGCAGCAGGATCTGCCAGGTCGAGCCGCCCAGGGTCTGCGCCTTGACGAGCTGCTCGGCCGGCAGCTCCTCAACCTTCAAGGCGAGGTCGCGCATGAGGTAGGGGGAGACGCCGATGGCGATCAGCATGACCTTGGACAGCTCCTCCAGCCCGAAGACGATGAAGAGGATCGGCAGCACCGCCATCGGCGGCACCATCGACAGCGCCGCCACGAACGGCGCCAGCCCGGCGCGGGCGTAGGGGATCAGCCCGTTGAGCACCCCCACCGCCAGCCCCGCCGCCGTCGCCAGCCCGAGGCCGAGGACGAGGCGGACCAGGCTGGCGGCGGTGTCGGCCCACAGGAGCAGCGCGCCCGAGCGCTTGTCCGGCTCGGCGGCGTAGCGGGCCACGGCGTCGCCGAGGCTGGCGAGGGAGGGCAGCAGCTTGTCGTTCGGGTTGTCGGCGAGCCGGACCGCGGAGCCCGTCACGTAGAGGGCCGCCACGATCAGGAACGGCAGGGCGCCCAGCAGCAGCACGCCCAGCCGGTCCGGCCGCCGGTTCATGATCCGGCGCACGGGCGCGGCCTCAGAGCGCGCCGTCGGCGGCCATCGTCACGTAGGCCGGGTCGAAGCGCAGCTTGACGTTGGCGGGATCGCCCAGCGTCTTGCCGCCGGGGAACGCCATGCCGACGGCGTCGGCCGACGGCGCCCCCTCGCCCAGCAGCCCGTGCTCGAACGAGAAGGTGCGCACCCGGTCCATGGTCCGCACCAGCTCCGCGCTGGTGGCGAACGCCGCCGCCTCGGCCGCGGTGTAGTGCATGCGGGTGGTCTTGAGTTGGGCGTCGTAGCCGGCGAGGTCGGTGCCCGAGGCCGACGCCATGGCGGAGCGGGCGTTGAGCCCGTCGGTGTCGTCCTTGGCCATGACCGCCATCACCTCGAACCAGGCGCCGACCAGGGCCTTGCCGAAGGCGGGGTTGTCCGCCAGCACCGCGGTGTTGACCACGGTCATGTCGATGATCTCGCCGGGGACGTCGGCGCTGCCGAAGACCATCGTGGCGTCCGGCGCCTTGCGGATCTCGGCGAGCTGCGGGTTCCAGGTCACCACCGCCTCGACGTCGGGCGCGGCGTAGGCGGCGACGATGTCGGCGTCGGAGGTGTTGACGACGGTGACGTCCTTCTCCGACAGGCCGGCCGAATCCAGCGCGCGGGCCAGCAGGTAGTGGGAGACCGAGAGCTCCACCAGGTTGACCTTGCGGCCCTTGATGTCCTTCAGGCTCTTGCCGCCCTTCAGCACCACCCCGTCGTTGCCGTTGGAGTAGTCGCCGAGGATCAGCGCCGTGGTGTCGACGCCGCCCGCCGAGGGGATGGTCAGGGTGTCCATGTTGGTGGCGACGACGCCGTCGAACTTGCCGGCGGTGTACTGGTTGATCGACTCGATGTAGTCGTTGATCTGGGTGAGCTCGATGGTGATGCCGTACTTGTCGGCCCACTTCTTCAGGATGCCGCTCTCGGCGGCGTAGGACCATGGCATCCAGCCGGCGTAGATCGACCACGCCAGCGAGAACTCCTTTTTCGGCGCGGCCATGGCCGGACCGGCGGCGGCCAGCACCAGGGCCGCGGCGGCCAGACCCTTGACGAACGCGGCGAGCCCCTTGACGGTGTTCGGCAGTGTGAGCATCGATGTCCCTCCTCGGCTCCGTTTGAACGGCCGTACCGACGAGGGGGGCGGGGCGTGCCGGGACGGCCCGACCGCGCGGCGATCCCTCCGGGGGACCCCCACATCGGTACGCGAACCTCCCGGGCTTTTGTCCCGCCGTGTGTCCAGCGGAGGCCACCGCTGGATCGCACCTCTCGGACCAGTCACCCGCCTGCGGCGGGCCGGAACCCTAGATGCGCCACGGTCCTCGCAAGGGGCGTGCCAGCGGCGGATGCGCTCTTTTCCACGGTCGCCAGGGTCGAGTGAGCGCAATCGGCGGGCAGAATGCACCTGAGTTGGGCATATGCCGGAATCGCATGCACGACCGGACGGCCCATCGCTCCGGCTTGCACGGTTCGGGCTTGGCACCATCTTTGCGCTTCTCCTCCGGTGCGACAGGGAGGAGCCTATGCGGGGATTACCGTTCTTCCACCGCCTGCGTGGCACGCTGGCCGCGTTGTTCCGCCACCGGGCGCGGGCCCTGCATCCTTGGCTGTTCCGGGACGCGGGGCGCTGACGGTTTCCCCGCCTGCCGCTGGCAGCGACAGATCGACGTCAGTCCGCCTCACTTCGTGAGGCATGACATGGATACTGCTGGGCCAACAGGCAGACACACGCCTTGCCCCCACCCTTCCCATGCTGCGCATGGGCCCCTCCCTTGCCGCTTCGCAGGAAAGGGCAAACCAAGCGCCCTCCCCTGCGAAGCGGGGGAGGGGCGGGGTGGGGGCGTGGCGTGTCACAAAGCGTCCGCCCCCATCGCGAAAGACAGTCCACCGCCGCCAGCCGGTCGAGAGCCAGTGGCTTGTCGAGATGAGAACGGACGCGTTCGACGCCGCGGCCTATTTCAGCCCCTGCCGGGCCATGGCGCCGAGGCGCAGGCGCAGCGCGTTCAGCTTGATGAAGCCTTCCGCGTCCTTCTGGTTGTAGACGCTGTCCTCCTCGAAGGTGACGTAGTCCATGCGGTAGAGCGAGTTGGGCGACTTGCGGCCGGCCACCATGATGTTGCCCTTGAAGAGCTTCAGCCGCACCGTGCCGTTCACCACCTCCTGGGTCTGGTCGATCAGCGCCTGCAGCGCCAGGCGCTCGGGGCTCCACCAGTAGCCGCAGTAGATCAGCTCGGCGTAGCGCGGCATCAGCTCGTCCTTGAGGTGGGCCGAGCCGCGGTCGAGCGTGATGCTCTCCATGGCGCGGTGGGCCGCCAGCAGCACCGTGCCGCCCGGCGTCTCGTAGACGCCGCGCGACTTCATGCCGACGTAGCGGTTCTCCACCAGGTCGAGGCGGCCGATGCCGTTCTCGCCGCCCAGCCGGTTCAGCTCGGTCAGCACCTGCATCGGCGACATCGGCGTGCCGTTCACGGCGACGGCGTCGCCGCGGCGGAACTCGATCTCCACGTAGGCGGGGGTGTCCGGCGCCTTCTCCGGGGCGACCGAGCGGGTGTACATGTCCTCGTCCGGCTCGATCCACGGGTCCTCCAGCGCCTTGCCCTCGTAGGAGATGTGCAGGAGGTTGGCGTCGGTGGAGTAGGGGGCCTCGCCGCGCTTGTCCTTGGCGATCGGGATCTGGTTCTTCTCGGCGTAGTCGATCAGCTTGGTGCGGCTGTTGAGGTCCCACTCGCGCCAGGGGGCGATGATCTTGATGTCGGGGCGCAGCGCGTAATAGCCGAGCTCGAAGCGGACCTGGTCGTTGCCCTTGCCGGTGGCGCCGTGGGCGACGGCGTCGGCGCCGACCTGGTTGGCGATCTCGATCTGGCGCTTGGCGATCAGCGGCCGGGCGATCGACGTGCCCAGCAGGTAGACGCCCTCGTAGACGGTGTTGGCGCGGAACATCGGGAAGACGAAGTCGCGCACGAACTCCTCGCGCAGGTCGTCGATGAAGATGTTCTCGGGCTTGATGCCCAGCATCTCCGCCTTCTTGCGCGCCGGCTCCAGCTCCTCGCCCTGGCCGAGGTCGGCGGTGAAGGTCACCACCTCGCAACGGTAGGTCTCCTGCAGCCACTTCAGGATCACCGAGGTGTCGAGGCCGCCGGAATAGGCGAGCACAACTTTCTTGATCTCTTTGCCGGTCGCACCGCTCATGGGACTCGCTCACGCCGAAGGGTAGGTCGGGAGCGGCGACAGTACGGCGTGTCGCGGCGGGCTTCAAGCCCGTCCGGCGGCTACTCCGCGCCGGCCGGCGGCTCCATGAAGGGCCAGCGGGCGTAGGCGAACAGCCAGATCCCGACCAGCTCGGCCCAGGGGACGAGCACCACCAGCACCCACATCGGGCTGCGCCCGGCCTTGGCGACGATCCAGCCCCCCAGCACCACCTTGTAGGTGATGTAGAGGGCGAAGATCAGGCCGGTCTGCCACGGCTCCAGCGCCGGCACCACCGCGGAAAGCCACTCGCTCATGATGTCCCATCCCTCACAAGGTGCGGCGCGCCTTGGGCGCCGGGCGCGCCGGCCGGGCCGGCAGGTTGGGCCAGCGCCGGTGCCCGAGCACGGCGTAGACCGCCAGCACGCCCACCACCGGCACCAGCACCAGCAGCGCCAGCCACGGCGAGAACCCGGCGCGGCGCAGGATGCGGGCCGCCGGCCACAGCACCAGCGGGCCGAACAGCAGCGTCATGACGAGGGGGTCCTGCAGCAGCTCCATGATGGCGGTCCCGGGTGGCCGTGAACGTCGCGGTGTCGCGGCGGCCTTGATGCCCGCAAGGGCCCGCCCTTGTCGAGCCCGAAAGCGCGGCGGTGCACGTCTCCCGTGCATTGCGCGGGGCGACCGCGTAGAGTGGCCGTCGTTTCCGCTCCCGCGATCCCATGCCCGTGACCGCCCCCACCGATCCGCCGATCTCGGTTCTGCGCGCTCCCGCGGCGACGGCCCGTTCCAACGCCTCCGACTTCCGCCGCGTCCGGGCCGTGCTCCTGGCGCTGGTCGGTCTGGTGGTGGTCGGGCTGGCGGGGCTCGCCGCCCTCGACGTCCTGCGCAGCCGCGAGCGGGCCGAGGCGGAGGCCATGCGGCAGACCCAGAACCTCGCCAACACCCTGGAGGTGCACGCCCGCGGCGCCTTCGCCACCGCCGAGCTGGCGGTCGCCACCCTGGCCGAGGCGCTGCGGCCGCTCCTCCACGGCGGCGGGCTGCCCGACGACGCCGGCGTCCGCGCCCAGGTGGAGAGCGCGCTGCGGCACACCACGGTGTTCCGCACCCTCGTCGTCGTCGACGCCGCCGGCCGGGTGCGCTTCGACGCCGATCCGGCCAACTCCAGCGTCGGGCTCGACGTCGCCGACCGCGAGTATTTCCGCTTCCACCGCGACAACCCGGGGGCCGGCACCCACATCTCGCCGCCACTGTTCAGCCGCGTCGGGCGCGGCTGGTTCGTCGCGGTGAGCCGTCGGCTCGAGGACGCCGACGGCGGCTTCGCCGGGATCGTCTGGGCGGCCATCGACCTCGCCTATTTCGACCGCTTCTACGCCACCCTCGACGTCGGCGCGCACGGCACCGTCACCCTGTGGAACCGCGACGGCATGGTGCTCGCCCGCCATCCCCGCGACGAGGCGCTGATGGCGGACCCCGGGCGTCACGCCGGCACCGTGCCGCGCACCACGGCCGGGGTGGCGGAAGCGACCCTGATCGGCCCCTCGGGCATCGACGGGCAACGGCGGATCGTCACCATCCGCGCGGTCGAAGGCTACCCGCTGTCGGTCGCCGTCCGGCTGGGCGAGGCGGACTATCTCGCCACCTGGCGGGCCGGCACGGCGCAGCGCCTGTTCGGCCTGTTCTGCGGCGTCGCCCTGATGATCGGCCTGACGGCGCTGCTGCTGCGCTACCTGCGCCGCCTGCAGGCCACCGCCGCGGCGCTGGCCGACAGCGAGCGGCGCGCCCGCGCCATCTTCGACAGCGCCTTCCAGTTCATCGGTCTGCTGCGCCCCGACGGCCGGCTGCTGGCGATCAACGCCGCCGGCTGCGCCCTCGCCGGCAGCGCCGCCGAGGCGATGGTCGGCCGCCTCCTGTGGGAACTGCCGCCCTGGCGGCGCAATCCCGAGGGCGCGCAACGGCTGCGCCGGGCGGTGACGGAGGCGGCGGCGGGGGCCTTCGTGCGCTTCGAGGTGCAGTCGCACCCGCACGCCGGGCCGCAGACCCTGGACTTCTCCATCAAGCCGATCCGCGACGACGGCGGCCGCGTCGTCATGCTGATCCCCGAGGCGCGCGACATCACCGAGCGCAAGCGCATGGAGGACAGCCTGCGCCAGAGCGAGGCGCGGCTGCGCTCCTATCTCGACGCGGCGATGGAAGGGATCTTCGTGGTCGACGGCGGCGGCCGATTCGCCGAGGCCAACCCCGCCGCCTGCGCGATGCTCGGCCTGGAGCGCGAGGACGTCGGCGCCGTCCGCCTCGCCGACGTGCTGGAGGACGGGCGGGGTCCGGGCGGCACAACCCGCGACGCGCTGGCGGCGCTGGACGGCGGCGGCCGCCTGCACCGCGAGGTGATGCTGCGCCGCCCCGACGGCGACACCCTGCTGTGCGAACTCAGCGCCGTCCGCCTGGAGGGCGGCGGCAGCCTCGGGGTGATCCGCGACGTCACGGCGCGGCGCCAGGCGGAGGAGGCGCTGCGCGCCAGCCGGGCGCGCCTGGCGGCGCTGATCGGCGCGCTGCCCGACATCGCCTTCATCATCGACGCCGACGGCCGCTACCGCGAGGTGCTGGCGGCCGGCGACGGGACGGCGCTGACGGCGCCGTCCGGGGAGTTGGTCGACCGCCGGCTCGAGGAGGTCCTGCCCGCCGACGTCGCGGCCCGGCTGCGCGGCGCCATCCGGCGCACCCTGGAGAGCGGCACGGCGCAGGGGGTCGAGTACCGGCTGGGCGGGACCTCGGGCGGACGCTGGTTCGAGGGGCGGACGGCGGTGCTGCCGGCCGACGTGGCGCCGTGCCCGGCGGTGCTGTTCCTGGCCCGCGACGTCACCGACCGCGTGCTGGCGGCGCAGCGCCTCGCCCAGGCCAAGGAGGAGGCGGAGAGCGCCAGCCGCACCAAGAGCGCCTTCCTCGCCACCATGAGCCACGAGCTGCGCACGCCGCTCAACGCCATCATCGGCTTCTCCGAGATCATGGCGCACGAGGTGTTCGGCCCCATCGGCAACCCGCGCTACGCCGAATACGCCGGCCACATCCGCATCAGCGGCACCCATCTGCTCGACCTCATCAACGACGTCCTCGACATGTCGAAGCTGGAGGCGGGGCGCTACGCGCTGGAGGAGCGCGACCTCGACCTCGCCGCCGTCCTGGAATCGGGGCTGGCGGTGGCCGAGGCGGCGGCCGAGCAGGGACGGGTGGCGCTGCGCCTGGCGCTGCCGGCCGTCCTGCCGCGCCTGTTCGCCGACGAACGCGCGGTGCGCCAGGTGCTCCTCAACCTGCTGTCCAACGCCGTGAAGTTCACGCCGCCCGACGGCGCGGTGACGATCGGCGCGGCGGTGGCGACGGACGGCGGGATCACGGTGACGGTGGCCGACACCGGCATCGGCATCGAGCCGGAGGCCCTGCCGCGGCTGACGGAACCCTTCCAGCAGGCCGACACCTCCATCAGCCGCCGCTTCGGCGGCACCGGTCTCGGCCTGGCGATCAGCCGCAACCTGATGGAGCTGCACGGCGGCCGGCTGACGATCGCCAGCACCGCCGGCGCGGGGACCACCGTGTCCATGCACTTCCCGCCGGAGCGGACCCTGGCGGAGGCGGCGGCGATCCCGCTCTAGACCGACGACGCACCGCCATCGCAGCCCTTTCCCCGCCACGAATCCCGACTAGAGTGAAGGACCGGCCCATTGGTCGGACCAGCAAAGGAGAAACGCGCCATGTCGACCCTACACAAGCGTGCCATGGAGGCCGTCCTGCAGGCGGCCGAACAGGACATCGCCAGCACGCTGGCCGAGCGTGGCATCAAGGACAAGTTCGACGACGAGGGGGACGAGGCGGTGCTGGACGTCGCCATCCTGCACGCCTACCGCATCTTCGTGCGCATCAGCGAGGCCAACGGCCTGTCGGTGGACGCCGGCCTGTTCGCCGAACTCGCCGGCGAGCTGGCCGACGAAATGGCGGAGGACGCCGACCAGGACTGACGGTGCAGCCGCGGCTCGTCCGCAAAAGGAGACGGCCACCGCAACGGGGGCTCGTGCGGTGGCCGTCATGTCCCGGCCGGGGTCTGGCCGGGTGGGGGTTTTGAAGGGAGCCGCGTCGCGCCGTCCCTCGCCGGTAGAGATACGTGGAGATCGTGGCAAAATTTTGAAGTTCCGTCGCGCTCCGCCGGACCGGCCGGCCGGGCGTCCGCGCGCGCCCGTGCCGCCGACCGGCGAGCCACGCCTGCCGACGCCGCGCCCCACGCGAAAATCCGCTTTGCCGGCGCGGGCTTACCGGTCTAGCCTGTGGTCAGACCAAACCGCCCCGATACAGCCGGTATGCACCGACATCCCCCGATCCGCTCCGACGCCCCCGTCGCCGTCCACGTGGAGAACCTGCACAAGCGATTCGGCGCGCTGGAGGTGCTGAAGGGCGTCTCGCTGACGGCGCGGGAAGGGGCGGCGATCGCCATGATCGGCTCCTCCGGGTCGGGCAAGAGCACGCTGCTGCGCTGCATCAACATGCTGGAGGTGCCGGACGACGGGAGGATCACCGTCGGCGGCGAGACCATCGGCCTGAAGAAGACGCGAACCGGCCGCACCGTGCCGGCCGACCCGCGCCAGGTCGACCGCATCCGCACCCGGCTCGGCATGGTGTTCCAGGGCTTCAACCTGTGGACCCACATGACGATCCTGGAGAACGTCATCGAGGCGCCGGTCCACGTGCTGGGCGTGCCGAAGGCGGAGGCGGTGGAGCGGGCGCGCGGGCTGCTCGACAAGGTCGGCATCCTCGCCAAGGCCGACGCCTACCCGGTGCAGCTCTCCGGCGGCCAGCAGCAGCGCGCCGCCATCGCCCGGGCGCTCGCCATGCAGCCCAAGGTCATGCTGTTCGACGAGCCGACCTCGGCGCTCGACCCCGAGCTGGTGGGCGAGGTGCTGCTGGTCATCCGCCAGCTCGCCGAGGAGGGGACGACGATGATCGTCGTCACCCACGAGATGGGATTCGCCCGCGAGGTCGCGTCGGAGGTGGTGTTCCTCCACCAGGGCCGGATCGAGGAGCAGGGTCCGCCGGACAAGGTCCTGGTCGATCCCGAATCGGAGCGCGTGCGACAGTTCCTGGCCCGCCACCTGGCGGGCTGACCCGTTCCATCGAAGCGTTTCGCCGGGCCCTCCGTGAAGAGGGGGCAGCGAACAGAGGAGGCTTATAACCGTGAACAAGACCATCGCGACGCTGGCGCTCGGCGCCATCCTGACGGCCGCGGCGTTCGGCGCCGAGGCCAAGGACTGGAACAAGATCCGCATCGCCACCGAGGGCGCCTACGCCCCGTGGAACGCCACCTCGCCGTCGGGCGAGCTGATCGGCTTCGAGATCGACCTCGCCCGCGAGCTCTGCAAGAAGATGAAGGCGGAGTGCGAGATCGTCGCCCAGGACTGGGACGGCATCATCCCCGCCCTGCAGCAGGGCAAGTACGACGCCATCATGGCCGGCATGTCGATCACCGACGAGCGCAAGAAGGTCATCGACTTCGCCGGGCCCTACGGCAGCGAGCCGACCGCCTTCGCCGCGCCCAAGGGCAGCGACCTCGCCAAGCTGAGCTTCGACGCCAAGAACGTCGACCTCGCCACCGTCGACCCCGCCGACCAGAAGGCCATCGACACGCTGGCCAAGGCGCTGGAGGGCAAGACCGTCGGCGTGCAGACCTCGACCATCCAGGCGAACTTCATGGAGAAGCACCTGCCCGACGTCTCCCTGCGCACCTACGGCACCCTGGACGAGGCCGGCATCGATCTGGTCAACAGCCGCCTCGACGCCATCCTCGGCGACCGCTCGGCGGCCCAGGAGATCGTCAAGAAGGAACAGAGCCTGACCATGTTCGGCCCGAACTTCGCGCGCGGCGTGCTGGGCGAGGGCGTTGGCGTCGGCCTGCGCCAGAAGGACACGGACCTCAAGGAGAAGTTCAACAAGGCGATCGCCGAGGCCAACCAGGACGGCACGATCCAGAAGCTGTCGGAGCAGTGGTTCGGCTACGACATCTCGGTGAAGTGACGGAGACGCCGCCCCCGCGCTCCGGTCCGGGGCGCGGGGGCGGCCGGCGCTGGCCCCAGCCATGCTCGAACTCCTCTCCTTCGGCGACCGCGGCTGGGGCGACCAGCTGCTGATGGGCGCCGCCATGACCGTCGCCGTCTCGGTGTCGGCGTTCTTGCTCGGCCTGCTGTTCGGCACGCTGGGCGCGGCGGCGAAACTGGGCGGCAACCTGATCCTCGCCGGCCTCGCCGAGGTCTACACCACGGTGCTGCGCGGCGTGCCGGAACTGCTGGTCATCTACCTGCTGTTCTTCGGCGGCAGCGGCGCCGTCATGGCGCTCGGCCGCCTGTTCGGCTACGACGGCTACATCGAGGTGAACGCCTTCTCCGTCGGCGTGCTGGCGGTCGGCCTGATCTCCGGGTCCTACTCGACGGAGGTGATCCGCGGTGCCGTGCAGGCGGTGCCGCACGGCCAGATCGAGGCGGCGCGCGCCTGCGGCATGAACCGCTGGCTGGTCCTGCGCCGCGTCCTGGTGCCGCAGACCCTGCGCTACGCCCTGCCGGGACTCGGCAACGTCTGGCAGCTCACCCTGAAGGACACCTCGCTGATCTCGGTGACGGCGCTCGCCGAGATCATGCGCATGGCGCACGTCGCCGCCGGTTCGACCCGCGAGCCGTTCCTGTTCTACACCGTGGCCATGGTGCTCTACCTGATCCTGACCTCCGTCTCCACGGCGGTGTTCGAGCGGGCCGAGCGTCACGCCATGCGCGGCGTGCGGAGGGCCTAGAGCCGATGAACTGGCAACTCATGTGGGACAGCCTGCCCACCCTGCTCTCGGGCGTGCCGCTGACGCTGCAGCTCGTGCTGCTGGCCGAGGCGCTGGGGCTGGTGGTGGCGACGGGGACGGCGCTGATGCGGCTGTCCGGCAACCGGATCGCCGGCTGGATCGCCCAGGCCTACGTCTTCGTCTTCCGCGGCACGCCGCTCTTGGTGCAGATCTTCCTGATCTACTACGGCCTCGGCCAGTTCGCGGTGATCCGCGACAGCTTTCTCTGGGTCTTCCTGCGCGAGCCCTACTGGTGCGCGGTGCTGGCGCTGATGCTCAACACCGGCGCCTACACCAGCGAGATCGTGCGCGGCGCCATCCTCTCGGTGCCGCACGGCCAGATCGAGGCGGCGCGCGCCTGCGGCATGTCGCGCTTCCTGCTGTTCCGCCGCATCGTCGCCCCCGTCGCCATCCGCCAGGGCCTGCCGGCCTACGGCAACGAGGTGATCCTGATGGTCAAGGCCAGCTCGCTCGCCTCCACCATCACGCTCCTGGAGGTGACCGGTCTGGCGCGGCGCATCATCTCGCAGACCTTCGCCGTGTTCGAGATCTTCATCCTGGCCGGCGCCATCTATCTCATCCTCAATTTCGCCATCGCCCGCTTGGTGCGCTGGACGGAGTGGCGGCTGACGCCCTACCTGCGCGCGCGGGCGTGAGGCGGGCGATTCGCCGCATTGACGGTGCGCCGCGGCACCGGTTATCCAGGCCGATCCCTCGGTCGTTCCGGTGCGCCATGCGCAAGTGGATTTGCCTTCTCGTCGTTCTGTGCGTCGCCCTGGCGGGCGGCGTGCCGGCGGCGTCGATGGCGTCCGCGGTGGCGCAGGATCACGCTGGGATGCAGGGGGCGGCAATGCATGGGGGCGTGGCCGGCGGCACGTCCATGGCGGATCACGCGCGTGCTGACGCGGACGACTGCGGCCGCCCGGCGGCGGGCGACCGGGGCGCCGGCGTTGCCGGCACGTGCCTGCCGGGGATGACGGCCGGATGCGGCATGTTCCCGGCGGCGGCCGTCCTGCCGGCCTTCGATTCCGTGGCCCTGCGCGTCACCCGCTCCGCCTACGGGCGGACGCCCGAACGGGTCGCCGCGGACCGCTCGACCGTTCCCGACCCGCGGCCTCCCCGCGTCTTCTCCTGAGTCCAGTGCCGTGCGGCGGGTCGCCACCCGCCGCCCCCGCAACGGATTGGGAAGAAGGACACATCCCTCATGTCCGCACGCACGTTGCTGCTCGCCGCGGTGGCCCTGGCCGCCGGGCTCGGCGGCGGCATCGCCTATGAACGCTCGGCCGCCGGCGCCGGTGCCGCGCCGGGCGAGAAGAAGATCCTCTACTGGGTCGCCCCCATGGACCCCAACTACCGGCGCGCCGCGCCGGGCAAATCGCCCATGGGGATGGACCTCATCCCCGTCTACGACGGCGAGGAGCCGGCCGCCGCGCCGGTCGCCGCGCCGGCCGACGGGGCCGGGGTCGTCGCCGTCTCGCCGGCCACCGTCAACGCCATCGGCGTCCGCATCGGGCAGGCCGTGCGGGCCGACTTCGGCGACGAGATCCGCACCGTCGGCTACGTCACCCTGGACGAGGACCGAACCTCCCACGTCCACGTCCGCGGCGACGGCTGGGTCGAGAGGCTGGCCGTCCGCTCGCTCGGCGCCGAGGTCAGGGCGGGCGATCTCCTGTTCGAGGTGTTCGCCCCCGAGCTGGTGGCCGCCTCCTACGAGTACGTGCGCGACCTGCAGCGCGGCAGCGACAGCTTCGCCGCCGGCGGGCGGGCCAAGCTGCGGGCGCTCGGCGTCTCCGAGCCGCAGATCGCCGAGATCGCCGCCACCCGCCGGACGCCCGAGCGCATCCGGGTGCTCGCCCCCCAGGACGGGGTGGTGACGCAGATCGCGGCGCGCGAGGGCATGTACGTCAAACCCGACGAGACGCTGATGACCCTGGCCGACCTGTCGTCGATCTGGGTCATCGCCGACGTCTTCGAAAGCCAGTCGGCGCGCGTCCGGCCGGGCATGGAGGCGGAGGCCCGCCTCGACCACCTGCCCGAGGACGTCTGGCGCGGCCGGGTCGACTACGTCTATCCCGACCTCGACCCGGCGACGCGCACGCTCAAGGTCCGCCTGCGCTTTCCCAACCCGGAGCTCAAGCTGCGCCCCAACATGTTCGCCAACGTCGTGCTCAAGGGGGCGGCGCGCTCCGGGGTGCTGGCGGTGCCGGCGGAGGCGGTGATCCGCACCGGGCGCAGCGACCGCGTCGTCCTCGACCTCGGCGCCGGACGGTTCCGGGCGGTGCCGGTGACGGTCGGCGCGCGTTCCGGCGAGCGCCTGGAGATCCTGTCCGGGCTGGAGGAGGGCGCGCGCGTGGTCCGCTCGGGCCAGTTCCTGATCGATTCCGAGGCCAGCCTCACCGCCGGCCTCGCCCGCCTGGAGACCCCGGAGCAGGGGCATCGGCACGAGCCGGCGCCGCCGGCCGCCCCCGAGGCGCTGGCGCAGACGTCGGCGACCGTCAACGCGGTGGACGCCGGCGGCCGCACCGTCAACGTCACCCACGGGCCGATTCCCGTGCTCGGCTGGCCCGGCATGACCATGGACTTCGGCCTGGCCGACGCCGTGGACGCCGCCGCCCTCGCGCCGGGCGCCCGGGTCCGTCTGTCCATCGGCCGCGACGCCGCCGGCGCCTTCGTGGTGGTCGGCGCCGAGGCGGAGGCCTCGTCATGATCGCCGCCCTCATCCGCTGGTCCCTCGACAACCGCTTCCTGATCGTGGTGCTGAGCGTCCTCCTGGCGGTGGGCGGGGCGTGGGCGGTGGCGACGACGCCGGTCGACGCGCTGCCCGACCTGTCCGACGTCCAGGTGATCGTCAAGACCTCCTATCCCGGCCAGGCACCCCAGGTGGTCGAGGACCAGATCACCTATCCGCTCGCCACCGCCATGCTCTCGGTGCCCGGGGCGCGCACGGTGCGCGGCTATTCCATGTTCGGCGACAGCTACGTCTACATCATCTTCGAGGAGGGCACCGACCTCTACTGGGCCCGCTCGCGGGTGCTGGAGTACCTGTCCCAGGTGACGTCGCGCCTGCCGGCCGGTGCCGCCCCGGCGCTCGGCCCCGACGCCACCGGGGTGGGCTGGATCTACCAGTACGCGCTCGTCGACCGCAGCGGCCGGCACGACCTGTCGCAACTGCGTGTGCTCCAGGACTGGTTCCTGAAGTACGAGCTGCAGACCGTCCCCGGCGTGGCCGAGGTGGCCACCATCGGCGGCATGGTCAAGCAGTACCAGGTGGTCGTCGATCCGCAGCGGCTGCGCGCCTACGGGCTGCCGCTCTCGGCGGTCGCCGCGGCGGTGCGCGCCGCCAACCAGGAAACCGGCGGCTCGGTCGTCGAAATGGCGGAAGCCGAGTACATGGTCCGCGCCGGCGGCTACATCGACGAGATGGCCGATCTGCTGGCGGTGCCGCTGAAGACCGGCGCCACGGGAACGCCGGTGCTGCTGTCCGACGTGGCCGAGGTCCGGCTCGGGCCGGAGTTGCGCCGCGGCGTCGGCGAGCTGGACGGCGAGGGCGAGGCGGTGGGCGGCGTCATCGTCATGCGCTGGGGCGAGAACGCGCTCGCCACCATCGACGCCGTCAAGGGCAAGCTGGCCGAGCTGCGCCGGGGCCTGCCCGAGGGCGTGGAGGTCGTCGTCACCTACGACCGCTCCGGCCTGATCGAGCGGGCCATCGACACCCTGACCCACAAGCTCGGGGAGGAGATGCTGGTGGTGGTGCTGGTGTGCGCCGCCTTCCTGCTGCACCTGCGCTCGTCGCTGGTGGTGGTGCTGTTCCTGCCGCTGGGGCTGCTGGCCGCGTTCGTCGTCATGCGCCTTCAGGGCATCAACGCCAACATCATGTCGCTGGGCGGCATCGCCATCGCCATCGGCGCCATGGTCGATGCCGCCATCGTCATGATCGAGAACCTGCACCGCAAGCTGGAGACGGTGCGCCTCACGCCGGAGAACCGCTGGCGGGTGGTGGCCGAGGCGACCACCGAGGTCGGCCCGGCGCTGTTCTTCTCGCTGCTCATCATCACCCTGAGCTTCGTGCCGGTGTTCGCGCTGGAGGCGCAGGAGGGGCGGATGTTCAAGCCGCTCGCCTTCACCAAGACCTACGCCATGGCGGCGGCGTCGATCCTGTCGGTGACGCTGGTGCCGGTGCTGATGGGCTGGTTCATCCGCGGCCGCCACATCGTGCCCGAGCACCGCAACCCGGTGAGCCGCCTGTTCATCGCCCTGTACCGGCCGCTGCTGGCCGGGGCGGTGCGCCACCCCGTGGCGACGGTGGTGCTGGCCGTGGCGCTGACCGCCACCGCCGCCTACCCGCTGGCGCGCTTCGGCTCGGAGTTCATGCCGGAGCTGGACGAGGGCGACATCCTCTACATGCCCAGCCTGTTCCCCGGCGTCTCCATCGGCAAGGCCGGGGAGATCCTGCAGCAGACCGACCGGCTGATCCGCACGGTGCCCGAGGTGGCCAGCGTCTACGGCAAGGTCGGCCGGGCCGAGACGGCCACCGACCCGGCGCCTCTGACCATGGTCGAGACGACGGTCCGCCTGAAGGCGCGCGAGGAGTGGCGCCCCGGCATGACCATGGCCGGCATCCGCGCCGAGCTCGACCGGCGGGTGAAGATCCCCGGCGTCACCAACGTCTGGATCATGCCCATCAAGAACCGGCTGGACATGCTGGCGACCGGCATCAAGACGCCGGTCGGCATCAAGGTGTCCGGCGCCGACCTGGACGAGATCGGGCGCATCGCGGCGCGCATCGAGCAGGCCGTGAAGGGCGTCCCCGGCACCGCCTCGGCCTACGCCGAGCGCACGGTGGGCGGGCGCTATCTCGACGTCGACATCGACCGCCGGGCGGCGGCGCGGCACGGGCTGTCGCTGGCCGACGTGCAGGACGTGGTGCGCACCGCGCTCGGCGGCATGCGGATCTCCGAAACGGTGGAGGGGCTGGAGCGCTATCCCATCAACGTCCGCTATCCCCAGGACGAGCGCGGCAGCCCGGAGGCGTTGCGCGAGCTGCCGATGGTGACCCCGTCGGGGGCGCACATCGCGCTCGGCGACGTCGCGGCCGTCCGCATCGTCGACGGGCCGGCGATGATCCGCTCCGAGGACGCACGGCCCAACGGCTGGATCTACGTCGACATCGCCGGGCGCGACCTCGGCGGCTACGTCGACGAGGCGCGCCGGGTCGTCGCCCAAACGGTCGAGCTGCCGCCGGGATACTCCGTCGCCTGGTCCGGCCAGTTCGAGTTCCTGGAGCGGGCGGAGAAGCGGCTCGGCATGATCGTCCCGGTCACGCTTCTGCTGATCGTCGTCCTGCTGTTCATGGCCTTCGGCCGGGCGCTGGACGTCGCCACCATCGTCGCCACCCTGCCGGTCGCGCTGTCCGGCGGCGTCTGGCTGCTGTGGCTGCTCGACTATCAGCTCTCGGTGGCGGTGGTGGTCGGGTTCATCGCCCTGGCCGGCGTGGCGGTGGAGACCGCCATCATCATGCAGGTCTACCTGAACATGGCGCTCGACCGGCGCCGCCGCGAAGCCGGCGCGGCTGGCCGTGCCGTCACCATGGACGACGTCCACGATGCGGTGACCGAGGGCGCGCTGCTGCGCCTGCGGCCCAAGGTGATGACGGTGGCGACCATCTTCGCCGGCCTGCTGCCGATCATGGCCGGGACCGGAACGGGGTCGGAGGTGATGCGCCGGATCGCCGCCCCCATGGTCGGCGGCATGGCGACCGCCACCCTGCTCACCCTCTTCGTGATCCCGGCGGTGTTCGTGCTGCTGAACCGGCTGAACGCCGTCCGCAACCCCGGGACCCCGTCCGCGACCGCCGGCGCGCTCGCCCACGGGCACCCGGCCGAATGACCCCCCAACCGGAGACAGACACCATGCGCGCCCTTTGCGTCCTGACGACCGCCCCTCTTCTCGCTGCCGTTCTTCTCGCCGCCGCGCCGGCGCTGGCCGCCGACGGCCACATGGCCGGGCACGGCGCCCTGACCGCCACCGCCACCGCCACCGCCACCGCCGACGCCGTGGCCGGCACCGGCACGGTCGACGCCGTGGACGCCGCCAAGCGCACGGTCACCATCAGCCACCGGCCGATCCAGGCGCTGGGCTGGCCGAGCATGACCATGAGCTTCGCCGTCGCCGCCGGGGTCGATCTCGCCGCCGTGAAGCCCGGGACCGCGATCGACTTCACCCTGAGGCGCGGCGCCGACGGCATCTACATGGTTGGGACCCTCGCCGGTCGGTGAGGGTGCCCCCTCCGCGCCGCCGGCCTCCCCTCCCGGGCGGCTGGCCGGCGGCGCTCCCGCCCAGCACATGGAAACGGCTGGCGTCACGCCCGCGGGGCCGAAAATTGTCCCACCAGGGCCAGCGCCAGCCTGACCATATAGGGAATGCCCCGTGGCGCCGACGTGCCGGGGGGCACCGTCCTGGGGGGAGCAAGAGCATGGGTCTTGGGGTCGTTCTTCGTCACGCCGGTCTGACGGCCGTCGCCGTTGCCGTCTCGGCCGCCGTTTCGCTGCCGGCAGCGGCCGGCGACCATCGGCACGGGCACGGTCGCGGCCACCACAAGCACCACCGCTACGGGCCCCCGGCCGTGGTGTACACGGCCCCGCCGCCGCCCGTCGTCGTCGTGCCGGCGCCGCCCGCCGTGGTCTACGCGCCGCCGCCCCGGGTCGTCTACGCGCCGCCGCCGGCGGTCGTCTACGCCCCACCGCCGATGCCCGGCGTGAGCATCCAGATGAACATCCCGCTGCGCTGACGGGCGCCGCTACTCGCCGGACGTCTCCAGCCGGCGGACCTCCTCGGCCAGCGCCGCGCGGGCCTCGGGCGGCAGGTGGCCGATGGCCCGCGCCAGCACGGTCAGCCGGCGGCGCAGGCCGTGCACCGTGTCGAGCAGCGAGAGCACCAGCGGCACCGTGTCGTCGTCGAGGTCCAGGTCCTGGCGCAGGTCGCAGATCAGCTCGATCCGCGCCAGGTCGATCGCGGTGAAGGTCACGGCGCCGCCGCCGCCGTGCGGGCGCACCCAATGCCGTTCGATCCACAGGGTGAGGTCGCCGCGCGACACGCGCCGGCAGGCGGCCAGCGCCTCGTCGAAGCCGATCCCGCTCATCCTCCCGCCTCCATCGCCTTGCGCGGGTCGTAGCCGGCCGGCGCCCAGGACTTGGCGAACGCCTCCAGCTCGGCATCCGGCCGGTCGGGCAGGGCGATCCGCACGGTCACGTACTGGTCGCCCCGCGTCTTGCGGTGGGGGTCGGGAACGCCCTTGCCCTTGAGGCGCAGCACGGTGCCGTTGTTGGCCCCCTTGGGCACGCTCAGCATCACCGCCCCGTCCACCGTCGGCACCCGCACCTTGGCGCCCAGCACCGCCTCGCCCAGGGTCACCGGCAGGTCGAGGCGGATGTCGTCGCCGTCGCGGCGGAACCAGGGATGGGGGCGGACCTGCACGGTGACCAGCGCGTCGCCCGACGGGCCGCCGCCGACGCCGGGCATCCCCTGGCCCTTGAGGCGCACGGTCCCGCCGTCCTCCAGCCCGGCCGGCAGGTCGATGTCGAGGGTGCGCCCGTCGGGCATCGTCACCCGGCGCTTGCCGCCCTTGACGGCGTCGAGGAAGTCGAGCGGCAGGGTCAGGCTGAGGTTGCCGCCCTTCACGCGCGCCTCGGTGCGGCGGCCGCCGGCCGCCCCGGCGAAGCCGCGGCTGCCGAACAGGTCGGCGAAGATGTGCTCGAGGTCGTCGGCGGCGAAGCCCTCGGCGCCCTGGTAGCGGGCGCCCCCGGGGCCGCCGGCGAAGTCGCGGTAGTAGTGGCGCTGCGGCCGTTCCTGGCCCGAGGCGTCGATCTCGCCGCGGTCGAAGCGGGCCCGCTTGTCGGCGTCCGACAGCAGGTCGTAGGCGGCGGTGATCTCCTTGAAGCGCTGCTCCGCCTCGGCGTTGCCGGGGTTGAGGTCGGGGTGGTGCTTCTTGGCGAGCTTGCGGTAGGCCTTGCGGATCTCGTCCGCCGAGGCGGTCTTGGACACGCCGAGAATGTCGTACGGGTTGCTCATGGCGCGATCGAAACAATGCTGGGGCGGGTTTCCCTGCCATATGCGTTCGATTTTACGCCATTCAAGTGGGAATAGCGGGCGGGGCCGGCATGCGCCGGCGGAAGGGCGCGGCCCCGCCCGGCCGGTCAGCCGCCGCGGATGCCGCCCAGCACCGGCAGGATCTCGCCCGTGATGAAGCTGGAGCAGGCGGGAGCGGCGAGGAAGACGTAGGCCGGCGCCAGCTCCTCCGGCTGGCCGGGGCGGCCCATGGGGGCGCTGCTGCCGAAGGACTTGACGCCCTCGGCCGGCTTGTCCGCCGGGTTCAGCGGCGTCCACACCGGGCCCGGCGCCACCGCGTTGACGCGGATGCCGCGCTCCATCAGGTGTTCGGCGAGCGACATGGTGAGGGCATGGATGCCGCCCTTGGTGGTGGCGTAGTCGATCAGGCTCTTGTTGCCGGCGAGGCCGGTGACCGAGCCGGTGTTGATGATCGAGCCGCCCTCCGGCAGGTGCGGCACCGCCGCCTTGGCCATGTGGAAGTAGCCGTAGAGGTTGGTCTTGATGGTGCGGTCGAAATGCTCCTCGGTCAGGTCCTCGAAGGTGGGGACATGCTCCTGGAAGGCGGCGTTGTTGACGAGGATGTCCAGCTTGCCGAGCTCGCGCACGGTGCGGGCGACGGCGTTGCGGCAGAAGGTGCTGTCGGTGACGTCGCCGGGGATGGTCAGGCAGCGCCGCCCCTCGGCTTCGACCGCCCGCCTGGTCTCCTCGGCGTCGGAGTGCTCGTTCAGGTAGACGATGGCGACGTCGGCCCCTTCGCGGGCGAACAGCACCGCCACCGCCCGGCCGATGCCGGAATCGCCGCCGGTGATCAGCGCCACCATGTCCTTCAGCTTGTCCGACCCCTTGTAGTCCGGCGCCCGGTAGCGCGGCCGCGGCTCGAGATCGGACTCCAGGCCCGGCTTCTTCAGGTGCTGCGCCGGCAGCGGCAACTCCGGCTCGGGGCGCGGCCCGGCCTGCATCGCGCCCTGGGACCCCGACCCCTTGGCGCGGGCGTCCGCCTCCTCCACCTGGCGCTGGATCGCGCGGTGCTCTTCGGCCGTGCGCTCGGCGTCGCGGGCGTGCTTGTCCAGGGGCGTGTCGTGGGAGCGGTCGCTCATGGGAGACCTCGGATCGCAAAGGGGGAAACGTCATGTTCCGCCCTGCAACCGGGCGCCCGGCGCTCCGGTTCCCGGATGCGGCAACCGCGGGCGATGCGTCCGGCCCGAACCGGTCTAGACTGCCCGGGCAAGCGTTCCGGACCGGGAGGACGAACGGATGGATCCCCAACGACTGGGGCTGGTTTCCACGCGGCTGCTCTATTTCCAGCTGGTGGCCGAGCAGGGTTCGGTGCGGAGGGCGGCGCTGGCCCTCAACGTGGCGCCATCGGCGGTCAGCCGGGCCGTCAAACACCTCGAGGAGGATCTCGGCGTTCCGCTGCTGGACCGCATCGGCCGCCGGCTGAAGCTGACGAGCGCCGGCGAGACGCTGCTGCACCATGCCCGCGCCAGCGTGCAGCAGCTGAGCAGCGGGCTCGCCTTCATCCAGGACCTGCAGGGACTGCGCCGCGGCAACGTCCGGGTGGCCGCCGTCGAGAGCATGATGCGCGAGACGCTGCCGGCCGTTCTCTCCCGGTTCTGGGGACGCTTTCCGAACGTCAGCGTCGATCTCCGCACCACCGGCTCGCAGGAGGCGCTCGACGCCGTGGCCGACGGCCGGATCGACCTGGCCATCGCCTTCGACGTGCCGGTGCCGCGCAAGGCGAAGCGCCTGGCGAGCGCCAAGCTGGGCTTGGGGGCCCTGGTGCGGCCCGACCACCCGCTGGCCGGCAACGGGACGGTGCGCCTGCGCGAGTTCGCCGGCGAGCGGGTCCTCCTGGCCGACACCTCGCTGACGCTCGGCCGGACCATCGAGCAGACGGCCGTGGCGGCCGGGGTGCGGTTCGAGCCGCGGGCCATCACCAACTCCATCGGCGCCCTCATCCACTTCGCCGTGCAGGGTTACGGCGTGACGTTCCAGACGCGCCTGGGCGCCGAGCGGGAGCTGAGCGAAGGCAGGCTGGTGTTCCTGGCCCTGCGCGAGCGGGGCCTGAGACCGCGCGAGCTGGTGCTGGCGGCCCGGGCCAACGGCCAGCTCTCCGAGGGGCCGGCAACTTTGGCGCACATGCTGAGCAAGGTCGTTGCCGATTTGGACGAGGAAACGTCCTGACCCGTACCTGTTGCCTCCAGGGCAACAGCCGGTGCGAATAATAACGTCTATCTCGCACATGCGAGAGCGTGCCACGCTGCGTCGACACCGTGTTCCGGCGCCGCCGGGACCGGGTCGAGCGTCCGGCAGAGGCCCGCATGAGTCCCATCCCCGTCGCGTCCGCACCTCCCTTCGCCAAGATGGTGGAACTGGAGAACGTCGTTCTCGAGTTCGGCCGGGGCGCCGCCGCCGTGCGGGCGCTCGACGACGTGTCCCTGGACGTCCGGCAGGGTGAGTTCGTGGCGCTGGTCGGGCCGTCGGGTTGCGGGAAGTCGACCATCCTCAGGCTTCTCGTCGGCCTGGCGAAGGCCAGCTCCGGCGCGGTGGTGGTGGGCGGCCGCGAGGTCGGGGCGAAGCCGCTGCGCGCCGGCCTCGCCTTCCAGAACCCGACGATGCTGCCGTGGCTGACCATCGAGCGGAACGTCATGCTGCCGCTCAAGATCGTCGAGCCGTTCCGGCAGCGGTACCGGCAGGAAAGGAACCGCGAGTTCCGCGACCGCGTCGCCGACCTGTTGGAGCTCGTGGGCTTGCGCGACTTCGCGCACAAGTACCCGTGGCAGCTCTCCGGCGGCATGCTGCAGCGCGCCAGCCTGTGCCGCGCGCTGATCCACGAACCCGAACTCCTGCTTCTCGACGAGCCGTTCGGCGCGCTCGACCAGTTCACCCGCGAGGAGCTGTGGGCGAACATGCAGGAGATCTGGCTGGCACGCCGCCCGACGGTGCTGCTGGTCACCCACGACCTGCGCGAGGCCGTCTATCTCGCCTCCCGCGTCATCGTGATGAGCCCCCGCCCCGGCCGCATCGTCGCCGACCTCCACGTTCCCTTCGCCCGCCCGCGGACGGTCGACACGACCTACGAGCCGGCCGCCGCCGCCCTGTGCCAGGACATGCGGCGGCTGATCACCGCAACCCCGCAGACAGGACGCCGGGCATGACCCTCTCCTCGCGCCAGGCACGCTCGCGGTTCTGGTCGTCGCTGATCATCGTCGGCACGTTCGTGGCCTGGGAGGTGGCGTGCCGTGCCCTGGACGTCAGCACCTTCGTCCTGCCGATGCCCAGCGAGATCGCGGTGGCGCTCTATCAGCGGTTCCCCGCGCTGTGGCCGCATCTCGTCCAGACGATCCAGACCACGACCATCGGCTTCCTCCTCAGCATGGTCGTCGGCGTCGCCCTGGGCGGCCTCGTCGGGACCTCGCGCGTCGCCTACGACGCCGTCTACCCGCTGCTGGTGGGGCTCTCCTCGATCCCCAAGGTGGCGCTCATTCCGATCTTCGTGGTGTGGCTCGGCGCCGGCACCGGCCCCGCCATCCTCACCGCGTTCGTGATCTCGATCTTTCCGGTGGTCGTCAACGTCGCGACCGGCCTCGCCACCACCGAGCCCGAGCTGGAGGACATCCTCAAGGCGCTGGGCGCCAGCCGGGCCGACATCTTCTGGAACGTCGGGCTGCCGCGCACCGCCCCCTACCTCTTCGCCGCCATGAAGGTGGCGATCACCGTCGCCTTCATCGGCTCCATCACCTCGGAGTCCATCGCCGCCAACAAGGGCATCGGCAACGCCATGCTGATCGCCTCGTCGAACTTCGACATGCCGCTGCTCTTCGCCGCCCTGACCCTGGTCTCCGTCACCGGCATCCTCTTCTACGTCGTCTTTTCGCTCATCGAACGCCGCGCCACCCGCTGGGCGACGCGCGGCCGCGATCCGATCGCTTGACTCAACCGTCCCTGGAAGGGAGTCCGAACATGAAGCGTCTCGTCCGCTCGCTGCTCCTCGGTGCGATGGCGACCCTGTTCAGCGCCGCGGCGTTCGCCGACGGCGTGCCGATCCGGTTCACGCTGGACTGGAAGGCGCAGGGACCGCACGCCTGGTTCTACCTCGCCAAGCAGAAGGGATACTTCGCCGCCGAGGGGCTCGACGTCACCGTCGACCAGGGGGAAGGCTCGGCCGCCGCCGTCACCCGCGTGATGTCCGGCGCCTACGACGCCGGTTTCGGCGACATCAACGCCCTCATCCAGGCCGCCGTCAAGGCGCCGAAAGAGGCGCCGGTGATGGTCTATCTCGTCTACAACAAGGCGCCCTTCGCCATCATCGCCAAGGCCGGCGGCCCGGTGCGCAAGCTGGCCGACCTCGAGGGGAAGACCATCGCCTCGCCGGCCGGCTCGGCCACCTTCAAGCTGTTCCCGGCGCTCGCCGAGGCCAACGGCTTCGACGCCTCGCGCGCCAACGTGCTGAACGCCGCGCAGAACCTGATCGAGCAGATGCTGGTGCGCGGCGAGGCCGACGCCATCGCCCAGTTCGGCCCGACCAGCTACATGAACTTCATCGCCATGGGCCTCGACCCCGACAAGGACTTCACCTGGTTCTTCTACAGCGACCACGGTGTCGATATGTACTCGAACGGCGTGATGGTCTCGCAGGCGCTCCTCAAGAAGAACCCGGACGCGGTGAAGGGGCTGGTCAAGGCCATCAACCGCGCGATCATGGACGTCGCCGCCGATCCCAAGGCCGGCATCGACGCCCTGGTGGCCGTCGAGCCGCTGACCAACCCGGACCTCGAGCGGCGGCGCATGCTCTACACCCTCGACAACCAGATGCGCACCGCCGAGACGCAGGCGCTGGGCCTCGGCGCCCTCGATCCCGACCGGCTGAAGGCCTCCATCGCGACGCTGGCCAAGGTCTACGAGCTGCCGGCGACGCCCGACGCCGCGGCCGTGTTCGATGCCTCCTTCCTGCCGCCGAAGGCGGAACGGATGCTCCCCCCGGCGAAATGACATCCACCCCGGAGCGGGGGCCGCGGCGCCCGCTCCTGCAGAGGAACGACGTGACCATGATTTCCGAGCACGAAAAGTTCATGGCCATGGCCATCGAAGAGGCCAAGGCCGGAGCCGCCATGGGGGAGCAGCCGTTCGGCGCCGTGGTGGTCCTCGACGGCGAGGTGATCGTCCGCAGCCGCTCGCTCAAGGTCTCCACCAGCGACACCACCGCCCATTCGGAGACCCTGGCGATCAAGCTGGCGACGCAGAAGCTGCAGAAGCGGCACATCCCCGACGCCGTGTTCTATTCCACCTGCGAGCCCTGCCCGATGTGCCTGGGCGCGGTGCTGAACGCCGGCATCCGCACGCTGGTGCTCGGCGCCCGCAACGAGGACATCAAGCGGCTGGCGACGCTCGCCTTCAACTTCAAGGACTACAGCGTCGAGAGCTTCGCCGCGATGGTCGGCTGGGACCTGACGCTGGTGACCGGCGTGCTGCACGAGGAGTGCGTCGACCTCTACCGCACCGCCGCGGTCGAGCTGACCCGCTGACCCCCGGACCCGCGAGGCAACCCCGATCATGCACCCGTCAGCGGTGAACGCCGTCATCCGCGGCCTCAAGGCGGCCGGCGTCAGCGTCGTCTGCTACTTGCCGGACTCGCTGTTCAAGGAGCTCTACCCGGCGCTCGACGCCGATCCCGACATCCGCACGATCCGCGTCACCAACGAGGGCGAGGGGGCCGCCATCTGCGGCGGCGTCTTCCTCTCCGGCAAGCGCGCGGCCCTGGTGATGGAGAACTCCGGCCTGCGCGCCTCGGTGGAGCCGCTGGCGCGGCTCGGCCTCGGCGCCGGCATCCCGGTGGTCATGCTCATGAGCTACCGCGGCGAACTCGGCGAGAACAACTGGTGGGCGGTGCCGCACGGCATGACCATGGAGCCGCTGCTGCAGGCGCTGCGCGTGCCCTACCGCGTCGTGACGGAGGAGGAGAAGATCGAACGCGCCATCCGCGACGCCTTCGACTGGTCCTACGCCGCCTACTACCACTCCGCGGTCGCCCTGGGCGGGAGCGTGGTCCGATGAAGCGCTACGATTGCATGGAGGCGCTGGCCAGGCGCCTGAAGGACGAGCTGGTGATCCTGTCGCTCGGCGGCAGCGTCGACGAGTGGTACAACGCCGCCCCCCACATGCGCGAGGCGAGCCTGTTCCAGCAGCAGCTCGGCTGCGTGACGCCGCAGGCGTTCGGGCTGGCGGTCGGCCTGCCGCACCGCCGGATCGTGTCGCTCGACACCGACGGCGGCATGATGTTCAACCTCGGCATCCTGGCCACCTTGGGCAACGAGCGGCCGAAGAACCTGTTCGTCGTGGTCTGGGACAACGAGTGCTACCAGTCCATCGGCGGGCCGCCGACGCACACGGCGTCGGGCCGCGTCGACATCGCGGCGATCGCCCGCGGCGCCGGCGTCGACGACGCCCACACCGCCCGCACCCTCGACGAGTTCGACGCCCTGTGCGCGCGCGGGCTGGCGGCGACGGCGCCGTTCCTCGTCGTCGCCAAGGTGTCGGGCCAGGTGCGGCCGGACATCCGGCGCAAGCACTCCGACGGGCGCGAGGACAAGTACATCTTCGTCCGCCACGTCGAGAAGACCGAAGGCGTCGTCATCATGGGGCCGAGCGAGCACAACTAGCCGGCACCGCACGCCCGTGCAGAAGGAAGCACACCCGTGTCCGCGTCGATCTCCTTCCACCTGAACGGGGAACGCTGCGTGCTGCCGCCGCAGACCTCCCCCACCACCACCCTGCTCGACTGGCTGCGTGGCCCGGCCGCCCTGACCGGCACCAAGGAGGGCTGCGCCGAGGGCGACTGCGGCGCCTGCACCGTGGTGCTCGAAGCGCCGGACGGTGCGCGGGTGCCGGTGAACGCCTGCCTCGTCACCCTCGGCCAGCTTCACGGCGCCGCCGTGCGCACGGTGGAGGGGCTGCGCGGCGCCGACGGCTCGCCCCATCCCGTGCAGCGGGCGATCGCCGACTCCCACGGGACGCAGTGCGGGTTCTGCACGCCCGGCGTGGTGATGACGGCGTGGGCGCACGCGCGGGAGGGCGGCGACCCGCACGAGGCGCTGGCGGGCAACCTGTGCCGCTGCACCGGCTACCGCCCGATCGTCGAGGCCTTCGCCCGCCTTCCGGACGAGGCGGCGCCTCCGCCGGCACCGACCGAGCCCGCCGTCTCGACGGCGTTCGAGGGACAGGGGCAGGTGTTCCACCGGCCGGCGTCCCTGTCCGAGCTGGTGGCCCTGCGCGCCGCGCATCCCGGGGCGTGGCTGCTGGCGGGGGGCACCGACCTCGGCCTGCGCCTGTCCAAGCACCGCGAGACGCCGGCCCGGGTGATCTGCACCTTGGGCGTGCCGGAACTGGAGGTGGTCGAGGCCGGCGCGGCGGGCCTGCGGGTCGGCGCCGCCGTAAGCTACCGGCGCCTCCTGTCGCTGTGCGCCGCCGAACCCGGCTTCGCGCCCGTCGCCGACCTGCTGCGCCGGCTGGGCTCGCGCCAGATCCGCGGCCTGGGCACCGTGGGCGGCAACCTCGGCACGGCGTCGCCGATCGGCGACGCGCTGCCGCCGCTGCTGGCGCTGGGCGCCACCGTGCGGCTGGCCGGGCCGGCGGGCGAGCGCGCGATGGCGGTGGAGGACTTCCTCCTCGGCTACCGCCGCAACGCCCTGGACCCCGGCGGCGAAGTCATCCGCGACGTCTGGATGCCCCGCCCGCCCGCGGGCGCCTGGCTTGCCTGCGAGAAGCTGTCGCGCCGCCACGACCAGGACATCACGATCGTCGGGCTGAGCGCGCTGGTCACGGTGGAGGACGGCCGCATCGCCGCGGCGCGGGTGGCGCACGGCGGCCTCGGCCCCAAGGCGGCGCGGTCGCCGGCCGCGGAGGCGGCGCTCACGGGGGCGGCCTTCGCCCCGGCCAGCTTCGAGCGGGCGGCGGAGGCGCTGGCCGGCGAGGTCGCGCCGATCGACGACCACCGCGCGTCCGCGGCCTACCGCCGGCGCGCCGGCGGCAACCTGCTGCGGCGCCTGGGTTGGCGCTGGTCCGGCGCGGAGGCGGCGTGATGGAGGCGGCGCCGCTGCTCACCCGCGTCGTCGGAGCGCCGCTGCCCCACGACAGCGGCCTCGCCCACTGCACCGGCGAGGCGCGCTTCGCCGACGACATCCCGGAGCCGCCCGGCACCCTGCACGCCGCGCTGGTGCTGTCGGACGTGGCGCACGGCCGCCTGGCGGCGCTGGACGCGGCGGACGCCCTGGGCATGCCCGGCGTCGTCGCCGTCCTCGGCGCCGCCGACGTCCCCGGACGGAACGACGTGTCGCCGTCGCCGCGGGCGGCCGCGCCGCTGTTCGCCGCCGACGCGATCCTCCACTGGGGGCAGCCGCTGGCCCTGGTGGTCGCCGCCACCCGCGACCAGGCGCTGGCCGCCTCGGCCCGCGTCCGCGTGGCGGTCGACGCGCGGGAGCCGGTGCTGACCGTCGAGGCGGCCCTGGCGGCGGGCGACCTGCTGATGGACCCGATGGTGCTCGCCACGGGCGACGCGGCGGCGGCGCTCGCCGCGGCCCCGCACCGGGCGGCCGGCGAGTTCCGCTGCGGCGGGCAGGAGCACTTCTACCTCGAAGGGCAGATCTGCCTCGCCGTCCCCGGCGAGGACGGCGACCTCGTCCTGCACTCCTCGTCCCAGCACCCGACCGAGGTGCAGCACGTCGCGGCCCGCGTGCTGGGCTGCGACTTCAACCGCGTCACCGTCCAGGTGCGGCGCATGGGCGGCGGCTTCGGCGGCAAGGAGAGCAACGCCTCCTGGGTGGCCGCGGCGGCGGCGCTGGCGGCGCACCGGACCGGCCGGCCGGTCAAGCTGCGCCTGTCGCGCACGGTGGACATGGCGGCGACGGGAAAGCGCCATCCCTTCCTGTTCCGCTGGCAGGCCGGCTTCGACGACAGCGGCCGCATTCTCGCCTTGGACGCCCTGATGGCCGCCGACGGCGGGCACGTCCTCGACCTCTCGGCCGGAGTGATCCTGCGCGCGGTCACCCACGGGCTGAACGTGCTCGACGTGCCGGCGGTGCGGATCGACGGGCGGGTGGTGCGCACCAACACCGTCAGCAACACCGCCTTCCGCGGCTTCGGCGGGCCCCAGGGCGTGCTGCTGGCCGAGGACGTGGTGCGCCAGGTCGCCCGCACGCTGGGCATGACGCCGGAGGCGGTGCGCGAGCGGAACTTCGCCGGCGGCGGCAACGGCGATCGGACGCCCTACGGTCAGGCGCTCGATGGCGATCTGATCCGGCGGGTCTGGGCGGAAGCCCGGGCGCTCGCGGACTGGGACGGGCGGCGGACCGAGGTGGACCGCTTCAACGCCGCGCATCCCTTGCGGCGCCGCGGCCTCGGCTCCTTCGTGCTGGCCTTCGGCATCTCCTTCGCGGTCCAGCACCTGAACCAGGCCGGGGCGCTGGTGCACGTCTACGCCGACGGCTCGATCCGCCTGAACCACGGCGGCACGGAGATGGGGCAGGGCCTGTTCGTCAAGGTGGCGCAGGTGGTCGCCGAGGTCTTCGGCGTGGCGCTGGCCCGGGTGCGGGTCAGCGCCACCAGCACCGCCGAGGTGCCCAACACCGCGCCGACCGCGGCGAGCACCGGCAGCGATCTCAACGGCTGGGCCGCCCACGCCGCCGCGACGGCGATCCGCGACCGCATGGCGGCCGTGGCCGCCGAGAGCTGGGGCGTGGAGCCGGGCGACGTCGCCTTCGCCGATGGCGTGGTGTCGGCCGGCAACCACCGCCTGACGTTCGGCGAGCTGGCGGGCCTGTGCCATCTCCGGCGGGTCTCGCTGTCGGCCACCGGCTTCTACCGGACGCCCGGACTGCACTGGGACGCCGCCACCATGCGCGGCGAGCCGTACTTCTATTTCTCCTACGGCGCCTCGGTGGCCGAGGTCGAGGTGGACCTGCTCACCGGCGAGCACCGCTGCACCGGCGCGTGGCTCGTCCAGGACTGCGGGCGCAGCCTGAACCCGGCGGTGGACCTGGGCCAGATCGAGGGAGCCTTCGTCCAGGGCCTGGGCTGGCTGACCTGCGAGGAGCTGCGGTGGGACGCGCAGGGGCGCCTGCGCACGCTCGGTCCGTCGACCTACAAGATCCCGGGCTCGCGCGACGTGCCCGAGACGTTCCAGGTGCGGCTCCTCGACGACGCGCCGGCGCGCGCGGCGACGATCTTCCGCTCCAAGGCGGTCGGCGAGCCGCCGCTGGTGCTCGCCACCGCCGTCTGGAACGCGCTGGTCGACGCGGCCGGCACGCCGACCCTGGACCTGCCGGCGACGCCGGAACGCCTGCTGCTGGCGACGGCGGCGGACCGCTAAGCAGGTTTTCCGAACTCCGCCCACCTTTGGGCGGGCTCGGAAAACCTGCAAAACCAGAGAGTCCGCAGGTTTGCCCAGGCCGGGCCATCTGTGGCCCGATCTGGGCAAACCTGCTTAGAGCGGGATCACTCCCGGTGGAATCACCGGGAGTGATCCCGCTCCACATTCGAATGCTTAGGGCAAGATCACGCCGACGGGTCGGATCAGTCGTGCGCCACCGCCGGCGCCGGGGAGGCGGCCGCCTGGGACGGGCTGCGCAGCACCAGGAGCAGCGGCACCGCCGCCAGGGTGACGATCATCATCAGCAGGAAATCGTCGACGTAGGCGATCATCGCCGCCTGCCGCGTCACCTCGGCGTTGACCGCCGCCAGCGCCTGGGTCGGCCCGGCCGAGGCGAGCGCCGAGAGGTACGGGTCGAGCGACGGGTTGGCGGCGGTGACGTGCTCCGCCAGCTCGGCGTGGTTGAGCTGGGTGTTCTGCGCCAGCAGGGTCGACACCACCGAGATGCCGACGCTGCTGCCGAGGTTGCGCACCAGGCTGAACAGGCTGGCGGCGTCGGTGCGGTCGCGGGCCGACAGGGTGGCGAAGGCGATCGTGCTCAGCGGCACGAACACCAGGCCCAGGCCGAGGCCCTGGACGACGCCGCTGATGACCACCGGCCAGTAGTCCATCTCCAGGCTGAAGCCCGTCATGGCGTGCAGCGACCACGCCGTCAGGCCGAGGCCGGTGAGGATCAGCAGCCGCGCGTCCACCCGGCGCACCAGCCGTCCCACGAGCAGCATGGAGATCATGGTGCCGACACCGCGCGGCGCCATCACCAGCCCGGTGGTGACCACGGGGTAGCCCAGCAGGTTCTGCAGCAGCGGCGGCAGCAGGGCGAGGCTGGCCAGCAGGATGATGCCGACGATGAAGATGAAGATCAGGCCGGTCACCAGGTTGCGGTCGCGGAACAGGCGCGGCTCCAGGAACGGCTGCTCGGCGGTGGCCGTGTGCACGGCGAAGGCCCAGAACCCCGTGGCCGCCAGGCCGGCCTCGAGGATCACCTCGGTGGAGGCGAACCAGTCGAGCTGCTCGCCGCGGTCGAGCATCATCTGCAGGGCGCCGACGCCGAGGCTCAGCAGGGCGAAGCCGAGGAGGTCGAAGGGGCGCCGGCGGGTGCCCTCGTCGGGCAGGAAGGTGAGGATGCCGAGGAAGGCGAGGATGCCGAAGGGCAGGTTGACGTAGAACACCCAGCGCCAGTTCAGCGTCTCGGTCAGCCAGCCGCCGAGCGTCGGCCCGATGATCGGGCCGACCATGATGCCGGCGCCCCAGAGCGCCATGGCCTGGCCGACCCGCTCGCGCGGGTTGATGTGCAGCAGGACGCTCTGCGACAGCGGCACCAGGGCGGCGCCGAACACCCCCTGGAGGACGCGGAACGCCACCATGCCCTCCAGGCTGCTGGTGGCGCCGCACAGCATCGAGGCCACGGTGAAGCCGGAGACCGAGACCAGGAACAGGCGCTTCTGGCCGATCCGGTCGGACAGCCAGCCGGTCACCGGGGTCATGATGGCGGCGGCGACGATGTAGGAGGTGAGGACCCAGGTGATGGTGTCCTGGGCGGCGCCCAGCGTGCCCTGCATGCTGGGCAGGGCGACGTTGGCGATGGTGGTGTCCAGCACCTGCATGATGGTCGCCAGCATGATGGACACGGTGATCAGGCCGCGGTGCGGCACCTCGGTCCCGGGGCGCCCGCCGGCGGCGGCGGTGGCGGTTGCCATGCTGTTCCTTCCGGGCTGTTCCTTCCGGGCTGTTCCTTCCGGACGCCTCAGCGGGCGTCCGTCGTTCCGGGGGCGGCGTCGGTGGCGTAGGCGGTGCCGGCGCTCAGGCCGAGGGCCGAGAGCACCGAGCGCACCGGGCCGGGCAGGCCGCGCCGGTGCTCGGTGTCGACGACGACGGTGGCCGACAGGCCGGCCCGCAGGGTGACGCCGGGCGGCGGCGCGTCGCTGAGGCGCACCCGCACCGGCACCCGCTGCACCACCTTGACCCAGTTGCCGGTGGCGTTCTGCGCGGGCAGCAGCGAGAACTCCGACCCGGTGCCGGCGCCGATGCTGGCGACGCGCGCCCTCAGCGCGTGGCCGGGATAGGTGTCGAGCTCGACCTCCACCTCCTGGCCCGGCGCCATGTGGGTGAGGTCGGTCTCCTTGTAGTTCGCCTCGACGTAGGTGGTGGCGCTCTTGACGAGGCTGAGGGCCGGCGTGCCGGTGGCCATGAACTGGCCGACGTTGAGGCGCGAGGTCTGGCTGACGACGCCGTCGGCCGGCGCCCGCACCTCGGTGTGGGCGAGGTCGAGGCGCGCCTTGTCGCGGCCGGCCAGCGCCTCCAGCACCAGCGGGTGGCGGTCGGTCGGGATGTCGGGGTCGCCGCCCAGCGCCGCCAGCGCGCTGGTCACGCCCTGGCGCGCCTTGGCCAGGGTCTGCTGCGCCGTCTGGAGGTCGTTCCTCGCCTCCTCCATGGTCGACTGGGCGGCGTAGCCGTTCTTCGACAGGCGCGCCTGCCGGTCGTATTCGTGCTGCCGGTACTCCAGGTCGTGCTCGGCGGCGCGCAGCTCGGCCTGGCTCTGGGCGTAGGCGGCCCGGCGCTGCTCCACCTGCAGCCGGGCCGAGGCCAGCACCGCCTCGGCCTGGGCGAGCGCGATGCGGAAGGGCTCGGGATCGATGCGGAACAGCACCTGCCCGGCCTGCACCCGCTCGTTCTCGGCCGCCGCCACCTCGAGGATGCGGCCGGAGACGTCGGGGGCGAGGGAGACGATGTCCTGCTGGACGTAGGCGTTGTCGGTCGAGACGTAGCGTCCGCCGGTCACCCAGAAATAGCCGCCGCCCAGCACCAGGACGACGGGCAGCGCCAGCATCAGCGCCCAGCGCCGGCCGCGGGCCTTGCGGCGCGGTGTCTCCGGGGCGGTGGCGGGTTCGGTGTTCGACATGGATGGAAAGCTCCGTGGGCGCCCGTCAGGGCGCGACGTTCCGTTTGGCGGGCCGCTCGGCGCGCTCCTCGGCGGAGCGCTCGCACAGATTGGCCCGCATGTGTCCGAGGGCCGCCACCAGGGCGGCGCGCGCCTCCGGGGTCAGGCCGGCCAGCGCCTCCTCGTAGATCTCCTCCGCCAGCTGGCGCATCTCGCCCAGCGCCGGCCGCGCCTTGTCGGTCAGGTAGAGCAGCCGGGCACGGCGGTCGCCGGGGTCGGGGCGGCGCTCCACCCATCCCCCCTCCTCCATGCGGTCGAGCAGGCGGGTCAGGGTGATCGGCTCGACGTCCAGGCATTCGGCGAGGTGGGCCTGCTTGGAGCCCTCCTCGCGGGCGATGTGGAACAGCGCCTGCCACTGGGCGCGGCTGAGGCCGCTGGCCCGGGCGCGCTGGTCGAAGCGCCGGCGCATCAGCCGGGCGACGTCGCCGATGAGGAAGCCCAGGCTGGGGGGCGGGTTGGCGGGGGGCGTCTCGATCATGGGGTCAATATAATAAGCTAGCTTATAATAGCCATGGCTTGATGAATGCGCGCGGCGCCGCGCAGCCATGCGGGCGGGGTGCGGGGACGCGGCCGGCCGAGGGCCGGCCGACGCCGCGCCGGCCTCTGTAAAGGATTCGGACTCCTCCCTTCGCAGTCTCCGAAGGCGGTACTATTTGCCGATTGTTCCGGCGTCATTCCCGTTGCACTTGGAACCGGTGGGCTCAAGGGGCGTTGTGGTTGCAAATCCGGACCTGTGCCGTTGTGCGTCGGCGGCGAGGCCTCGGGTGGAGACAAAACGGGACACAGATCATGCGCAAGATTCCGATGATGGTCGCCGCGTCCGGCTTGGCCCTGGCGTTGGCGGCCTGCGGCAACACCACCGAGCAGCGGTCCGCCACCGGCGGGGCCGGCGGTGCGGTGGCCGGCGCGCTTGTCGGCGGGCCGGTCGGCGCCGTGGTCGGCGGCGTCGGCGGCGCCGCCGCCAGCTCGCAGCTCGACGAGCCGATCGACGAGAAGGTCGGCGAACTGACGGACGACTCCGCCCGCAGCGGCAGCACCGGCGGCCGCACGACGGCCTCCGCCTCGTCCTCGGGCATGAGCGCCGGCGAGATCCGCCAGGTGCAGCAGGCGCTCAACGAGCGCGGCTACAGCCTCGCCGTCGACGGCGTCTGGGGCCCGAACACCCGCGACGCCGTGCGCCGCTTCCAGCGGACCAACGGCATGGAGGCCACCGGCCGCGTCGACCGTCAGACCATGGCCGCCCTGCAGACGAACGGCGGCAACGCCGGCCAGCAGCCGACGTCCGGCTCGTCGGCCACCGGCAACAGCGGCGCCACCGGCAACACCGGCCCGGCCGGCGGCATGAACCAGGACCAGCAGAACCAGTAACCGCCGGCCGCATCGGCCCCGTCCCCGCCGGCCATGCCGGCGGGGACGGGGCCGTTTGGCAATCGCCGACCGACTCGGCCCCCTCGATTCCCTCTCCTCCCCCTGTTGGCAATCGCCGACCGCCGGCCGAGTCGCCGGCTTTTCCCGCCGGCCGCTTGGCAGTCGCCGACCGCGGGCTTGGCAATCGCCGACCGCGACTCGCGGGCGACTCGCGTTATCCCCAGGCGATCGCCGACCAAGCAAATAGACTCCTGGCAAATAATCCGGCAACTAGCCTGGTCGGCGATCGCCAAATGGACTCTCCGGCCCTGTGCGTGATGGGATGCCCGGGATCGGAGGGGACCATGGGTGACGTACACCAGCTCATCATCGCGCACGGCCGGCAGGAGGCGCGCAACCTCGTCGAGCCGCGCCGCGCCAGCGTCGTCGACGTGGCCGCGTCGGTGCTGGAGGACGAATCCAACGCGCTCGGCATCACCTATTCCGGCTTCTGCCTGACCAGCCTGCCGCACCGCCGGCTGGCCGCCGACGCCGAGTGGCGGCGCGACCAGGGCCGGGTGACCCTGCTGGTCGAGCCGGGCAAGGAGCGCCGGCGCGACGGCACGCTGGCCCATGTGGGCGTGCCTTACGGCGCCAAGGCGCGGCTGATCCTGCTCTATCTCCAGACCCGGGCGATCCAGGACAACAGCCGCGAGATCGAGCTGGGACGCTCGATGAACGACTGGCTCGACCGCATGGGCGTCTCGGCCGGCGGCTCCACCTACAAGGCGGTGCAGGAGCAGGCGACGCGCATCAACCTGTGCCGCCTCACCTTCTTCTGGGACAAGAACGGCGCCGAGGGCTTCGCCAAGGAGAGCATCGTGTCGGGCGGCATCCGCCTGCGCGACGACGACGGCCAGGGCACCCTGTGGCGCGAGACGGTGCAGCTCTCCGAGACCTTCTTCGCCGCGCTGAAGCGGTCGCCCGTGCCGATCTGGGAACCGGCGATCCGCCACATCGGCGGCTGCTCCATGGCCATCGACGTCTATGTCTGGCTGGCCTACCGCCTGCACGTGCTGCGCGACCCCACGCCGGTCACCTGGACCGCCCTGTTCAACCAGTTCGGCGGCGGCTACAAGGCGCTGAAGCACTTCAAGCCGGAGTTCCGCGAGGCCCTCGACCTGGCGTTGGCCGTCTACGAGGCGGCGCGGGTCGAGGTGGGCGACACCGGGGTGCTGCTGCACCCGTCGGCGCCGCCCATCCCCGAACGCATGATCGCCGCCCGCTGACGGCCGCCCGCTGATGGCCGCCCGCCGACCGGCGTGAGGCGTGCGCCGGGGCGGTCGGCGATTGCCAAGACGGCGGTCGGCGATTGCCAGAGGCCCGGCGGCGCCCCCCTGATTCGGGACGGGGCGACGGCCGTCACGACGTCCCGCCTTCACGACGCTCCCATGCGGGGCGAGAAAATCGACGCCGCCCTGTCGGAGGCGGTCCCCGCCGTCCGTCCTTGGGACGGGAGCGGCCGTGCGCACGGCCGCCTCCGCCCATTCGATGGAGGAACACCGCGATGAAGGTCACGCAGCATCTCTGGTTCGCGAAGGACATGGAGGCCGCGCTCGGCTTCTACACCTCGCTCATCCCCGGCTCGTCGGTCCACTGGGTGTCGCCCCTCCCGGTCGACAGCCCGAGCGGCCCTGCGGGCAGCGTCAAGATCGCCGCCTTCACCCTGGGCGACCAGCGCTACATGGCGATCGAGGCGGGCCCCCTCGACCCGTTCAACCACAGCTTCTCGATCATGGTGGAATGCGACACCCAGGCCGAGATCGACCGCCTGTGGGGCGCCTTGGCGGAGGGCGGCGCGGTCGAGCAGTGCGGCTGGCTGCGCGACCGCTGGGGCCTCTCCTGGCAGATCGCGCCGAGACGGCTGGGCGAGCTGATGGGCGGTGCCGACCGCGACAGGGCCAGGCGCGTCGCCGAGGCCATGCTGCGGATGGTGAAGCTCGACATCGCCGCGCTGGAGGCCGCGGCGAGCGGCTGACGGGCCGGCATGCGCTCGTCGGACGGCGGCCGAGGCCGGGGCCGGGCGACGTGGGAATCCCGCCACACTTGTCACTCCCGGCCTCCGCCGTCGCGCGCCGAAGATCCCGCGAGGCCGCCGGAGGGACGTCGTTCCCGGGCATCGTGCCGCCGAGCAGCCCGCCGAGGGTCGCGGCGCCGGGCGTGGATGCCGGACGCAATCGGAGACGCAGAGATGACCGACACACACTATCGCTGGGTGATCGTCGCGGCGGGCGGCCTGCTGGGCTGCATCGCCATCGGCGCGATGTTCTCGCTGCCGGTTCTCCTCATGCCGATCGTGCGGTCCACCGGCTGGTCCGTGACCGGCATCTCCACCGCCATGACGGTCGCGTTCGTCGCCATGGCGCTGGGCAGCATGGGCTGGGGCGCCCTGTCGGATCGCTTCGGCCCCCGCGCCGTCGTGCTGGCGGGCTCCGTCCTGCTGGCCGCGAGCCTTGCCCTGGCGAGCCGCACCACCTCGCTCGTCCAGTTCCAGCTCATCTTCGGCGTCGCCGCCGGCGGCGCCACCGCGGCCATCTTCGCGCCGGCGATGGCCTGCGTGACGGGGTGGTTCGACACCCACCGCAGCCTTGCCGTCTCCCTCGTCTCGGCCGGCATGGGCATGGCGCCGATGACCATGTCGCCGCTGGTCGCGTGGCTCGTCACCATCCACGACTGGCGGACGGCCCTGCTGATGGTCGCCGCGATCGTGGCGGTGGTCATGATCCCCGCGGCGCTCCTGGTGCGCCGCCCGCCGGCGCTGCGGGGCGGGGCGGCGGGCACGCCCGCCGGCGACCGGCAGCCGGACCTGTCCGTGGCCCGGGCGCTGCGGTCGCCGCAGTTCGCCATCCTGCTGCTGACGAATTTCTTCTGCTGCGCCACCCACTCCGGCCCGATCTTCCACACCGTGAGCTACGCCGTGAGCTGCGGCATCCCGCTGATCGCCGCCGTCTCCATCTACAGCCTCGAGGGGCTCGCCGGGCTGGGCGGCCGCGTCGCCTTCGGCATCATGGGCGACCGCTTCAGCGCCAAGCGCGTGCTGGTCCTTGGCCTGCTGGCGCAGGCCTTCGGCGCGCTGGCCTACACCGCCGTGCGCGAGCTCGCCGGCTTCTACGCGGTCGCGGCCCTGTTCGGCTTCATCTACGCTGGCGTCATGCCCCTCTACGCCGTCATCGCCCGCGAGAACTTCCCGCTGCGGATGATGGGCACGGTGATCGGCGGGACGGCCATGGCCGGCGGGTTCGGCATGGCGACGGGGCCGCTGGCGGGCGGCCTGATCTACGATGCCTCCGCCGGCTACGCGTGGCTCTTCGTCGCATCCTTCGCCCTCGGAATCGGCGCCTTCCTGATCGCCCTGACCTTCAAGCCCTTCCCGAGGGCACGGCCGGTGCCGGCGGCGGCCTGACCGCCGCCGCGCGGAGCGCGGCCACGCGTTGCCGGTTTTTGACGCTCCGACCTAAAACCCGGACCGTCGTGCCACCATATGTCCGTCAGCCCACCGACCGGGCTGCACAGACGACGGTAGACGATGCTTCAGTTCCGCTCCCAACGTTCCCGTGCGGTGACCGCCGCCGCCGCCGCCCTGATGGTCGCCCTGGCCGCCGGCGCCGCCGACGCCCGCGCCGGCCGCAGCTCCAGCCTCGGCAGCCGCGGCGCCCGCACCTACGAGGCGCCGGCGCCGACGCGCACCGCCCCCACCACCGCCGCTCCCATGGAACGCTCGGCCACGCAGCCCGGCGTGACGCAATCCGCCCCGCGCCCCGGCCTGGCCGGCCCGGCACGCGGCGGCTTCTTCTCGCGCGGCGGCTTCATGGGCGGGCTGATGGGCGGCCTGATCGGCGCCGGCCTGTTCGGCCTGCTGTTCGGCGGCGGCTTCTTCGCCGGCCTGGGCAGCCTCGCCGGCGTGCTCGGTTTCCTGCTGCAGATCCTGCTGGTCGTCGTGCTGGTGCGCTTCGCCATGCGCTGGTTCCAGAGCCGCAACCAGCCGGCCTACGCCGGGGCGCCGAACCACCGCGAGGCGGCGTCCCCGCCGCGCGGCCCGCTGGGCGGCTCCCTCGGCGGGGCGACCGCCGGTCCGGGCGCCGCCCGGACCGGGCGACGGACCGGCCCGAGCGACGCGATCGGCGTGCAGCCGGCCGACTACGACGCCTTCGAGCGGCTGCTCGGCGACGTCCAGGACGCCTATTCCCGCGAGGATCTGACGGCGCTGCGCGGGCTGACCACGCCGGAGATGGCGTCGTACTTCGCCGACGAGCTGGCGGCCAACGCCGACCGCGGCGTCGTCAACCGGGTGTCGGGGGTCCGCCTGCTGCAGGGCGACCTCGCCGAGGCCTGGCGCGAGGGGGGCGCCGAGTACGCCACCGTGGCGATGCGCTTCGCCCTGGTCGACGTGACGGTGGAGCGCGCCTCGGGCCGCGTCGTCGAGGGCGACGCCGAGCGCCCGGTCGAGGCGGTCGAGCTGTGGACCTTCCGGCGCGCGCCGGGCGCCGCCTGGACCTTGTCGGCGATCCAGCAGACCCGCTGACCGTCCGGCCTCATGCGAAGCGGGGGCGCCGCGGCCGCGGCGCCCCCGCTTTCGCGTGGCGCTCCCCGCTTTCGCGGAGCGGCGGCGCCGGCGCGTCAGGACAGCGCCTGCACCGCGGCGTCGGCGTTGGCGTGGATCTCGAACAGGCTGGTGAAGCCGCTCATGTCGAACACCTCGCGGATCGACGGGGCCATGGCGGCGAGCACGATGCGGCTGCCGGCCGGGCGCGCCTTCTTGGCGGCGACGAGCAGGGCGCGCAGCCCGGCCGAGCTGATGTAGGCGAGCTGCGCCATGTCGACGACGACCGAGGCCTGGCCCCCGGCGACCGCCTGCACCAGCCTGCCCTCGAAGGCCCCGGCGGTGCCGCTGTCGACCCGGCCGGCCGGCTTGAGGACGAGAATGCCGTTTCGAGTTTCTTCCTGGATATCCATGGTTCGCCTTTTCCCTCCTCGGGGAGGTGGATCTCCCGCGCGTCTGTCCGCCCCTATAGCACACCGCGGCGTCGACGTCCTTCCTCCGATGGCGCCCGGCGCCGCCGGGTGGGACCGCCACGGGTGACCGGCCCGAGCCGGCCTGCTATACGTTGGCCGGACCGGCCCTCGTCGCCGGCCAGCCATCGGAAGCGGGAGCAGGGGCGGGACGGGCATGCGGTCGGGGGGCGACATCGCGGACGTGCCGGCGTCCGCCGGCCGGGCGGACGTGCCGGCGGATGCCGCCCTGCCGGCCGCCGCCGACGGCTCCTGGCCGGCGGCGCCGCTCGCGCGCGCCGTGCGCAACCCGCTGCTGGGCGCCGCCGCTCCGCTGCTCGACCTCGCCGGCCGGTTGCGCGACCTGCCGGGTCACCCGGACCCGGACGCCCTGCGCGACCGCGCGCTCGCCGAGGTGCGGCGGTTCGAGGCGGCCGCCGCGGAGGCCGGCGTCGGCGCCGAGGAGATCCGGGTCGGCCGCTTCGCCCTGTGCGCCACCCTCGACGACGTGGTGCTGGCGACCGACTGGGGGCCGGGCACGGCGTGGGCCGGGGACGGCCTGGTTGCCGCCACCGAGCGGGACGCCGCCGCCGGCGACCGCTTCTACGACCTGCTGGACACCATGCTCGGCAGCCCGCACCTGCACCGCAACGAGCTGGAGCTGTTCTACGCCTGCCTGTCCCTCGGCTTCGAGGGCAAGCACCGCACCGGCCCGCGCGGCGGCCACGCGCTGGCCCACCTGCGCGACCGTCTGTTCCGCCTGCTGCGGCGCGAGCGGGCCGGCGCCGACCGCGCCCTGTCGCCGGCCTGGCGCGGCGCCGGCGGGCGCTTCCGGCCGCTCGCCCGCATCGTGCCGGTGTGGACGGTCGGCGCCGTCGCCGCGGTGCTGCTGCTGGTCCTGTACCTGGCCCTCGCCCGCTCCCTGGCCGACCGCGCCGACCCGGTGGCGGTGCGGCTGGCGGCCCTGCTTCCCGACCGGCCGGTCGAGATCGCCCGGCTCGCCCCGCCGCCGGCGGTCGCCACCCCGGCGCTCGCCGCCCGCATCGCCGAGGCGTTGGCGCCGGAGATCCGCTCGGGCGCCGTGGCCGTGCTGGCCGGCGACGACGGCGCCCTGGTCGTCGGCGTGCGCGGCATCCCCTTCCCGGCCGAGAGCGACGAGCTGCGCGCCCGCCACCGCGCCGTGGTGGAGCGGATCGGCGAGACCCTGGCGGCGGTGCCGGGGCCGGTGCTGGTGCTCGGCCACGGCGACGGCGCGCCGGTGCGCACCCTGCGCTTCGCCGGCGTCCGCGAGCTGAGCGAGGCGCGCGGGCGCGCCGTCGCCGCCGTCCTGGAGCGTCACCTCGGCGCGGGCCGCGTCGTCGCCGAGGGGCGCGGCGACGACGGGACCGCCGACCGGCGTGTCGACATCCTCCTCTATCCGCGGTAGGGCTCCATGCCGACGCTCGTGCGCCTCGCCCTGTTCCGGCTGGCCGCCAGCCCGCGCCTGCGCCGCGCCGCCACCCTGGCCGGCGCCCTGGCGCTGGCGGCGGTGTTGTGGCAGCTGGCGCCGCTGCTGCGGCTGGCCGGGCAGCGGCCGCTCGACGGCGGGCTGGCGCGCGCGGTGCCGTCGCTGCTGGTGCTCGGCGCCTGGGGGCTGGCGGTGTGGCGCGCCGAGCGGCGCGCGCGCGCCGCCAACGAGCGGCTGGTGGCCGCCCTGGCCGGCTGCTCGCCCGACGACGCCGACATGCGGGCCACCCTGGACGAGATGGCGGCGCTGCGCGGCCGCATGGGGGAGGCGCTGGCGCGCCTGCGCACCCTGCGCTTCCGCGGCCGGAGCGGCCGGCGCCGCCTGCACGAGCTTCCCGTCTATCTGATGATCGGCGCTCCCGGCTCGGGCAAGACGACGGCGCTGGCGGCCGCCGGCCTCGGTTTCCCGCTGGGCGCGCGGCCGCACGCGCTGCCCCTGCCGCTGCCGGTGCCCGAGCAGGTCGGCGGCACGCGGACCTGCGACTGGTGGTTCACCGACGAGGCGGTGCTGATCGACACCGCCGGGCGCTACACCACCCAGGACAGCCGCCACGCCGTGGATTCGCGGGTGTGGATCGGCCTGCTCGACCTCCTGAAGGAGCACCGGCCGCGCCGGCCGGTCAACGGCGCGCTGGTGACCGTCAGCCTGGCCGACCTGGCGACCTGGAGCGACGGCGAGCGCCGCGCCTACGCCCTGACGCTGCACCGCCGCCTGCAGGAGCTGCGCCGCAACCTCGGCCAGGCCGTGCCGGTCTACGTCGTCTGCACCAAGGCGGACCTGCTGGCCGGCTTCACCGCCTTCTTCGACGCGCTGACCGCCGAGGAGCGCCGGCAGGTCTGGGGCGTGACCTTCCCGCTGGGCGACGGCCCGGGGGCGACGAGCCCGGCGGCGTGGTTCCGCGACACCTACCGCGGGCTGCTGCGCCGCCTCGACGAGCGGCTGATGGAGCGCCTGCACCAGGAGCCCGACATCGAGCGCCGCGGCCTCGCCTTCACCCTGCCGCTGCAGATGGCGACCCTGGAGGGGCCGCTCGGCGACCTGCTGGAGCGCGTCTTCGCCGTCGGCCCGGAGGACGAGCCGCTGCTGCTGCGGGGCGTCTACTTCACCAGCGCCACCCAGGGCGGTCCGGCGGTCGACCGCCTGGCCGGCCGCTTCGGCCCGCTGCGCACCGGCCCGGCGCTGCCGGTGGAGCCGCCGGCCGACGAGTGCCTGAGCTATTTCCTCGACCGGCTGCTGCACGAGGTCGTGTTCGCCGAGGCCGGGCTGGCCGGCGTCGACCGTGCCCTGGAGCGCCGGCAGGGCCGCCGCCGCGCCGCCGCCCTGGCCGGCACGGCCGCCGCCGCCCTGGCGCTGGCGGTCTTCTGGGTGCACGGCCACGGCGCCAACGGGCTGCTGATCGACCGCGTCGCCGCCGCCGTCGCCGAGGCCGAGGCGCAGCTCCGCGTCCTCGACACGCCGCCGCGCTCGCTGGCGCGGGTCGCCGACGGCGACGTCGCCGCCGTCCTGCCGGCGCTCGACGCGCTGCGCGCCATTCCCGCCGGCTACGGCGACCGCGGCGCGCCGGTGCCGTGGCGGCTGGCCGGCGGCCTCTACCAGGGCGACCGGCTGGGCGGGCTGGCCGACGCCGTCTACCGGCGGGCCCTGCGCAGCGTCTTCCTGTCGCGCCTCGTGCTGCGGCTGGAGGAGCGGCTGCGCGCCGGGTGGGCCGAGCCGGACCGGCAGTGGCCGGCCCTGCGCGCCTATCTCATGCTGGGCGGGCGCGAGCCGATGGACGCCGCCTTCGTCGGCGAATGGATGGCGGCGGACTGGCAGGCCACCTTGCCCGGGCCGGCCAACCAGGACCGGCGCCGGGCGCTGGGCGACCATCTCGCCGCCCTGTTCGACATCGGTTTCGCCGCCGTGCCCCTCGACGACCCGCTGGTCGCCCGGGTCGTGGCGGCGCTGCGGCAGGGAGGGTAGGGTGGCGGCGTCGGGCGCCGACCCGGCGCCGTTCGGCCCCGGCTTCCACGGCAAGCTGCCGGCGCGCGGCGATTTCGTGCAGCACGGGCTGCCCGGCGCCTTCGTCGAGCGCTGGGACGCCTGGGTGCGCACCGCGCTGGTGGACAGCCGGCTGCGCCTGGGCACCGCATGGGAACGGCTGTTCGCCGCCAGCCCGGTGTGGCGGTTCGCCCTGAGCGCCGGCCTGTGCGGCGGCGGCGCGGCGGCCGGCGTCCTGGTGCCCAGCGCCGACCGGGTCGGCCGTCTCTACCCCTTCACCGTGGTGGCGTCGCTGCCCGGCGGCGTCGACCTCGCCGGCGTGCCGTTCGCCGCCGTCTCCTGGTTCGAACGCGCCGAGGCCGCCGCCCTGGCGGCGACGCGCGGCGACCGGCCCGACCTCGACGCCGTCGCCGCCGCCGTGGCGGCGCTGCCGCGGCCGCTGGCCGACGTCGTTCCGGGCGCTGCGAACCCCTTGCACCGGGCGCGGCTGGAGGCGATGGTTGGGGCGTTGCCGGAGCGGCCGACCCTGTGGTGGTCGCGGGGCGGCCACTGGGTGGCGCCGTCGCTGGTCGCCTGCCCCGGCCTGCCCGCCGGCGAGCGCTTCGCCGCTTTCCTGGACGATGGCTGGGAGCGGTGGGGTTGGCGGGACCTCGAGCAGGATCGGAGTGGGGATGAGCCTCACTGACACCACGCCCCGGAAGATCGGCCCCTACCGGGTGCTGGCGCCGCTCGGCGAAGGGGCGATGAGCGTCGTCTACCGGGCCGCGGCGCCCGACGGCACGGAGGTGGCGCTCAAGCTGCTGCGCGGCGAGCTGTTGGCCTCCGCCGAACGGGGGGTATCGCTGGCCCGCTTCCGCCGCGAGGTGGAGATCGGCCGCCGCCTCGTCCACCCGCACGTGGTGCGGGTGCTCGACCACGGCGACTGGCTGGGCAGCCCCTATCTCGTCATGGAGCTGGTGGCCGGCCGCGACCTCAAGCGGTGGATCGACACCGGCGGCCTGCCGGCCGACCGGGCCGTGGCGGTGACCGCCGGCGTGCTCGACGCGCTGGCCTACGCCCACGGCGAAGGCATCGTCCATCGCGACATCAAGCCGGCCAACATCATGGTCGGCGACGACCTGCGGCCGAAGGTGATGGACTTCGGCATCGCGCTGGTGCCGAGCTCCGACCTCACGATTCCCGGCGACCTGCTGGGCACGCCGGCCTACATGGCGCCGGAGCTGCTGCGCGGCCTGCCGGCCGACCCGCGCTGCGACCTGTTCTCGGTGGGGGTGGTGCTGTACGCCCTGCTGGCGCGGCAGCGGCCCTTCTCCGGCGCCGTCGCCGCGGTGATGCAGCAGATCCTGTTCGACGACCCGCCGCCGCCGTCGGCCGTGGCCCCCTGGCTGCCGCCGGTCGTCGACGAGGTGGTGATGCGGGCGCTGGAGAAGGACCCGGCGCGCCGCCATGCCAGCGCCGCCGCCTTCCTCGCCGCCCTCGACCGGATCGCCGCGGTGCTGGCCGAGGACACGACGATGGCCGACCGCACCGTGGCGGCGACGGCCGTGGCGGCGGACCTGCCGGACCTCGACGGGCTCGTCGCGGCGCTGCGCGCCCACCTCGCCGCGCTGGCCGCCGGGGCGCTGACGGAGAAGGCGCTGGCCGGGATCGCCCGCTCCCTCGACGCCTGGTTCGAGGCGGCCGCGCACGCCACCCCGTCGGCGGCCGACCGCAACGGGCTGCGGGCCGCCGTGGTGGAGGAGGGCCTGGTGCCGCTGGCCGCCGCCATCGCCGCGGCCATGCCCGCCCCCGGCGCGCCGCCCGCCGCGGCGCGGGGCGACTGGATGCTGCTGGTGCGTCTGCTCGCCCGGCTGCGCACCGCGGCCCGCCAGCTCGGCAGCGGCGACGCCGCGGCGGCGGCGGTCGACGGGCTGGTGTTCGAGCTGCAGAGCGCGCTCCTGCTCTACACCGACCGCCTCAACCGCCTGCTGCTGGCCGGCGACGAGCCCGACCTGATGATGCTGAGCGCCGATTTCCTGCGCCTCGACGTGCTGCTGCACGCGCTCGAGGTGCTGGAGGCCGAGCGCGAGCTGCGCACCGCCCGCGGCACGCTGATGCTGTTCGCCAACCAGGCCATGCGCAAGGTGAACGCCATCATCGCCGACGCCCTGGCGCGGGCGGAGGGCGAGGGCGAGGACGCCGCCGCCGCGCGCTTCGGCGTCGCCCTCGTGCTGGCGCGGGTCGAGGAACTGCTGTCCATCGCCGGCCGCCTGCTCGAGGACGGCGACGACGCCGGGCGGTTCCGCGCCGTCGGCCAGGAGGTGGTGGTGGAGTTCGTCGGCCTCGCCCGCCGCCTCGCCGCGCGGACGGTGGCGGATCTCGTCGGCGCCGCGGCCGGCGAGGACCCCTACGCCTTCGCCGGCCGCCTGAAGACGCTGGGGGCGCTGTACACCTTCGCCACCCGGCTGCCCGGCGCCGCCGGCCAGGCGCCGCTGGCGGCGCTGACCGAGGACCTGTACGCCGGCCTGCGCCGGCTGCTGGCCGCGGTGGCCGGCGCCCCGGCCGGCGACGCCGCCGCCACCCAGCGCGTCGCCGCCGTCTTCGAGATGGCCGACGCCCTGGGCTGGGCGGAGATCCGCAACACCGCGGCGGCGGCGCTGCGCCGGCGTCTGCTGGGCTGAGCGCCGCGCCGCGGCGCCGTCAGGCCCCCTGGTCCATGGCGTGCAGCTTGGCGACGCGGCGGCGGAAGTCGGCGTCGGTGGAGAACTCCGCCGCCAGGAAGGCGTCGATCAGGTCGAGCGCCAGCCAGGCGCCGACGATCTGGGCGCCGATGCAGCAGACGTTGACGTCGTCGTGCTCGACGCACTGGTGGGCGGAGTGGACGTCGTGGCAGACGGCGGCGCGGATGCCCTTCATCTTGTTGGCGGCGATCGAGGCGCCGACGCCGGTGCCGCACACCAGGATGCCGCGCTCCGCCCCGCCGGCGGTCAGGGTCTGCGCCAGGGCCCGGGCGATGTCGGGGAAGTCGACGGGCGTGTCGTCGTGGGAGCCGACGTCGACGACCTCGTGCCCCTTGGCCTTCAGGTGCTCCAGGACCTGGGGCTTCAGCACCCAGCCGGCGTGGTCCGATCCGATGACGATGCGCATGTACGATGTCTCCTTGGAGTCCGAAAGCGGGATGCCGCGGCGCCGGCTGGCGAACCGACTCAGCGCAGCAGGCTGGGCAGCCACAGCGTCAGGCCGGGCCACAGGGTGAGGATCGCCAGGGTGGCGAGGAGCGGGACGTAGAACGGCAGCAGCGCCTTCAGCAGCGCGCGCATGCTGACCTTGGCGATGTCGCAGAGGAGGAACAGCGACAGCCCCATGGGCGGCGTCAGCAGGCCGATCATCAGGTTGAAGATGGTGACGATGCCGAGATGCACGGGGTCGACGCCGGCCGCCACCAGCGGCGGGGCGATGATCGGCACGATCAGCAGGGTGGCGGTCGTGCTGTCGAGGAACATGCCGGCGGCGAAGAACAGCAGGTTGACGATCAGCAGCAGCACCACCGGGTCGGTGGAGATGCCGAGCAGCAGCCGGGCGGCCTCCTGGGGGATCTGCTCCACCGCGAGGATCCAGCCGAACAGCGCCGCCACCGCGACGATGATGAGGATGGCGCTGGTGTTGCGCGCGGTGAGCACGGCGGCGTTCAGCAGATGGGCGACGGTCATCTCGCGGTAATGGAGGAAGCCGACGGCGATGACGTAGACGACGGTCACCGCCGCCGCCTCGGTGGGCGTGAACAGGCCGGACAGCATGCCGGCGATCATCAGGGCCGGGGCGATCAGGGCGGGCAGGGCGGGGCGCAGGTCGCGCCACACCGCGGCCCAGCCGGGCCAGCGTTCCGCCCGCGGGTAGCCCTGCCACAGCGCGATCACCGCCGCCGTCGCCATCAGCAGGGCGACGCACAGCAGCGCCGGCACGATGCCGGCGATCAGCAGCTGGACGATCGACACGCTGGTGACCGAGCCGTAGACGATCAGCGGGATGCTGGGCGGGAAGATCGGCCCGACGATGGCCGAGGCTCCGGTCACCGCGGCGGAGAAGGAGGTGGGGAACCCCTTGCTCTTCATCGCCGCGATCTCGATGCGGCCGAGGCCGCCGACGTCGGCCAGGGCGGCCCCCGACATGCCGGAGAAGATCAGCGACGAGAAGATGTTGACCTGCGCCAGCCCGCCCGGCACCCGGCCGACCAGCGTGTCGGCGAAGCGGAAGATGCGGTCGGTGATGCCGGACAGGTTCATCAGGTTGCCGACGAAGATGAACAGCGGCACCGCGACCAGCGGGAAGCTGTCCAGCGCGTAGGTGATGCGCTGGGCCAGCAGGCCGAAGGGCAGGTCCTCCCAGACGATGTAGGCGGCCGCCGGCAGCAGGATGGTGTAGACGACCGGGAACCCGGCGACGAAGAGGACGAGGAAGCTCGCCAGCATGATGGTGCCCATGGGCGTCGGTCTCCCGGTCCGGTCAGGGGGTGGCGTCGGCGGCGCCGGCGGCCTCGGGCCGCGGCGGCCGCACGAGGTGGCGCAGATGCACTCCGGCGGCCCCGGCGAAGCCGACGAAGGTCGCCGACAGGAACAGCCAGAAGGGGATCTTCAGGGTCGGCGTGGCGTTGTTCAGATACTTGAAGGCCGTCGTCCAGGTGACGTAGGCGACGAACAGCGAGACGGCGACGGCGGCCAGCGCGATGGCGATGTCGACGGCGCGCCGGACGCCGTCCGGCAGGGCCGCCTTGAATTCCGCCATGACGATGTTCTCGCCCGTCGCCACCACCAGCGGGAAGCCGGCGAAGACGAGGCAGATCAGCAGGAAGCGGGTCAGCTCCTCGGCGCCGACGAAGGGCACGCCGAGGCCCCGCGCGACGATCTGGAGCGACGGGATGAGGACCAGGCCGAACAGCAGCAGCACCGTCAGCGCGGTCAGCGACCGGGTGAGGAGGTTGGTCATGGCGGACACCTTGCCGGCGGCGGGCTCCGCTTCGGGAGCCCGCCGGCCGTGCGCTCACTTCACGGCGTCGATCTGCTTGATGTAGCTGTCCCAGGTCGGGAAGTCCTTGGCGACCTGGGCGAGGACGGACGTCTTGAAGGCGGCGAGGTCGAGGCCGCTGTCCGGGGTGACGAAGGTGACGCCCTTGCCCTTCAGCTCGCCGACCAGGCTGTTCTCGGCCTCGGTCGCCCACTGCAGCGACTCCTCGGCCTTGCGGTCGAGCGCCTGCTTGATCGCCTTGCGGTCGGCCTCCGGCAGGCCCTGCCAGATGTCCTCGTTGATGAAGACGGCGAGCACCGAGTGCATGTGCCCGGTCAGCGAGACGTGCGACTGCACCTCGTACAGCTTGTTGGCGTTGATCATGGTCAGCGGGTTCTCCTGCCCGACGACCAGGCCGGTCATCAGCGCCGTCGGCAGCTCGGCCACCTCGACCGGCGTCGGGATGGCGCCGAAGCCCTTGACCATCGACACCCAGAGCTCCAGCGGCACGGCGCGGAACGGCTTGTTGGCGAGATCGGCCGGGCTCTTCACCGCGAACTTGGCGGAGATGTGCCGCGCGCCGCGGTAGATGCGGCCGATGATGCGCACGCCGCCCTCCTTGACCAGCCGCTCGTTGATGGCGGTGACGACGGGGGTGTCGGGGTCGGTGGCGCGCAGGGCGTGCTCGGCGTCGCGGTAGATGAAGGGGGCGTTGAAGACGGCGACCTCCGGCACGATGCGCGCCAGCGAGGCGAAGTCGTGGTGGCCCATGGAGATCGACCCCATGCGGATGCCGTCCACCATCTCGGCCACACCGCCGAGTTGGCTCGCCGGGTACACCTTCAGGGTCACCCGCCCCTCGGTCGCCTCGGCGATCGCCTTGGCCGCCTCGTCGGCGAAGCGGGTCTGGATGTCGCCTTCGGCGCCGACGTGGGCGTAGCGCAGATCCTTGGCCAGCGCCGGGCCGGCGAGGGTGACGGCGGTCGCCGCGAGGGCGCCGGCGACGAGGGACGCGAACCGGTTGGTCACGGTCATGGTGTTTCCTCCGTTTGCTGGATCGGTTCTTGTTGGCTCGGCCCGGGCGCGCCGCCGCTGGCGGCGTCCCGGTGTGCGCCGCCGCTGGCGGCGTCCCGGTAGGCGGCGATGATGCTGCGCCGCCGGAACTCGTCGCCGATGGCGAAGTGCTCGCGCAGCTTGCGCTCCGCCTCGTCGGCGTCGCGGTGGAACAGCGACAGGAACACCTCGCGGTGGGCGTCGGCGAGGTAGTCGCGGATGCCGTCGACCGGCGTGGTCACGGCGCGCCGCTGGACGTGGGAGCGCAGCAGCAGGGCGGAGATCGCCTCGTACATGGTGACGAGCACGCCGCTGTGGCTGGCCCGCACGATCGCCCAGTGGAAGCGGTGGTCGGCTTCGCCGCCCCGCTGCGGGTCGGTCAGGGTCGCCATGATGCCGTCCAGGGTCGCCTGGATCTGCGCCAGGTCGCGCTCGGTCGCCCGCTCGCACGCCAGGCGGATGGCCTGGCACTCGATGGCGATGCGGCCCTGCATGACGTCCTCGAGGATGTCGGGCTGCTGGGCGAGGCAGAAGGTGAAGAAGTCGCGCAGGACGCCGAGATCGGCGTGGCGCACCACGGTGCCGCGGCCGTGCTGGATGTCGAGGAAGCCCAGCATGGCGAGCGAGCGCAGCGATTCCCGCAGCAGCGGCCGGCTGACGTCGAGGGCGATGGCCAGCTCGCGCTCGCCGAGCAGGCGGTCGCCCGGCTTCAGCTCGCCGTTCAGGAGCTTGTCCCGGAAGAAGGCGAACACCTTGTCCGACGCCCGCGCGCCGTCCCCGTTCGTGCCTTCGCTGCGTGTGACGACGACCATGGAGCAACTGACCTTGCCGTGGTCTGACCAGTTGATCACGGACCGTTGGCGCTGTCAACGACCGGCCGCGGCGCGCGGACCGGCGGGGCGGGGCGGGGGCGGGGTGGGACGGCCGCGGCGCGCCTCAGCGGCGCAGGCGCAGCCACGTGGTCTTCAGCTCGGTGTACTTGTCGAGCGCGTGCAGCGATTTGTCGCGGCCGATGCCGGACTGCTTGTAGCCGCCGAAGGGGGTGGTGATGTCGTCGGCGTCGAAGCAGTTGACGTAGACCACGCCGGCGCGCAGCGCCCGCGACACCGCGTGCACGGTGTTGACGTTGTCGCTCCACACCGCCGCCGCCAGGCCGAACGGGCAGTCGTTGGCGACGCGCACCGCCTCCTCCGTGCTGTCGACGGTGATCACCGACAGGACGGGGCCGAAGATCTCCTCGCGGGCGATGCGCATGGCGTTGTCGACGCCGTCGAAGACGGTGGGCTGGACGTAGCAGCCGCCGGTCTCCCGGCGCACCCGCTCGCCGCCGGCCAGCACCGTCGCGCCTTCCTCGCGGCCGACGTGGATGTAGCCGAGCACCCGCATGGTGTGCGTCTCGTCCACCAGGGCGCCCATGCGGGTGGCGGGGTCCAGCGGGTCGCCTGGCTGGTAGGATGCGGCGTGGCCGAGCAGGCGCTCCAGCACCCGGTCCTTGACGGCGCGGTGCAGGATCAGGCGGGAGCCGGCGGTGCACATCTCCCCCTGATTGAAGAAGATGCCGGTGGCGGCGGCGTCCGCCGCGGCGTCGAGGTCGCCGCAGTCGTCGAGCACGATGTGCGGGGTCTTGCCGCCGCATTCCAGCCCGACCCGCTTCATGTTGGACTGGCCGGAATACTGCAGGAACAGCTTTCCGGTCTCGGTGGAGCCGGTGAAGAACACCCCGTCGACATCGGCGTGCAGGCCCAGCGCCTTGCCGGCGACCGGGCCGAAGCCCGGCACCACGTTGAGGACGCCGTCGGGGATGCCGGCCTCCGCCGCCAGCTCGGCCAGCCGCAGCGCGGTGAGCGGCGACTGCTCCGCCGGCTTCAGGACCACCGAGTTGCCGGCGGCGAGCGCCGGGGCGACCTTCCAGGCCGCCATGATCATCGGGAAGTTCCAGGGCACGACGGCGCCGACCACGCCGAGCGGCTCGCGCGTCACCAGGGCCAGGGAGTCGGGGGCGGTGGGGGCGACCTCGTCGTAGACCTTGTCGATGGCCTCCGCGTACCAGCGGTAGCAGCGCGCGGTGGCCGGCACGTCGACCGCCAGGCTGTCGGCGATGGGCTTGCCCATGTCGAGGGTTTCCAGCAGCGCCAGCTCCTCGGCGTGGGCCTCGATGCGCTCGGCGAAGGCCAGCATCAGCGCCTTGCGCCGGGCCGGGGCGAGACCGCGCCAGCGGCCGTCCTCGAAGGCGGCGCGGCCGGCGTGGACGGCGGCGTCCACGTCCTCCTCGGCACACTCGGCGACCTCGGCCAGGGTGCGGCCGTCGATCGGGCTGATCGCCGGAAAGGTGCGGCCGGCCACGGCGTCGACGAAGCGGCCGCCGATGAAGGCGCGGTCGCGGATGGTCAGGGCCTTGGCGCGGATGCGCCAGGTCGCCGAAGTGGGCGCAGCGGCCGTCGTCGTCATGGCTCGTCCTTCCATCTGTGCTGCGGCCATCATGCCGCCGTGCCGGATGCCGGACAAGCCACCCTGCCGCACCACACCGACAGCGGGCGCGGTGCCCGGCCGCGGCGGCGTCATGGAACGCGGATGACGCGAGGCTTGCCGGCCGGCTGCCGGAGCGGTTCCGCGCGAAACAAAATTCCGCGCCGCCTTCGCAAATATATATTCCAAATGAACGGATATATCGCCGAGGTGAAATATGCGCACATCACAGTAATAACGTTTAAATCGCCTTTGCTCAAAGTATATCGTCGGCATAAGAACAATATTAATCGTTGACACGCTGCAGAACAGCATATACCAAAGGGAAACATATGGCATTTTCTTGTCACAATAACAGAAACATGGCGAATCGTATGTATGATATGATGGGTTTTGAAAGAAACAATGTGTTCTAAACATCATGATTTTTGTTAATAATCTTGGGGCATGCTAATTTAATTTATTTGTACTCGTCGCATCGTCGTGGGAATTCCTTGCTGAGTCGGCTTGGTGTTGCCCAGCAACAAATCGAGGAAAAGATGTACCGTTCAATCGTTGCCGGTATGGTTGCGGCCGCTTTGCTGATCGCCGCTCCGGCGGGGGCCGAGGTGAGTTCCAAGGACGTCCAGGTCGCCGCCAAGACCTTTGGCTTCACCGTGCCGCCGCTCAGCGGGACCGTCAAAGTGGCCATCGTTTTCGATGCCGCGGTGCCGGAATCGAAGATGGAGGCCGATCAGCTCGGCGGCATTCTCGGCAGTGGGCTCGCCGTGGGTTCGGCAACCCTGACCCCGGTCCTGGTGCCGGTGGGTCAGCTCGACAGCGGACTCGAGGGCGCCGGGGTCGCCTTCGTGACCAGTGGGCTGTCGGCCAGCCACGAGCGCATCTTCGCCGCGACGAAGGCCAGGAAGCTGCTCAGCGTTTCGGCGGACGCCGCCTGCGTCCAGAGCGCCCGCTGCGTCATGGGCGTGAAGAGCGAGCCCAAGGTCGAGATCGTCGTGAGCAAGACGGCAGCGGAAGCCTCCTCCGTCTCCTTCGCCCCGGCGTTCCGCATGATGATCACAGAGCTTTGAGCCGCCCCCGACCCCCGGCGCCACACCCCTTCCCTGAGGATTTTCGATGAAGACCAACTTCGTTGCCGGCGCGATGGGCGCCGCGCTCGCGCTCGGCTCGGCGCTTCCCGTGGCGGCGCAGACGATCGATTACGGCTCGCTGGAACAGCTCTTCGGCGAGCCGGTCACCACCAGCGCCACCGGCAAGCCGCAGCGCGTCAGCGACGCTCCGGTGAACATGGAGATCATCACCGCCGACGACATCCGCCGCACCGGCGCCGCGAACGTGTCCGATGTCCTGCAGCGGGTGGTCGGCGTCGACGTGGCGCGCTGGGGCGTGGCGTCGGCGGACGTCAGCGTCCGCGGCTACAATTCCGCGCGCACCCCCCGCCTGCTGGTGCTGGTCAACGGGCGGCAGGTCTACGCCGACCACCTCGGCTACACGCCGTGGTACGCGATCCCGGTCGAGATGGCGGAGATCCGCCAGATCGAGGTCGTCAAGGGGCCGAGCACCGCGCTGTTCGGGTTCAACGCCGTCGCCGGCGTCGTCAACATCGTCACCTACAGCCCGCTCAACGACGACGTGAACAACGTCACCGCGCGGTTCGGGACGCAGGACCACCGCGAACTGTCCGCCGTCACCACCCTGAAGCTCGGCGAGCGCGGCGGCGTGCGCCTGTCGGCCGGCGGACTGAACTCCGACGAGTTCGACACCCCCGGCCGGCCGCAGGACAGCACCTCGCTTGAGCCGCGGCGGCGGTCGGTGAGCATCGACGGCCAGTACCGGCTGACCGACGACGTCGTCGTCGGCGCCGAGGTGACCAAGGTCCACGCCGAGATGGCGGAGCGGTCCCTTTACGGCATGCTCCCCAGCAACTACGACACCATGTCCGCCAAGGCGTCCGTGAACGCCAACACCTCGCTCGGCCTGATGAGCGCCACGGTGTACCGCAACCAGCTCGACATGGACATCATCGGCGCCCTCGACTACAAGAACGTCGTCACGGTCGCCCAGCTCCAGGATCTCTTCAAGATCGGGACGGCGCACAGCGTCCGTCTCTCCGCCGAGTACCGGCACAACAGCCTCGACAGCACGCCGATCCACAACGGCACGATCTCCTACGACGTCTACTCCGCCGGGGCGATGTGGGACTGGGCGCTGTCCGACCACCTGTCGCTGGTCAACGCCGGCCGCGTCGATCACCTGCGTCTCAAACGCACCGGCGCCTTCGCCGGGCCGGCGCCCTTCACCAACGACGACTACGACCGCAGCCTGACCGAATACAGCTTCAACAGCGGCATCGTCTACAAGGCGACCGACGTCGACACGCTGCGCTTCTCGGTGGGCCGCGGCATCCAGGCGCCGGCGCTGTTCGAGTATTCCGTTCTGCAGTCCATCGGCGGCGGGACGCAGTGGAGGTACGGCAATCCCGACATCGATCCCAGCATCGTCATGAACTACGAGGTCGGCTACGACCGCGCCATCGACGCGATCAACGGCGCCTTCCGGGCCTCGGTCTACTACCAGACCAACACGGACCTGAAGTCCTATGCGCGCAGCTACACCACGACGCCGCCGGTGTCGATCTACGACAACATGGGCGATTCGAAGGCCGTGGGCTTCGACACGCAACTGAAGGGCCGCGTCGGCTCCGACTGGTCGTGGAAGGTCGGCTACGCCTACGAGCGCATCGTCGACGACCTGGTGCCCGGCTCCGGCCAGAACTTCGAGGACAGCCAGCCCAAGCACAAGATCTCGGCGGAGCTCGGCTACGCCAACGGCCCCTGGGAAGCGAATCTGTTCGGCCAGTACGTCTCGCAGGTGCAGTTCGTGCAGTCCGCCTCCGCCGGCGAGATCACCGTCCCCGACTACCTCTACGTCGGTGCCCGGGTGGGCTACGAGGTCGCGCCGGGCGTCCAGGTCGCCCTCACCGGCATGAACGTCACCCAGGACGAAGCGCGCCTGGTGTCGCAGCCCGCCGAGGAGCGGCGGGTGTACCTGACGCTGTCGGCGAGCTTCTGACGGCCACCGGGGCGCCGCCGCGGCGGCGCCCCGGCCAGCACGCACGCGGCGGCTCCGGGGGGCCGCCGCCGGGGCGTCTCCGCCGATCACCGGCTCCGTCGCGGACCGGTCGGACGCGGGACGCGGCCCATTCCACCCCCCGCAGCGGCATCCTTGCCGAGCGCGCAGTCTTCCCCTGCGCACGCATCACAGAAGAAGAGGATCCGGACGTGGCTTTCGCACGACTGAAGCTGTCCAACATGGGCTTCGCGATGAAGTTCGCCATCGTGCCGGCGATCGCCGTCGGGCTGATGTGCGGGCTGGCGTGGTTCGGTGCCGTGGGGCTCGGCGAGCAGGTCGAGAACACCCGCGCCATCGTCGACCGCAACCTCGAGGGGGCGATCCGGCTGTCGGACGTGGCGGCGCGCGTCCAGGCGGCCAACGGCGAGCTGTTCCGGATCATGACCCGCCAGGCGGCCAAGGAGACCGTCGACGTCACGGCGGCCATCGGGGCCCTGCAGTCCCGCCTCGACGCGATCGTCGCCGACCTCGCGACCTACCGGACCGACTTCGCCGCTCCCGAGCAGCGCGAGAAGATCGACGAGGTCACCGGCGAGCTCACGAAGTACAAGGAGGCGACGAGCTTCGTCGCCTCCATGCTGGAGCTGGACTTCGCCAGCGTGGTGTCGTTCATGGCGCCCTTCGAGGCCAACTTCACCCGCCTGTCCGGTCTCATCGGCAGCGTCGTCACGGAGACCGCCGCCGACTCCCGCCGCCTCGCCGGCCTTGCCGCCGCCGACGCCACGAGAACGGAGGGGATCTTTCTGGCGGTGGTGGTCTCGGCGGCCGTGGCGATCGCTCTGGCGACGTGGCTGACGGGCCGCGCCACCACCCGCTCGATCCGCCGCATCGCCGACGCCACCCTGCGCCTGGCCGACGGCGACACCGACGAGGATCTCGCCGGCCTGGGCCGGCGCGACGAGCTGGGCGCCATCGTCGCCTCCCTCGGCGTGTTCCGCGACAACATCGTCAAGGTCCGCGCCATGCAGGCCGACCAGGAGCGGCTGCGCCGGGAGGGCGAGGCGGAGAAGCGGCGCGCCATGGCCGAGCTCGCCGACAGCTTCGAGGCGCAGGTCCGCCGCGTCGTCCATGCCGTGTCCGAGGCCTCGTCGAGCCTCAAGGCGAGCGCCGCCGGCATGCGCGAGAGCGCCGACGGCGCCTACCAGCGCTCCAGCGAGGTGGCGCAGGCCGGCGAGGAGGTGACCGTCAACGTCTCGACGGTGGCGACCGCGGTGGAGGAGATGACCGCCTCGGTGGGCGAGATCGCCCGCCAGGTGTCCGACGCCGCCGCCATCGCCCGCGATTCCGTGGAGCGCGCCCGGCACACCGACGGGATCATCGCCGAGCTGGCGGACACCGCGCTGCGCATCGGCGACATCGTGGCGATGATCCACGGCATCGCCGGCCAGACCAACCTGCTGGCCCTCAACGCCACCATCGAGGCGGCGCGCGCCGGCGAGTTCGGCAAGGGCTTCGCCGTCGTCGCCTCCGAGGTCAAGAGCCTGGCCAGCCAGACCGGCCGCGCCACCGAGGAGATCTCCACCCAGATCGCCGCCATCCAGGCGCGCACCAAGGAGTCGGTCGAGGCGATCCGCCGCATCGGCGAGACCATCGAGCGCATGGACGCCATCGCCGGCGGCATCGCCGCCGCCGTCGAGCAGCAGGCCTCCGCCACCCACGAGATCAGCCGCAACATCCAGCAGGCCGCCGCCGGCAGCGGCGCCGTCTCCCACACCATCGCCGGTGTGCGCGACGCCGCCCGCACCGTCGGCACCAGCGCCGACCAGGTCCTCACCGCCGCCGAGGTCCTCAGCGTCCATTCCACCACGCTGGAATCCGAGGTGGACGCCTTCCTCATGCGCGTCCGCGCCTGAGGCGCCGGCGGGCGTCTCTGGTCCAATAACAGGACAATAGGCGGCGTTCCGGGTCGTTCCCTGGTGCCTGCGGCAGAACACCGCGGGCACCAGGGAACTTCAGCCGTTCCCGCTATCCCCTTGGAAATTCGGAATATTTCTCCATTGCTGCGGCGCAATAGGAATGAAGATTCCAATAATTCTCGATTACACGCATCATTCTTGCGGTGAATGCGGTTTCGCCCCCTCCGGTTCAGTGGTATGGTAACGCCCGCATTGTCCAATTGTTGGATCAAACCATGCCCAGCCATCCGGCAGCCCCATGAACGGCGTCTCGACCGTCAAGGCCATCTTCGAGGAGTTGCGCAAGGAGATCCCGGAGCGCTACCGCCCCGGTGACCTGCTGCCGAACGAGCGGCTGCTGGCCGAGCGGTTCGGCGTCGGCCGCAACACGATCCGCGAGGTCATCGTCTTCCTCGAGGCCTACGGCTTCGTCGAGAAGACCCAGCGGGGGCCCCGCGTCTGCGCGCCCGACGTCGAGGCGATGTTCCGCATCCTCGAGCAGTGCTTCGACCGCAGCGTGAAGACCTGCCGCGAGATGCTGCAGTTCCGCCGCCTCATCGAGGTCGGCATCCTGCCCGAGGTCGTCGACCTGATCAGCGACGAGGAGATCGCGCTGCTCGACCGTCTGGCCGACGAGATGGAGCACCAGCTGACGGTGCGCGAGGCGGCGGAGATCGATTTCCGCTTCCACGCCACCATCGTCGCGGCGTCGCGCAACACGATGCTGCAGAAGATGTACCAGGCGATGGCGCAGCCGATGATCTACTACCTTGAGATCGGCAAGAGCAACGCCACCATCGCCCCCACCACCGTGAACCACCACCGGCAGATCGTCGCGGCCCTGCGCGAACGCTCCTACCGCAAGGCGCTCGAAGCGTGCAGCTCGCACTTCAACTTCAGCGAGAGCGTGTTCAACGAGGAATCGTCCCCCGTGGGCGCCGCCGCATCCGCCGACCAAGGACGCGAATGATGAAAGCGTTGATGATCGAAGGCGTCGAGCGCTGCGCCTTCCACGAGGTTCCCGAGCCCTCGCCCGGTCCCGGCGAGGTGCTCCTGGCCATCCGCCACGTCGCCCTGTGCGGCAGCGACCTCAGCACCTACAAGGGCCTCAACCCCCTGGTGGCGCTGCCGCGCATCCCCGGCCACGAGATCGGCGGCGAGATCGCCGCGGTCGGCGAGGGCGTGCCGGCCGAGTACGCCGCCGGCCGGCGGGCGATCGTCATCCCCTACACGAGCTGCGGCACCTGCCCGTCGTGCCGCAAGGGCCGGGTCAACGCCTGCCGCAGCAACCGCACGCTGGGCGTGCAGCAGAACGGCGGCCTGTCCGAGTACGTCGTCCTGCCCCACGGCAAGCTGATCCTCAACGACACCCTGGCGCCGCGCCACCTCGCCCTCGTCGAGCCGCTGTCCGTCGGCTTCCACGCCGTCGCCCGCGGCCGCGTCGAGGCGGCCGACACGGTGGTGGTGCTGGGCTGCGGCATGATCGGCATGGGCGCCGTCGCCGGCGCCGTGCACCGCGGGGCCCGGGTGATCGCCGTCGACGTCGGCGCGGCCAAGACCGGGCTGGCCCGCCGCTACGGCGCCGCGCACACCATCGACGCCGCCCACGAGGACGTCGCCAAGCGGGTCGAGGAGCTGACCGGCGGCGACGGCGCCGACGTCGTCATCGAGGCGGTCGGGCTGCCGGCCACCTTCACCCAGGCGATCGACCTCGTCGCCTTCGCCGGCCGCGTCGTCTACATCGGCTACGCCAAGGAGCCGGTGTCCTACAAGACGCAGTTCTTCAACCTGAAGGAACTCGACATCATGGGGTCGCGCAACGCGACCGGTGCCGACTTCCAGGCCGTCATCGGCTACCTGGAAGCCCTGGAGACCCCGCCCGACGACCTGATCTCCAAGGTCTTCCCCTTCGCCGACGCCGAGAAGGCGCTGCCCTACTGGGTCGCCGAGCGGGACACCACGCTCAAGGTGATGATCGAGCGCTAGCGCCCACACCCCGGCGGCCGCGCCCCCCTCCCCCCGCGGCGGCCGCCCCATCGGAAAAGCGATCACCGACGGTCCGCAGCGGCGCCGCGCCGGCGCCGCCGCGCGCCCGGGCTTTGTGAAAAACCGGAGGAAATGATGAAACGCCTATTGGTTTCCGCCCTCGCGGCGTGCGTTCTGACCCTGGGCGCCGCCACCGGCGCCAAGGCCGCGACCGAGATCCTCGTGGCCTACGAGAACAATCCCGGCGAGCCGCTCGACCGGGTGATGCACTACTGGGCCGACCTGCTCAGCGAGACGAGCAAGGGCGCGGTGACGCTCAAGCTCTACCCCAGCTCCCAGCTCGGCGCCAAGAAGGACGTCATGGAGCAGGCGATGATGGGGATGAACGTCATCACCCTCTCCGACGTCGGCTTCCTGCAGGACTTCGATCCCGACGTCGGCATCCTGTTCGGCCCGTACCTCACCGACGACCCGCAGAAGCTCTTCCAGATCTACGAGAGCGACTGGTTCAAGAAGAAGGACGCGGACCTGCGCAAGAAGGGCGTCCACATCGTGATGTCCAACTATCTCTACGGCGTGCGCCACATCCTCGCCAAGAAGCCGATCAACACTCCGGCCGACATGAAGGGGATGAAGATCCGCGTCCCCAACAACGTCATGCAGATCAAGACGATCGAGGCGATGGGCGGGACCGCCACGCCGATGCCCCTGGGCGAGGTCTACCCGGCCCTGACCACCGGCCTCATCGACGGCGTGGAGAACCCGATCTCGGTCCTGTACGGCGCCAAGCTGCACGAGCAGGCCAAGTACCTGAGCCTGGTCGGCTACATCACCAACACCTCGGTCTGGGTCGGCGGCGAGGCCTTCTTCAGCGCCCTGCCCGAGGAGGTCGTCCGGATGGTGCACGAGACCGGCTACCAGGCCGGCCTGTACAGCCAGAAGCTGGCGGCCGAGGAGGACGCCAAGTTCATCGACAAGATGAAGGCCGAGGGCGTCACGGTGATCCAGCCCGACGTCGCCCCGTTCCGCGAGGCGACGACGGTCGTCTACACGCAATTCCCGAAGTGGACGCCCGGTCTCTACGACCAGATCCAGGCGCAGCTGAAGTAGGACGCGCGAGGGGTGCGGGCGGGCCCCCGGCCCGCCCGGCTTTGGGAGGACGACCTCATGGAATTGATCCGACGCCTGCCGTCGGCCGTCGCCGGGGGGGCGCTGGTGCTCCTGGTGGCGATGACCATCGTCGGGGTGGCCGCGCGCTACGTGTTCGACGCGCCGCTGCACTGGGCCGAAGAGATGTCGGGGCTGCTGATGATCTGGATCATCATGGTCGGCGCCGTCGTCGCCGAGCGCGACGGCCAGCATCTCCACATCCCCGTGCTGACCGATCTGCTGCCGCCGCGCGCCAACGCCGCCGTCGACCTGGCGATGACCCTGCTGTCGATGGCGGTGCTCGCCTACGCCGCCTGGCTCGGCTACGGCCTCGCCCGCAGCGCCGAGTACAAGCTCACCGAGATCCTGCAGATCTCCTGGTTCTGGATCGACATCGCCGTGCCGATCGGCCTGGCCGGCATCGAGATCCTCCTGGTGCGCCGCTGCATCGCCGACCTGGCGGTGATCGTCAAGGGAGAGGCGCCATGAGCTGGCCCGTCATCATCCTCGTCATGCTGTGCCTGTTCGCCCTGAACATGCGGCTCTACGTCGCCATCTTCGCGGCGGTGCTCGTCTACTTCGTCTTCTTCAGCCGCGTCCCCGACCAGATCGCCGTGCAGCGGCTGATCGGGGCGTCGCAGAATCTCTCGCTGCTGGCGATCCCCTTCTTCATCCTGCTCGGCACGCTGATGGACCACACCGGCGTCGCCAAGCGCCTGCTGCGGGTCGCCGACCTGATCGTCGGCAAGTTCACCGGCGGCATGGCCCTGACCAACATCATGCTGAGCACGCTGCTGGGCGGCGTCAGCGCCTCCAACCTGGCCGACAGCGCCATGCTCACCCGCATGCTGGTGCCGGAGATGGAGCGCAAGGGCTACGACCGCGCCTTCGCCGCCGCGGTGACCGCCTCGGGCGCCCTCGTCACGCCGATCATCCCGCCGGGCATCGCCCTCATCATCTACGGGCTGGTCGCCGACGTGTCGATCGGCGCCATGTTCATGGCCGGCATCCTGCCCGGCATCCTGATGGCGGTGCTGCTGATGATCGCCGCCTACGTCGTGTCGAAGCGGCACGGCTACCCGCCCTCGCGCACCACTTGGCCGAGCGCGGCGGAGACCGGACGCACCCTGCTGGGCGCATGGCCGGTGCTGGTGCTGCTGGTCGCCGTCATCGGCGGCATCCGCGCCAACGTCTTCACCCCCACCGAGGCGGGCGCTGTGGCGGTGGCCATCGTGCTGGTGATCGGCTTCGTCATCTACGGCGAGATGCGCATCAAGAACGTCGCCGACGCGCTGGTGGAGACCTTCAAGTCGACGGCGTCGGTGATGCTGGTGATCATGGCCTGCTCGGCGCTGGCCTGGATCCTGTCGCTGGAGCAGGCGGCGCAGCAGCTGGCGACCTACATCACCGCGGTCACCGACGACAAGTACGTGTTCCTGCTGCTGCTCAACCTCGTCCTGCTGCTGCTCGGCATGCTGATCGAGGGCAACGCGATCCTCATCGTCATGGTGCCGCTGCTGATGCCGACGGTGCACCAGTTCGGCATCGATCCCGTCCATTTCGGCATCATCGTCATCGTCAACCTCGCCCTCGGCTGCCTGTCGCCGCCGGTGGGCACGGTGATGCTGCTGGTGTGCAACCTGGCGAAGGTGAAGATCTCCGACTTCATGCGGGAATCCGTCCTTCTCTTCGCGGCCCTGCTGCTCTCCCTGCTGATCGTCACCTTCGTGCCGGAGCTGTCGCTCCTGCTCGCGCGATGATCCCGGCCGTCCCCACCCGTTCCTGCGTCGAGGCTTCCCAAGCATGGCCAAATATCTGAAGATCCACGCCGACGACACCGTGGCCGTCGCCCTGGAGCCGCTGGCGCGCGGCCAGGCCGTCGAGTCGCTGGGCGTCGTCCTGCTCGACGACGTGCCGCAGGGACACAAGTTCGCACTGACCGAGCATCGCCCGGGCGACCGGGTGATCAAGTACGGCAGCGTGATCGGCATCGCCCGGGAGGCCATCCCGCCCGGCCGCCACGTCCACACCCACAACATCAAGACCGCGCTGGGCGGGGTGCAAGATTACGCCTATGCCGGCCCCGCGGCGGCGTCCGCGGAAGCGGCGCCGGCGGCGGTGCCGACGATCCCGGCCTACGTCCGCGCCAACGGCGAGATCGGCGTGCGCAACGACCTGTGGATCATCCCGCTGGTCGGCTGCATCAACGGGCTGGCCAAGAACGCCGCCCGCCGGTTCGAGGCGTCCGGCCTGCTGCCCGAGGGCGCGCGCGTCCTGGTGCTGGAGCACCCCTATGGCTGCTCGCAGCTCGGCGACGACCTCGACAACACCCGCAACATCCTGCGCGACCTCGCCGTCCATCCCAACGCCGGCGGCGTCCTCGTCATGGGGCTGGGCTGCGAGAACAACACGCGCGAGCTGTTCCGCCAGGGCTTCGAGCATCCCGACCCGCGGCGCATCCGCTACCTCACCACCCAGGAGGTCGGCGACGAGCTGGAGGCGGCGCTGGCCGACCTCACGGCGCTGGCCGAGGTCATGCGCGGCGACGTCCGCCAGCCGGTGGGGGCCGACCGGCTGCGCATCGGCCTGAAGTGCGGCGGCTCCGACGGCTTCTCCGGCATCACCGCCAACCCGCTGCTCGGCGCCTTCTCCGACTGGCTCTGCGGGATCGGCGGAGCGACGGTGCTGACCGAGGTCCCGGAGATGTTCGGCGCCGAGCACCTGCTGATGGAGCGCGCCGAGAGCCGCGAGGTCTTCGAATCCATCGTCGGCCTGATCAACGACTTCAAGCGGTACTTCCTCGACCACGACCAGCCGGTCTACGAGAACCCGTCGCCCGGCAACAAGGCGGGCGGCATCTCCACCCTGGAGGAGAAGTCGCTGGGCTGCACCCAGAAGGCAGGCCGCACCCCTGTGCGCGACGTCATCCGCTACGCCGGGCGCATCCGCACGCCGGGCCTGACCCTGCTGGAGGCCCCGGGCAACGACGGCGTCGCGGTGACGGCGCTGGCCGCCGCCGGCTGCCACATCGTGCTGTTCACCACCGGACGCGGCACGCCGCTCGGCGGCATCGTGCCGACCATGAAGATCGCCACCAACAGCGACCTCGCCCAGCGCAAGCGGCACTGGATCGACTTCGACGCCGGCCCCATCGCCGCCGGCACCGCCACGGTCGACGGGCTGCTGCCCGCCTTCATCGAGCGCATCCTGGCGGTGGCCGGCGGCGCGCCGGCGCGCAACGAGGAGAACGACGTCCACGACGTCGTCATCTTCAAGACCGGCGTGACCCTGTAGCCGCCGCATCCCCCCGGCGGCATCGGCGAACGGTGCCGCCGCCGACCCACGCCGCCGCCGGGCGGCGCCCGACACGCCGACGGCCCGCGATCCTCCCCCCGTTCCGGGGTGGGGCGCGGGCGGGGCGACGCGCGCCGCCGCCGCCCGCCGGCGCAACCCGAGGACCCCGATCATGGAGCGTCTCAACGCCTCCTTCCTGCAGGGCCGCCCGCGCCCGACGCCGCGCATCGTGCAGTTCGGCGAAGGCAACTTCCTGCGCGCCTTCTTCGACTGGAAGGTCGACCGCCTCAACGAGGCCACCGGCGGCGACTGGGGGGTCGCGGTGGTCCGCCCGATCGCCGGCGGCCTGCCCCACAGCCTGGACGAGCAGGACGGCGTCTACACCGTGCTGTCGCGCGGCGTCGACGAGGCCGGCGAGAAGGTCTCGGAGAGCCGGCTGATCGCCTGCGTGCGCCGCGAGATCCCGGCGCACGGCGACTGGCCCGGCGTGCTGGCGCTCGCCCGCGACCCCGCCGTCGCGGTGGTGGTCTCCAACACCACCGACGCCGGCATCGCCTACGTGCCCGAGGTGGCCTACGACGACGCGCCGCCCGCCTCCTTCCCGGGCAAGATGACCCGCTTCCTGCACGAGCGCTGGAAGGCCTTCGGCGGCAGCGCCGAATCGGGCCTGCAGATGCTGGCGTGCGAGCTGATCGACCACAACGGCGACGAGCTCCGCCGCATCGTCCTGCGGCACGCCGCCGACTGGGGCCTGGAGCCCGGCTTCGTCGCCTGGGTCGAAGCCGACAACGCCTTCTACAACACGCTGGTCGACCGCATCGTCCCCGGCTTCCCGCGCGCCGAGGCCGACGACCTCACCCGCGAGCTCGGCTATGCCGACAGCTTCATGACGGCGGCCGAGCTGTTCCATCTCTTCGTCATCGAGCGCAAGGAGGGCATGCCCGAGCTGCGGCTGCCGCTCGGCGCGCACGACCCCGGCACGGTGGTGACCACCGATGTCACGCCCTACAAGGCCCGCAAGGTCGCCATCCTCAACGGTGCCCACACCGGCCTGTGCGCGCTGGCGCTGCTGGCGGGCGTGGAGACGGTCGGGGAGGCGGTCACCGAGCCGGCCGGCGCCCGCTTCCTCGACCGCCTCCTCAACGAGGAGGTGATCCCCTTCCTCACCCTGCCGAAGCCGGAGCTGGAGGCGTTCGCCGCCGCCGTGCTGCGCCGCTTCCGCAACCCCTACATCCGCCACCTCTGGCACGACATCAGCCTCAACGGCCTCGTCAAGTACCAGACCCGCAACCTCGACCGCCTGCTCGCCTACCGCGAGCGGCACGGCCGCCCGGCGCCGCTGATGACCCTGTCGCTGGCCGCCTGGCTCGCCTTCTATCTCGGCCGCTTCCCCGGCGCCGACCGGCTGCCACCGCGCGACTCCGCCGCCGTGCTGGAGCGGATGCGGGCGATCGGCGCCCTCGACGACGGCACGCCGGCGGGGCGGGAGGCGATGGTCGCCGCCTTCCTCGGCGAGAGCGCGTTCTGGGGCCGCTCCATCGACGACCCGCAGCTGCGCGCCGCCGTCGCCGCCGACGTCCGCACCCTGACGGAGGAGCCGTTCACCTTCGCCAAGCTGGCGGCGATCCTCGAGCGGACCTGAACCCGGCGCCGCGCCCTCGCCCGTTCCCGCGGCGGGGCCGGGCGAGGGCGGCCGGCGAAGTCAGGCCGCGGCGGCGAGGGCCGGCGCCGGAGCGGCAGCCGGCTCCTCCGCCTCGGCGGCGGCGCGCACGTCCTCGAAGGGGATGGCGCGGGCCTTGGGATCGCGCGGTCCGTCGCCGTGCCCCAGCGCGGCGGAGCGGACGAGATAGCGGGCGTGGACCAGGTCGACGCCGACGATCTCGCCGTCCACCGTCACGCGCCGCCAGGACCGGTCGTTGGTGGTGACCCGCACGGCGTCGCCGAAGCCGAGGGATGGCCGCACGGCGTGCGCCGCCGCCCAGGCGGCGACCAGCGAATCGTGGGCGCGCAGCATCTCGACGGTGAAGTCGTCCAGCACCTCCAGCAGGGCGGCGCCGGCCCGGTGCCCGTAGTGGCGCGCCAGACCGTCGGCGATGGCGTGGGCGTCGCGGTGGTGGCGGGTGACGGCGACGAGCTGCGCCGCCACCGTCTCCTCGGCGACGGCCGGCTCGTCGGGCCGGCGCAGCGCCTCGGCCGCCCGCCCGGCCAGCGCGCGGGCGGCCAGCTCGCGCACGATGGGAAGGGCCAGCGACGGGCGCCGGCGGCCGGCGGTCGGAGCGGTCAGGAGGGCGGCGGAGGTGGGAAGATCGGTCATCCCAGCGGGCTCCATGTTGCAGAACCGTGAACCGGAGCCCATAGGCGCACAACATGGTTAACGGAAGGTGACCGCGCTCAGCTCGCTTCGTGCGCTCCCGGCGGCCCCTCCGGCGGGGTGTAGACCCGCACCGCGTTGCGCAGCACGCGGAAGGTGGCGGGGGTGCGGGTGGACACCTCGCCGTCGGTGTTGATGCGGCGCGGCCGGCGGGTGCGGATCGTCACCTCCGCGCAGGCGAAGGCGCGGACGTCGCTGCGCCTGCCGTGCCGGCCCGTCCAGAAGGCGGGCAGCAGCGCCAGCAGCTCCCACCAGTGGCTAATCTCCAGGCTGTAGACGTGCAGGAGGCCGTCGTCGAGGCTGGCGTCGGCGCTCACCGTCATGCCGCCGCCGTAGTGGCGCCCGTTGCCGACGGCGACCTGCACGGTGCGCACCCGCCGGCTCCCTTCGGCGGTGACGATCTCGGCGGTGAAGGGGCGCATGCGGCGCAGGATGCGGAAGCCCGCCACGGCGTAGCCGAGGCGGCCCCAGCGCCGCTTCAGGGAGGAGGAGAGCTCGCGGGCGAGGTCGACGCTCATCCCCAGGCTGGCGACGTTCCAGAAGAGGCGGCCGTTGACCTCGCCGAGGTCGACGGTGTGGGCGTGGCCGGCGACGATGATGCGGGCCGCCGCCAGCGGGTCGGCGGGAATGCCGAGCGAGCGGGCGAGGTCGTTGGCGGTGCCCAGCGGCAGCACGCCGAGCGTCAGCCCGGTCTCGCGCAGCACCGGCGCCACCGCGTTGAGGGTGCCGTCGCCACCGCCGACGATGACGCAGTCGTAGCCGGCGGCGTGTTCGCGGATGAAGTCGGGAATCGGCTGCTTCTTCGGGCATTCCCGCTCGTCGATGGCCAGCCCGCCGTCGCGCAGCACCGTCAGCACCGGGTCGAGCGCGGCGGTGCCGTTGCGCGCGTGGCGGTTGACGACCATCAGGGCACGGCGCGGGCGATCGCCCTCCGACCCGCCGGTGGGCCGGGAAACCGCCTCGATGGTCATGTCGCGCTCCTTCTCCGCCGCCCCGCAGCCCGCCCCGGGGCACGCGATGCGAACGCCGCGACCCTGGCCCTGGTTCCCCCTGGCCCTGGTTCCCCCTGGCCGCCGGCCTCAGCCGGGCCGGCCGCGCGGCGGGAAATGGCCGGCGGTCGAGCGGACCGGGGCGCGCGTACCGGACGGCTCGTCGCCCTCGCCGTCGTCGCGGGGCGGCGGCCGGTTGCGCGCCTTGTCGGCCTCGGCCTCGGCGATCTCGCCCTCCAGGGCGCGGATGCGCTGGCGCAGCGGGGCCACCACCGCCCCCGTGGGGTTGCGGGCGGCGATCTGCTCCAGATCCTGGCGCAGACGCACGAGCTGCCCCTTCATCTCGGCCAAGCTGCTGCGCCGCTTGCCGACCCGGAACGCCCGATCCTCGAATTTGCTCACGTCGATCCTCCCGTTCGCTGCTTTTTCTGCCCGCCGGACACGGCGACGCCGGGATGCACGCCGGTCCCCTTGGACGGAGCGTACCGATAGACATAGGGAGTGGTGCGGCGGATCGGTAGCCCGCGCGGTCGGCGCCTGGACGGATGGGCCCTCATCCCTCCAGAATCGTCTCGACCTCCGGCATGTCGGACAGGCGCCGCGCCAGGCGTTCGGTGCAGCGCACCTCGACGATGCCGAAGGCGGCGGAGGGATGGATCGACTGCAGGTCGCCCACCATGCCGTTCTCCGACACGAATCGCTTGAGCTGGCCGACGATGGCGTCGCGCTCGGAGCGGCCGGGACGGACGGCGGGCCGGCTGAAGTGGATCTTGTAGCGCTTGAACATGCAGGCTCCGGTGAGGACGGGGCAGGGGGACGTCCCCCCTGTGGCACAGGCCGCGGTGTCCGTTCAAGCGCGCCGGGCGTGACCGGCGGGCCGTGCCGGCTGTTGATGCACCGTCGACGGTCCAACCGGAGGAGCATCCATGAACGACGACACCGCCCTGGAGTCCCGCATCCGCGCCCGCGCCTACGAGCTGTGGGACCGCGAGGGGCGTCCCGAGTACCGTCACCTCGACCACTGGGAGCAGGCCCGGCGGGAGGTTGAGGCGGAGGACGCGGCGGCCCGGGCCACGGCGCCGGCGCCCGGCCCGTCCGCCGGCGTGCAGACCCCGGCGAACGTGGTCGAGCGCAACCTGCGCGAGGCGGCCGAGCGGCTGAAGGCGGCGGCCGCCGCCGAGCCGCGACGGACGGCCGCGCCGCCCCTCACGCAAGACTGACGGACACCGCTTCCGGCCCCTTCTCGCCCTGGCGGACGGTGAGGTGGACGCGCTGGTTCTCGTCGAGGCTCGACAGGCCGGCGCGTTCCAGGGCGCGCACGTGGACGAAGACGTCGCGCTCGCCGCTGTCCGGGCGCACGAAGCCGTAGCCCTTGGCCGTGTTGAACCACTTGACGGTGCCGTCGACCTCGCTGGTCGGGCCGCCCGGGGCGGCGGCGCGGGACGGGCCGCCCGGGGTGTCGGGGCGCGGCCGCGCCGGCGCGCCGCGCGCCGGTCCGGCGGCGGGGCGGGCGCCGCGCGGGGCGGCGGCGGTCGGCCGTGCGGTTGGCCGGGCGGTCGACAGGTCGACGGAATGGATCGCCGACACCTGGGCGCCCTTGCGGCCCTCGACGAGGTCGACGACCAGGGCGGTGCCGTCGGGCAGTCCGTCGTGGCCGGCGGCCTGGACGGCCGCCGCCGGCAGCAGCGCGTCGGCCGACCCGTCGCGCGGCTGGACGAAGCCGAAGCCGCGCGACGGGTCGAACCACTTCACCGTGGCCTCGACGGCGGTCGCGAGGACGGTCTGCTGGCGGTAGACGTGGCGGGGGGGAGTCTGGCGCATGGGCTTACCGGCTTGGGGCCCGGCCGAGGCCGCGGCCTGGGAATCGTCCCCCACAGATCGCCACGCCCACGCGCCGTGGCAATGCCGCACCGCCGAAAAATTCGCGCCTCCCCCGTCCTATCGGGGAGGCGGCGGGGCGACCAGCCGCTCCGGTGCCGGCGGCGGCTCCGTCGGCGGCACCGGAATGGGCGGCGGCGGGTCGTCGAGCGGCGGGCGCGACGGGTCGCCGGGAACGTCCGGCAGGTCCGGCGGCATGCCCGGCGGCGGTCGGTGCGGCGGCTCCACCGGCGGGATCGGCGGGTAGGGGCCGGTCATTGCCCGTCCCGCCGGGCCGGCGGCTCGCCGGTACCGGCGCCGCCCTCGGCGAGCTGCTCGGCCTTGGCCAGCGTGTCGAGGCAGCGGGCCTCGTCGCCCTCGTCGGCGGCGGCGAGCGCACCGGTCACCATGGCCTCCATCTGCGCCTGCCGGGCGGCCCGGCCGAAGGTGTCGGTCGACGGCGGCGCCGCGGCCATGCCGGGATCGGGGCGGATCGCCGGCGCCGTCGGCATGTCGTTCAGGGTGCCGGGCGGCGGCTCGATGACCGCCGGGGCACCGACGTCGGGCGGCGCGATGACGCCGCCGGAATCGGCGAGCTCCTCGCTGGTGACGCCGCTGCCGTCGGCGACCGGCGGCGTGCCGCTGCCGCCCGCCGTGCCCGGCGGCAGGCCGGCGACCGACGAGGGCGGGGCCTTGGGCGGCGGTTCCGTCGACAGGCCGTTGGCGGCGGCGAACCGCTCGACCATGTCCGTGCAGGTCTGCGCCGCGGCGCCGGCCGGCAGCGCCGCGGCGGAGAGCGCCGCGACCCCGGCAAGCACCGTCAGCGGTGCCGCGAACCCCGTGAAGCGCGTCATCGTCCGATCCTCCGTACATCGACGATTCGTCTAACGCGGCGGTTGCCGTGCCAGTTCCCAGGAACATTATCGGTATGACCAGCGTTGCCTCGGCTGCGGCCTGCCGCTGGCGGGGAGGGACCCATGGGGAGCGGTCTCCAACACCTGGTGCTGGACCCGTCGGCGCTCGCCGCCCTGGCGGCGCTGCTCCTCGCCGCATTCGCCGGTGCCGCCGTCCCCGGCGGCCGCGGGCACCCGCCGCCCGACACCACCGCCCGTCAGGACCTCCGGCTGGCCCGCCACCGCCTCGCCGCCGCCCGCGCCCTGCTCGACGAGCCGCCGGCGGGGGCGGCCGGCGAGCAGCCGACCGTCGCGGTGCCGACCGCCGTGGTGGAGGCGCAGCTGCGCGAGGCGGTGCGGCAGATCCGCGGTGCCCGCGGCAAGCCGGGCTGGCTCGAGCTGCCGGCCGACCGCACCGCCGCCCTCGACCGGGCGCTGCCCGACCTGGAGCAGGCCGTGGCGATCCTGCGCCACCACGGCGACGGCGACACGCGGCGCCGGCTGTGCGCGGTGCTGGAGACGCTGCACGGCGTGCTGGACCGGCTGGAGCCGGCGGAGTGAAGCGGGACCGCCGCGGTGGCCGCGCGCTTTTCGTCGCGCTGCGCTGTTAGGGCGGGGGCGGGTCATCGCGCGTGACCGCCCGGCCAACCACGAGCGACCGACGATCATGACCGAAACCCTTCGGCAGCTCGCTGCCGCCGCCTCCCCGGAAGCCGAGGCCTTCTACGCCGAGAGCCTGCGGCTGCTCCGGGAATCGGGCATCCCCTTCCTGCTCGGCGGAACCTACGCGGTGTGCGCCTACACCGGCATCTCGCGGCCGACCAAGGACATCGACGTGTTCTGCAAGGCCGGCGACTTCCCGCGCATCCTGTCCTACTTCCAGGACCGCGGCTACGGCACCGAGATCGAGGACGAGCGCTGGCTCGGCAAGGTGCTCCAGGGCGACCTGTTCTTCGACGTGATCTTCAACTCCGCCGTCGCCACCAACCCGGTCAGCGACCGCTGGTTCAAGGAATCGCACACCGCCCGCGTCTTCGGCCACGAGGTGCAGGTGACGCCGCCGACCGAGCTGATCTATTCCAAGGCCTTCGTGCAGATCCGCCACAAGTACGACGGCGCCGACGTCGCCCACCTCATCCTGCGCTGCCACGACGCGATCGACTGGAAGCGGCTGCTGTCCTACATGGAGCAGTATTGGGAAGTGCTGCTGATGCACGTCCTCAACTTCCGCTTCATCTACCCGTCCGAGCGCGACCTGATCCCGCCATGGCTGCTCGACGAGCTGCTGCTGCGGGTGCAGGAGCGCGCCCGTCTGCCGGCACCGCAGACGCGGATCTGCCGCGGCCGCCTGTTCTCGCGCGAGGACTACCTGATCGACGTCACCGAATGGGGCTTCGCCGACATGGGCGGCGAAGGAACGAAGAATGGCTGAAGGCAAGCTGCGCGTCGCCGCCATCGGCGACATCCACGTCTCGGAGACCGCCGTCCATCCCTACCGCGAACTGTTCCAGGAGATCGCCCAGCGCGCCGACGTGCTGGCGCTGGCCGGCGACCTCACCAACCACGGCAAGCCGAGCGAGGCGGCCGTCCTGGCCGAGGACCTGCGCGGCCTCGGCATCCCGGTGGTGGCGGTGCTCGGCAACCACGACCACGAGTGCGGCGACGTCGCGGCGATGACCGGCATCCTCGCCCAGGCCGGCGTGCATTTCCTGGAAGAGGAGCCGTGCGAGATCCGCGGCGTGGCGTTCGCCGGGGTGAAGGGGTTCGGCGGCGGCTTCGAGCGGATGATGCTGGACGCCTTCGGCGAGACGGCGATCAAGCAGTTCGTCAACGAGGCGGTGCAGGAGGCGATGCGCCTGGAGAGCGCGCTGCGCCAGGTGGAGGCCGAACGCTGCTTCGTCGTCCTGCACTACGCGCCGATTGCCGCGACGGTGCAGGGCGAGCCGCCGGAGATCTACCCCTTCCTCGGCTCGTCCCGGCTGGCCGAGACGCTGGACCGCTACCACGGCCAGGTGCGGGCGGTCGTCCACGGCCACGCCCACCACGGCCGCTACGCCGGCGCCACCCCGCGCGGGACGCCGGTCTACAACGTCGCCCAGACCATCGAGAAGGACGGAGGCCGGCCCTACGCCCTGCTCGAGGTGTGAGGTTGCCGCGGGGCCCCCACGAACTCCCCTTTCCCCCCGAAGCATTCAAATGTCCTCATATCTCTGTGTCCAATTGCCGCAACCGCGTCCTCCAACAACAGCATTAAGAAAGTGGTAGTACCACCGACTCGATAGTATCAGGAGATTACGATCCTTCTCCTGCGAGTCAGTCATGCGTGCAAAAAATATTCGTATCCTGTACCGCCTGATGAGCGTCGTGGCGCTCGGTGCGGTCGGTCTGCTGGTGTTCGCGGCCGTTTCCGTGATGTCGTTGAAAGACACGATGATCGCCGAACGGCAGATGAAGACCAAGGAGCAGATCGAAACGGTGCTGTCGGTCGTCAAGGCGGTGGCCGCCGAGGCCAGGGAGGCCGGGCGCAGCACGGATGCGGCGCGCCAGGACGCGATGAGGATCGTCTCCACCCTGCGTTACGCCGGCGACCAGTATTTCTGGATCAATGACATGTCCGGAACGATGCTGATGCATCCGACGAACGGCGCGCTCGTCGGCACCAGCATCCTGGACGTCGCCGACGCCAACGGCAGCCGCATCTTCGCCGACATGATCGATCTCGTCCGCCGCCAGGGCGGCAGCTACTATCATTACTGGTGGAAGGGCGCCGCCGACCGCGACGCGCGGGAGAAGATCTCCTACGTCGTCCGCTTTCCCGACTGGGACTGGGTGCTGGGCACCGGCATCTACGTCGACGACGTCGACGAGGCCTTCTGGCACCAGACGCGCACCCTGGCGCTGATCGGCGCCGGCATCCTGCTGGTGACGGGATGCGCCGCCTTCGCGATCACCCGCGGCGTCACGACGCCGCTGGGGGACATGACCGCGCGCATGCGCGACCTCGCCGACGGGCGTCTCGGCGTGACGATCCCGTTCACCGACCAGCGGGACGAGATCGGCCGCATGGCGGCGAGCGTGGCGGTGTTCAAGGACAGCCTGATCGAGGCCGAGCGCCTGCGCGGCGAGCAGGAGGCGGAGAAGGCGCGGAGCGCCGCCGAGCGCAAGCGCACGATGGAGGCGCTGGCCGACCGCTTCGAGGCGACGGTCCGGACCGTGGTGTCGCAGGTGTCGTCGGCGGCGACGCAGATGCAGGGCAACTCCCAGGCGCTGTCGGCGATGGCGGAGCAGGGCCGGGCGCAGACCGCCGCCGTGGCCGCCTCCACCGAGCAGACCTCCGCCAACGTGCAGACGGTGGCCGCCTCGGCCGAGCAGATGGCGAGCTCGATCGGCGAGATCACCCGGCAGGTCGGCGAGTCCGCGGCGATCTCGCAGCGCGCCGCCGCTCGCGCCGAGACCACCAACGCCACCATCCAGGCGCTCGCCGACCAGGCCCGCAGCATCGGCGACGTCGTGCAGCTCATCAACTCGATCGCCTCGCAGACCAACCTGCTGGCGCTGAACGCGACGATCGAGGCGGCGCGCGCCGGCGACGCCGGCAAGGGCTTCGCCGTGGTGGCCAGCGAGGTGAAGAACCTGGCCAGCCAGACCGCCAAGGCGACCGAGGAGATCGCGACGCAGATCGCCGCCATGCAGCAGGCGACCGGTGGAGCGGTCGGGGCGATCAGCGACATCACCCGCACCATCGGCGACCTCAACCAGATCGCCACGACCATCGCCGCGGCGATCGAGCAGCAGGACGCGGCGACGCGGGAGATCGCGCGCAACGTCCAGCAGGCGGCGCAGGGCACCCAGGAGATCTCGACCAACATCGGCGGCGTGCAGCAGGCGGCCGAAGGCACGGGCAAGGCGGCCGGGGAGGTGCTGGAGGCGGCGCAGGAGCTCTTCCGCGACTCCGAGAAGCTCTCCCTCGAGGTCGACCGCTTCATCCAGCAGGTGCGCGCCGCCTGACCGGCGCCCGCGGCGGGCGCCGACCGTCCGACGGTTCGCCTACTTCGCCCCTTCCGCGGCCTGCTCGCGCCACAGGTTCCAGGCGCGGTCGATCTGCCCGGCGTTGGTGGCGGTGGTCGCGGCCCCCTCCTCGGGGGTCAGATAGGTGACCGGGCCGAGGCGCAGCGCCTCGCTCTGCAGGCGGGCGTTGACCTCGGTGTAGACGGCACGGAACACCGCCTCGCGCAGGCTGCGGCCGACCACGGTCGAGCCGTGGCCGCGCATCAGCACGGCGGGCGACCCGCCCAGCGCGTCGGCCAGCGCCGCCCCCAGCGGACGGTCGCGGATCAGCAGGTCGGTGGCCGGGCCGGCGACGTCGCGGATCTCGAACACCGGCACCGGCGAGGCGAGGAAGCCGCCCATGTGGCACATCGCCTGGAGCGGCACGCTCTTGACGACGCTGAACGGCACCACCGCCGGGGAGTGGCTGTGCACCACCGCCACCACGTCGGGACGGGCGCGGAAGATCTCGCCGTGGATGAAGCGCTCGAGATAGACCCGGCGGCCGCGCGGATCGAAGGGGCGGCCGTCCAGGTCGAACTCCATGATGTCCTCGGCCGTCACGTGGCCGGGCGCCATGTTGCGGGCGAGCAGGAAGCGGTCGGGGGCGCGGTCGTGGCGCACGCTGACGTGGCCGAAGGCGTCGACCACGCCGCGGTGGTAGAGGATGCGGTTCGCCGCCGCCAGATCTTCCACCAGCTCCCGCGAGGCGGCGATCGGCTCGCCCGCCGCCACCTCTGCGGCGTCGGCGCCGGCGCCGTGATGATCCGTGTCGCAGCCTTGGCATGCCATGGGATGTCCTCCATTCCCGTCGTCGGTTCGAGTTGCTGATCACTCGGTGGCGAGCATTTCACCGGGCATCGATGGCGTCAAGCGGCTTCGGCGTGCCGTCGCCGCAGTCCGGACCCTCAACAATATCGTTTGGCGTCGAGCGTTTTTCCGGCGACCGTGCGGTGGCTCGGGCCGGGAGGGAGGGGCATGGACGGGGATCTGGCGGCGGTGTTGGCGGTGACGCTCGGCGCGTGCCTGGCGGGCGGCGTGGTCAAGGGCATGCTGGGGCTGGGCCTGCCGATGGTGGCGGTCCCGGTGCTGTCCTTCGTGATGCCGGTGCCCCAGGCCATCGCCCTGCTGCTGCTGCCGGTGGTGGCGAGCAACCTCGTGCAGATGAGCCAGGGCGGGCGGGTGGACGAGGTGGTGCGCCGCTTCTGGCCGCTGCTCGTGGCGCAGGTGGCGGGGCTGCTGGTGGGAGTCCAGTTCCTGGTGGCGCTCGACGATTCGCTGCTGGCGGTGGTGCTGGGGGCGACCATCCTGGCGCTGGTGGGCCTCAGCGCCGGCCGTTTCGAGCCGCGCCTCGACGTCGGCGCCGAGCGCTGGGCGTCGCCGTCGGTCGGCCTGGTGGCCGGCGTGCTCGGCGGCTTCACCTCCTTCTACGGACCGCCGCTGATCGTCTATCTCAATGCCCTTCGCCTGCCCAAGGAGACGTTCGTCCGCGTGCTGGCGACCGCCTACTTCGTCGGCTCGCTGCCGCTGACCCTGGCGCTGCTGGCGAACGGCACCATGGGGGCGCGAGAGGTCTGGATGTCGGCGGCGGCGATGGCGCCGGTGTTCGTCGGGCTGCGGCTGGGCCGCGCCGTGCGCGACCGCATCCCGCAGCAGGCGTTCCGCAGCCTGGTGCTGGTGGCGCTGGCGGCGATCGCGGTGAGCCTGATCTGGCGCGGCCTGTCCGGGTGATCTAGGGTGTCGCCGCCCGCCTGCGAATCGAGGGGAGAGCCGATGGAAACGAGCAAGGGCACGAAGGCGAGGACGCCGGCGGCCGGCGGCGGGGCGGACGAGGAGAGCCTCGGCTATCTCGTGCGCGACACCCACAAGCACTTCGCCCGGTTGCTGCAGACCCGGCTGGAGGGCGAGGGGATCGGGCTCGGCCAATGGTACTTCCTGCGCGTGCTGTGGGACGGCGACGGGCTGACCCAGGCCGAGCTGGGCAACCGCGCCGGCACCATGTCGCCGACCACGGTGTCGGTCCTCAACGGCCTGGAGGCCCAGGGGCTGGTGGAGCGCCGCCGCCACCCCACCGACCGGCGCAAGTTCAACGTCTTCCTCACCAAGCGCGGGCGCCAGCTCAAGCGGACGCTGTTGCCGCGCGCCATGGGCGTCAACGCGGTCGCGGTCGAGGCGATCGCGCCGGAGGACCTGGAGCGCGCCTTCGCCGTGCTGAAGCGGGTGCGCGCCAACCTGATCCGGGCCCTCGCCGCCGACGCCGAGACGCCGCAAGCCGACGTTCCCGTCACCGCCGATTGATCCAGCTCAAGTCGCTCGCCGGCGAACGGTGGTACGGTCCGATCGTTCGCCAGCTAGCGACTTGAGGGAGGAACGGGATGATGGGTGGCCTCGACGGGATTCCGGAGCCGATGCTGCGGCTGTTCCGGTGCATCGGCATCGACCTCGGCGACGCGCGCCGCGCCGGCCTGGGGCCGCAGGTGGCGGCCATGGCCGAGGCCTGCCGCGGCTGCGCCGAGGCACAGCGCTGCCGCGCCACGCTCGGCGCGCCGGGCACCGCGGCGGTGCCGGACCGCTGCCCCAACGCCGGCCGCTTCGCGCTGGCCGACGGCTACCTGCGCCGCTGGCGCATCGCCGAGTGAGGTCCGCCCGGGGTGATCGCATTTGGAATGCGCTCCTACGGCAGACGCCAGAATCCCCGTCTCCCGCCCCGGGAGGGAAGCGACTGAACTGCATCGGGTTTGTCGGAGTCCGCCGATGCTGCCTAAGTCGTTGATTCCTCGATGAAGTCCATCTTTCAGGGAGACCCCATCGGCCCCGATGAAGGGCCTCCCTGAAGGCGGTTCAGTGAACAAAGTCAATTCGTTGGATTGCTCGAAACGGCGCCCCGGACGTGGGCGCCGACCCCCGTTCTCCGCCAATCCCCTGTCACTCGGGACGGTCCGGTGTTCCGGCCCCGAGCCGACATCCGCCTCACTTCCGCCTTGTGCCGACGGCGGTCGGTGGGCAGCCCGTCTCAGATCAGTCCGTTAGGCCCTGCGACCCTTTGATATCGAAGCGCTGCTGTGCCGCGGCGAGATCGTCTTGATGCTCGACAGCCCAGTCATAGAGAGCCAGGAGAGGGTCCTGCAACGTCCGCCCCAACGGGGTGATGGAATATTCGACGGCGATAGGCGACGTCACCGTGACCTCGCGCTGCACCAGCCCGTTTCTTTCCAACCTTCGCAAAGCGTCCGTCAACGCCTTCTGGGTGATGCCATCCAGCCGACGTTTCAGGGCATTGAAGCGCTTCGGCTCCTCGCAAAGGAAGGTGAGGATCAGGATCGACCATTTGTGCGCGATCTGGTCGAAAACCGGTCGCACGCCCGGAAGCGTTTCGAGAACTTGCTCCTCAGTGTAGGGCATCAGGTCTCCTTGACGATACTTAGGATACGGTAAGTGCGTAATTGACGCCTAGTGCATCTTATATGCCTGTGTGGGCGACTCGTCACCATCAACCGGAGAAGTCGCCTTGACACAGTCAGACGCGGAAAAGCCCGGCACGGCCATCGTAACCGGTGCATCGTCCGGGATCGGCAAGGTCTATGCCGAGAGGCTCGCCTCACGCGGCTACGACCTTGTCCTCGTTGCACGCCGACAGGATCGCTTGCAGCAAATCGCCGCCGACCTTCAGCAGCGGTTCTCGGTCGATGCCGAGGCGCTGGGCGCCGACCTTTCGACGCCGGACGGCATCCGGGCGGTTTCGGAGCGCCTGTCCAACGACGCCTCCGTTTCCCTGCTCGTCAACAATGCCGGATTTTCGGCCCTCAGGGCTTTGACGCAGACGCCGGACGAAACCATCAGACGCATGATCGCGCTCAACGTCTTGGCTCTGACCGCGCTTTCCAAAGCTGCGCTCGACGCTTTCAAGGGCCGCAACGCCGGAACGCTCGTCAATATCGGTTCTGGTGCCGGCTTCAGCCCCTACCCTGGCATTCCGGTGTACGGGTCCACCAAGGCCTATGTGTTCCTCTTCACGCAGAGCCTCCAGCATGAGGTCGAGGGAACGTCGGTGAACGTGCAGCTTGTCCTGCCGGGAGCGGTGATCTCCGAAGGCTGGGAAGTCGCAGGTGGTGGCGACCTTGAACCTCTGCCGGAGAGCGTTGTCATGACCACGGAAGATTGCGTCGATGCGGCTCTATCCGGCTTGGATCAAGGGGAAACGATCACCGCGCCGTCCCTTCACGACGCATCCGTTCTTTCCGACTACATAGCTCTGTCCGCCAAGCTGCTGCGGGCGATGTTCGACGCGAAACCTGCCGAGAGGTACATGGTGGAGAGATAGCGATCGCCTCGGACAATCCGGCTCGGTCGCGAAGGATGAGGTTGCTCAGGTGGGGAGCGGCGTCGACGTCCCGGCCAGGAGCCGATGCCGCCCGAATCATCGCTTCCTCGACAAACTCCAGCCTTCGGAGGTGGCCTTCCATCGGCGCCGATGGACTTGCTCGGAACGGCGCCCCGGACTGGGGCGCCGGCCGACACCCCCGGGGACCGCCCGTTCAGTCCGCCGCGTCCAGGGCCGTCTTGCGGCGCACCGGGCGCTTGCGGGCGGCGTCGCCGACCAGCCGGTTCACCTCGCGGGTCGACGGGATGCGGCGGCGGTCGCTGGTCTGTTCGGCCTCGTCGCGGGCCAGGCTCTCGACCATGGCGAGCAGGGTGCGCCGCGTCACCGCCACGTCCTCCGGCGGCACGGCGCGCAGGGCGACCGTGTTGACCTCCTCGGCCAGCGGCACCAGGACGTTCTTGAGCGACCGGCCGAGCGGCGTCAGGTGGACGTACACCTTCTTGCGGTGATCCGGCTGCTGGCCCCGGGTGACGTAGCCCAGCGCCTCCATGGCCTTCAGGGCGGAGTAGGTGGTCGGCTCCATCAGTCCGGCCTGCAGGCTGAGCTCGCGCTGGGTCAGCCCGTCCTTGTCCCAGAGGATGCGCAGGAACGTCCAGTGGCCGAACGAGACGTTGTGCTCGGCCAGCCGCATCTGCAGCGAGCGGGTGAGGCCGCGCGCCACGTCCTTGACCAGGTGGGCGAGGCGGTCGCCCGGCACGTCCTCGCGCCAGTGGCGCAGCGCCGTCTGCATGGTGCCCGATGGCGTGGCCGGGGCGGTGCCCGGAGTCGTGCGGGTGCGGCCGGTGCCGTCGTCGCTCATGGGGGTCCCCGCCGGGTTCGTGCGTGCAACCGTCATTGTAGCGCATCCGCCGCCGTCTGGTGGCGCAGCGCGACCGGGACGCCCTCGCGGGCCGAGCGCAGCAGCGCCAGGCACGCCTCGGTCGTCGCCATGCCCCAGGCGCCGTCGTGCAGCGGCCGCCGGCCGTTCACGACGGCGTCGTAGAGCTCGTCGATCACCTCGGCGCGCGGCACCGGCGGCAGCGGCACCGGCTCCACGTAGCGCTCGCGGTCGCCGTAGACGAGGATTCCGTCGGGGGTGGGGCGCAGGTCGGCACGCTCGCACGACACCACCAGCAGGCCGAAATGGTTGTGGTGGCGCGGCGGCTCCACCACCGGCCGGCCGGCCGGGCCGGTGCCGTAGGCGCGGGCGTTCTTCAGCGCCGCCTCCTCCTCGGGCGAGGCGACGCGGGCCAGCGCGGCGCGGGCGGTGCCGTAGCGGTCGGGATCGCGCTCCTGCCCCAGCTCGCCGACCCAGCCGCAGAACTCGTCGGTGTCGAAATGGCCGTAGCCGCTGTAGGTCAGCGAGGCGAAGGCGCCGTCGGCGAAGCGCAGGTGCGCGGCGTAGGCGCCCTCGGTCGGGCGCGCCGGGTCCCAGGCGCCGGTCGTGGCCTGGACCTGCGCGACGCGGCCGCCGCCCAGCAGGCGGACCACGTCCATCTGGTGGGCGGCCTGGCTGAAGACGACGCCGCCGCCGCGGGCGGTGTCCAGCTCCTCCGGCCGGCGCGGGCGGTAGAGGAAATCGGTGTAGTTCATCGCGGTGATCATGCGCACCCGGCCGAAGGCGCCGCTCGCGATCAGCGCGCGCGTCCTCAGGACGGGCGAATCGAAGCTGTGGCTGTGGCCGACGAGGAGGTGCACGCCGGCGGCGGCCGCCGCGTCGATCATCGCCCGGCAGTCCTCCAGGGTCAGCGCCATCGGCTTCTCCACCAGCACGTGCTTGCCGTGCGCCGCCGCGGCACCGACGTGGGCGACGTGGAACTGGTGCGGGGTGGCGACGTAGACCGCCTCCACCTCGGGGTCGGCGCAGAGCTCCTCCACCGAGGCGTGGCCGCGGCCGCCGAAATCCTCCGCGAATCGCCGCCGTGCCTCGGGACGCGGGTCGGCGGCGGCGACCAGGCGCAGGCGCGGGTGCCCGGCGAGGGTGGGCAGCATCAGCATGAAGCCGCGCCCCAGCCCCGCGACCCCCAGCTTCAGGATGCGTTCGGCCATGATCGGCCCTCCCTCAGAGGTCGAGCACGAGGCGGTCGCCGCAGGCGCGGGACACGCAGGGCATGATGGCGCGCACGCGCTCGTGCTCCGACAGCACCAGGTCGCGGTGCTCGGCGGCGCCCTCCAGCAGGCCGACCCGGCAGGTGCCGCAGGTGCCGCTCTCGCAGCTGCTCGGCACCAGGTGCCCCTTGGCCCGCAGGGCCTCCAGCAGGGTCTCCTCGGCGGCCACCGCGACATCCTCGCCGCTGCGGGCGAGGTGGACGGTGAAGGGCCGGTCGGTGGCGGCGTGGGCCGCCTGGCCCGTGCCGAAATCCTCGAAATGCACGGCGGCGGCCGACCAATGGCCGGTCATGTCGCGCACCGCCTCCATCAGCGCGCGCGGGCCGCAGCAGTAGACGTGCGCCCCCTTGGGCTCTTCGAGGATCGGCCAGAGGTCGAGCGAGCGCCCGGGGTCGCCGTGGTCGTGGTGGAGAACCACCTTGCCGCGGAACTCCGGCGCGGCGAGCTCCTCGCGGAAGGCCGTCGTCTCCGGGCTGCGGGTGAGATAGTAGAGCTTGAATGGCTTGCCGCCGGTCTCGACGAGATGGCGGGCCATGGACAGGACCGGCGTGATGCCGATGCCGCCGGCGATGAAGAGGTAGCGCGCCGGGCTGCCCTTCAGCGCGAAGTCGTTGCGCGGCACCGAGACCAGCAGCTCGTCGCCTTCCGCCGCCTCGTCCACCAGGCTCCGCGAGCCGCCGCGGCCGGCGTCCTCGCGCTTCACGGCGATCTCGTAGCGGTCGCGCTGCGACGGGGGATTGCTGAGGGAATAGCGCCGGACCATCCCGTTGGGCACGCGCACCAGCACGTGGGCGCCCGGCGCGAACTCCGGCAGGTCGGCGCCGTCGCGGCGGGCCAGCTCGAACAGGCGGATGCCCTCGGCGGCCCAGCGCGCGTGCCGCACCGTCAGCGGCATCGCCGTTGTTCCTTCGAGTTCGGCAACCATTCATCCCTCCGTCGCTTGCGATCCGTCTCCGTGGCGTCGGCCGACGCCCCGACGCAGCGAAATTAGAGATCTAAGACGCTGACGGCAAGGCCCGCTGATCGCTATCCGGTGAATTATCAGCGCATCGGAGATTCCCGTTGAAACCGAGCGCGGCGGTCATGTATTAGGTCTCTAAGATCGCCGGCCGGCACCCCGCGGACGCGGGGCGGAACCGGCCGGAACAAGGGCGTGCAAGAGACGGAGAGGACCCGATGCTGAGCGCTGAAGAGAACGATCTGCTGTGCCGCGTCGAAGGCGATGCGCCCATGGGGCGCATGATGCGGCGCCACTGGGTGCCGGCGGCGCTGTCGGAGCAGCTGGTCGAACCCGACGGGAGCCCGGTGCGCGTGCGCCTGTTCGGCGAGGACCTCGTCGCCTTCCGCGACAGCGACGGGCGGGTCGGCGTGCTGGGCGAGCGCTGTCCCCACCGCAAGGCGTCGCTGTTCTACGGCCGCAACGAGGAATCGGGCCTGCGCTGCCTCTACCACGGCTGGAAGTTCGACGTCGACGGCAACTGTACGGAGATGCCGTCGGAGCCGCCGGAGAGCGGCTTCTGCACCAAGGTGAAGCACACCGCCTATCCCACCCGCGAGGCCGGCGGCTTCGTCTGGGTGTACATGGGGCCGGCCGACGCCATGCCGGAGTTCGAACCGCCGCCCTGGGCGCCGACGCCGGACGCCAAGGTCAGCATCGTGCGCATCGACCTGCCGTGCAACTGGGCGCAGATCATGGAGGGGCAGATCGACAGCGCCCACAGCTCCAGCCTGCACTCCAGCGACATGAAGCCGGCGCGCGTCGACACCGCCAAGGCGGCCGACACCCACTGGCTGCGCCCCTCCACCGACAAGATGCCGCGCATCCAGGTGCAGGTCACCAACTACGGCATGCGCTACGCGGCGATCCGCCGGCCGATCGTCAACGCCACGACCCACGACTACGTGCGGATCACCACCTACGTCGCTCCCTTCACGGCGCTGATCCCGCCCAACAGCTCCTACAACGTGGCCAGCGTCATCGTCCCGAAGGACGACCACAACAGCTACTTCCACTTCATCGCCTGGCACCCGACCGACTGCATCGAGCAGGAGTCCTGGCGCAAGTTCTGCGCCGCCCAGGTCGGCGTCGACCTGGACGAGGACTACAAGCCGGTGCTGCGCCGGCGCGAGAACCGCTACGGCCAGGACCGCCAGGCCATGAAGCTGGGCGATTTCACCGGCATCCGCGGCATCCCCAACCAGGACATCGCCATGTGGGAGTCGATGGGGCCGATCGCCGATCGCACCAGCGAGCGGCTGGGCGCCAGCGACATCGCCGTGGTGCAGTTCCGCCGCCTGATGCTGGACGCCGTGCACCGCTTCGCGGCCGGCGACGAGCCCATCGGCCTCAGCCAGCCGCACGTCGCCCAGGCCAAGCTCTGCTCCTTCCAGGGCATCGTGCCCAAGAGCGAGGGCTGGCGCATGCTCGGCGCCTCCGAGGACGAGGCGACCCTGCTCGGCGCGCTTGAGCGGGGGCCGATCGCCGGCGCCGCCGAGTGACGCCCGCCGACCGCACCATCGAACCGACCGCACCATCGACCGCCCGGTGCGCACCGGGCAGAACCGGACAACCCGACAAGGGGGGGACATGATGACGAACGTGAAGAAGGCCCTGGGCGTCGCCGCCCTGGCGGTCGCCATGCTGACCGGCACCGCCGTCGCCCAGACCAAGGACATGCGCCTCACCATGGCCGGCGCCAGCCCCGGCGGCCTGTGGTCGCTGCTCGGCGTCGGCGTCGACCGCGCGGTGAAGGAGAGCTTTCCCAACTCCACCGTGACCTACCAGACCTCCGGCGGCGGCGTCGCCAACGTCGTCCTGCTGGAGCAGAAGCGGGCCGACATCGGCCTGGTCCACAACGCCGAGCTGCGCCTGGCGCTGCAGGGCGAGGCGCCGTTCCGCCAGAAGTCGACCGGGCTCGTGGCCATCGCCTCGATGTACGACTGGGCGCCGATGCAGTTCGTCGTCGCCAAGGACTTCGCCGAGCGGTACGGCCTGAAGACCATCGAGGACCTCGCGGCGAAGAAGCCGCCGATCCGCCTCGTCCTCAACCGCCGCGGCAACATCTCCCAGATGGTGGCGGAGAAGATGCTGGCGGCCAACGGCATCAGCGCCGGCGACATCGAGAAGTGGGGCGGCGCGGTGGTCCTGGCCGGCTCGGAGGAGCAGGCCGACCTGATCCGCGACGGCCGGGTCGACGCGCTCTTCAACAGCCTCTTCGTCGGCCAGCGCTCGCTGATCGAGGTGGGCCAGCACATGAACGTGGTGATGCTGCCGGCCGGCGACGCGACGATCGCCAAGGTCGCCGAGTCCATGGGCGTCACCAAGTTCACCATCCCGGCGAACTCCTACGAGTTCCAGAAGGAGCCGGTGCAGACCGCCTCGCTGGGCGCGCTCCTGGTCGCCGACCAGGCGATGCCGGAGGACACCGCCTACGCGCTGGCCAAGGCGCTGGTGGAGAACGTCGGCCAGATCACCTCGGTGCACCCCGCCATGAAGGCGCTGACGCCGGAGTTCATGACCAAGCAGGACGTCCTCCCCTTCCATCCCGGCGCCGAGAAGCTCTTCAAGGAGAAGGGCCTGATGTGACCGACCGGCCGCGCGTCCGGGCGGCGCGCGGCCGGCCTTCCGCATGAACAGGCAACCGTCGAGGTCAGCGCATGTCGGTCGTTAACGTTCTCTTCGGGACGGGCAAGATCCGCCGTCCCGAAGGCTGGCTGGGAACCGCGGTGAAGCTCTATTCCGCCGCGATCTCGGTCGGGGTTGTCTACAACACGATCTTCACCATCACGGACATGATGGGATTCCTGATCGTGTTCCTGTCGGCCATGCTGGTGCTCGTCTTCCTGACGGTGGCACCGACGATGGAGGACAGAAGCGGGCGGCCGTGGCTGCTCGACTGGGGGTTGGCGGCGCTGGCGGCGGCGTCGGGCGTCTATTTCTGGCTGCACCTCGACACCATCGTCCAGCGCATCGCGCTGTTCGACCCGCTGACGCCGTACGACATGTTCTTCGGCAGCGCCGTCCTGCTGATGACGCTGGAGGCGACGCGGCGGGCGACCGGGCTCGGCCTGCTGCTGATCGTCGTCGGCTTTCTCGCCTACAACCTGTTCGGCCACCATTTCGGCGGCGAGCTCGGGCACGGCTACATCCCGCCGGAGCACCTGATCGACGTCACCGTCTTCACGACCGACGGCATCTTCGGCGTGCCGCTGCGGGTGGCGGCGACCTACGCCTTCCTCTTCGTGCTGTTCGGCACGGCCCTGGCGCGGGCCGGCGGCGGCGACTTCTTCTACCGCATCGGCGCGCTGCTCACCGGGCGCACCACCGGCGGCACGGCGAAGATCGCCATCGTCTCGTCGGGCGCCTACGGCATGGTGTCCGGCAGCCCGACCTCCGACGTGGTCACCACCGGCTCGGTGACCATCCCGGCCATGGAGCGCGCCGGCTACAGCCCCCGCCAGGCCGGCGCCATCGAGGTCGCCGCCTGCACGGGCGGCTCGCTGATGCCGCCGGTGATGGGCTCGGTCGCCTTCATCATGGCCGAGTACACGACGATCCCCTACTACGAGATCGCCGTGGCGGCCATCGTGCCGGCCGTCCTCTACTATCTCGGCGTCTTCGTCCAGGTGCACTACATGTCCAAGCGCCTGGGCATGCGCGGCCTCGACCGGTCCGAGATCCCCTCGCTGCGCGAGTCGCTGCGCGGCGGCGACCTGTTCCTGGTGCCGCTGACGGCCATCGTCATCGGCCTGGCGCTGGGCTATTCGGCCTCGCTCGTCGCCTTCATCGGCACGCTCGCGGTGCTGGCGGTCTCCATGTTCCACAAGGAGAGCCGCCTGGGTCCGGTGGCGATCTTCGACGTGCTGACGGAGACGACCCTGAAGACGGTCGGCGTCGTCGCCGCCTGCGCCGCCGCGGGGCTGGTGATCGGCGGCCTCAGCATGACCGGCTTGGCGGCCAAGTTCTCGGCCCTCATCACCGTGGTCGGCGGCGGCACCATGATCGGTTCGCTGATGGTCGCGGCGGCGGTGACGATCCTGCTCGGCATGGGCATGCCGACGCCCAGCGTCTACATCCTCGCCACCATCCTGGTCGGTCCGGCCATCCAGGGCTTCGGCCTGTCGGTGATGGCGGCGAACATGTTCCTCCTCTACTTCGCCGTGCTCTCCGCCACCACCCCGCCGGTGGCGGTGGCCGCCTACGCCGCGGCGGCCATCGCCCGGGCCAACCCGGTGATGATCGCGGCCACGGCGACGCGGCTGTCGATCGCCGCGATCCTGGTTCCCTTCGCCTTCGCCTACAGCCCGGAGCTGCTGCTCATCGGCTCCCCGGTCGCCATCGTCGTCGCCATCGTCACGGCGGTGGTCGGCGTCGTCTTCGTCGGCATCGCCGTGGAGGGCTATCTCGACCGCCCCCTGCCGGCGTGGTCGCGGCTGCTGACCGGCGTCGGCGGCGTCTGCCTCGTCATCCCGTCGATGTGGCTGGCGCTGCTCGGGCTGGCGCTCGGCATCGCCGGCCTCAGCGTCGGCTACGACCGCAGTGGCAAGCGGGCGCGGACGGCGACGCCCCGTTCGGCCGCCCATGAGGCGACGGACGAGCCGATGTCCCTTCACCGCGAGGCGGTCGCCGGCAAGTAGGTTCCATCGGCCGGTGGCCGCACCGGCCCCCGCCTGACCTGCCACCCCCGGTGCGGGGAGGGTCGGGTGGGGGCGGTGCGGCAACGTTCAGCCTCCAATCAGACCATCACGGAAAAGACCATGACCGAACTTTCGTTTGGCTGCTGGAACTACGACCGGATGCGGGCGCTCGCCGACGGCTCCGTGCGTCCCGACGGCATCGATCTGACCTATCTGGAGATGCCGGTCGAGGAGACCTTCTTCCGCATGCTCCGGCACCGGGAGTTCGACGTCTCGGAGATGTCGCTGTCGTCCTACGCGGTGTCGCTGTCCTCGCCGGAGCGGCCGTTCGTGGCGATCCCGGTCTTCCCCTCGCGCTTCTTCCGCCACTCCTGCATCTACGTCAACGCCGCGGCGGGCATCCGCCGGCCGCAGGATCTGGTGGGCCGGCGGATCGGCGTGCCGGAGTACCAGATGACGGCGCCGGTGTGGATCCGCGGCATCCTCTCCGACCATTACGGCGTGCCGGTGGATTCCGTCACCTACGTCACCGGCGGCGAGGAGGAGCCGGGACGGTCGGAGAAGATCAAGCTGGACCTGCCGCCCAACATCCGGGTGGAGCCCATCGGCCCGGAGCAGACCTTGTCGCGCATGCTGCTGGAGGGCGAGATCGACGCCCTCTACACCGCGCGCATGCCCTCGACCTTCCTCACCGGCGGCGGCCGGGTGAAGCGCCTGTTCGAGAACTACCAGGAGGTGGAGCGCGACTATTTCCGCTCGACCGGCATCTTCCCGATCATGCACACCGTGGTGATCCGCCGCGAACTCTACGAGAAGAAGCGCTGGATCGCCCAGTCGCTGTTTAAGGCGTTCCAGGAGGCGCAGCGGCGCACCTACCAGGACCTCTACCAGACCGCGGCGCTGACGGCGATGCTGCCCTGGCTGACCGCCCACGTGGAGGAGACCCGGGCGCTGATGGGCGACGACTATTGGCCCTACGGCTTCGCCCGCAACGAGGCGACGCTGGCGACCTTCCTGCGCTACCACCACGAGCAGGGGCTGTCCAAGCGCCAGCTCGAGCCGCGCGAGCTGTTCGCGCCGGAGACCCTGGAGTCCTTCCGGATCTGACGGGCAACCGGCCCCTGGTGCGCCGGCGCGGGGTGGGGTAGGGTCGCGCCCCCGGGTCCACTCCGCAGTCTCCCCATGCTTCTCGATCCCACGGCGCTCGCCAGCCTCGGCGGGCTGGGCGCCGCCCTGTGCTGGGCCGTCAGCGGCCTGCTCGCCGTCGAGCCGGTGCGCGTCCTCGGCTCGGTGGCGTTCAACCGGGTCCGGCTGAGCGTCGCCTTCGTCATGCTGGCCCTGGCGGCCGGCCTGCTCGGCGCGTGGGACACCCTGGCCCTCGCCAGCCTGGTGCCGCTCGCCCTGTCGGCGGTCGTCGGCATCGTGCTCGGCGACGTCGCCCTGTTCTGGGCGCTGGACCGGCTCGGGCCGCGGCGCAACGCCGTGGTGTACGCCACCAACGCGCCGATGACGGCCCTGCTCGGCTGGGCCTTCCTCGGCGAGGGGTTCGCGGCGACGACCCTGGGCGGCATCGCCCTGGTCACCGCCGGCGTCATGCTGGCGGTGTTCTACCGGTCCCGCGAGCCCGACCCCCACCGCTGGGAGGCGGTTCGCGGATCGCTCGCGGCCGGCTTCGCCCTGTGCCTGGTGGCGGCGCTGTGCCAGGCCGCCGGGTCGGTGATCGCCAAGCCGGCGATGGCCGCCGGCACCGACCCGGTGGCCGCCGCGGCCGTGCGCGTCGGCACCGCCGCCGTCCTGCTGCTGGCGCAGGGCCTGCTGCCGGGGCAGCGCGACGGCTGGGCGGAGGCCCGGCAGCCGCGGGTGCTGGCGATGGTCGTGCTCAACGGCTTCGTCGGCATCGGTCTCGGCATGACCCTGCTGATGCTGGGGCTGGCCTACGGCAAGGCGGGGGTGGTCGCCACCCTGTCGGCCACCAGCCCGGTGCTGATCCTGCCGCTGCTGTGGCTGGTCACCCGCCGTCCCCCGGCGGCCGGCGCCTGGATCGGCGCGGCGCTGGCGGTGGCCGGCGTGGTGCTGATCGTCAACCGCTGACGCACGGCGGCTGCGCCCCCGGGCCTCAGCGGACCGTCGCCGTCTCGTCGCCGGGCAGCAGCGGCGCCGCCGCCTGCGGGGTGCCCCAGACCTCGTCCAGGCGGCGGTCGCGGCCGCAGGTGAAGCGGTAGAACCGGTACTGCAGCGGGTTCGTGTGGTAGTAGTTCTGATGGTACGCCTCGGCCGGGTAGAAGGGCCGGGCCGGCTCGACCGTCGTCGCGACGGGGCGGCCGAAGCGCTCGGCCACCGCGCGGCGCGACTCCTCGGCCAGGCGCCGCTGCTCCGGCGTCTCGGGAAAGATCACGGCGCGGTACTGGTCGCCGCGGTCGCAGAACTGGCCGTCGGCGTCGAACGGGTCGACGTTGCGCCAGTAGACCTCCAGCAGCGCGGCGTAGCTCACCTTGTCCGGGTCGTAGCGCACGCGGACCGCCTCCTGGTGGCCGGTGCCGCCGGCCGACACCTGCTTGTAGCTGGGGTCCGCCACCGTGCCGCCGGTGTAGCCCGACGTGGTGGAGAGCACGCCCGCCATCTTGTCGAAGGGCGGCTCCATGCACCAGAAGCAGCCGCCGGCGAAGACCGCTTCGGCGGTCCGTTCCTGCGCGACCGCCGGACCCGCCAGCAGGACGAGAGCCAGCATCGGGACGAAACGCATCGGACATCTCCTTGGTTCGCCGGGTGCACCCAGGCCGACAGGAGGATGGTGCGCCCGCCGCGACCTGGCGCTACACGTCTCGTCACGTCTGCGTGAGGGCCCGCCCCGGTACCGTCCCGGGGCGGGCCCCGCGCCGCTCAGCCCGCGTCCTTCAGCACGCCGCGCTGCACCTGGTCGCGCTCGATGCTCTCGAACAGGGCGCGGAAGTTGCCCTCGCCGAATCCGTCGTCGCCCTTGCGCTGGATCACCTCGAAGAAGATCGGCCCGATCACCGTCTTGGTGAAGAGCTGCAGCAGCAGCCCGCCGCCCGGCGCGCCGTCGACCAGCAGGCTGTCGCGCTTCAGGCGCTCCACGTCCTCGCCGTGGTCGGGCAGGCGCTCGGCCAGCATCTGGTAATAGGTGTCGGGCGGCGGCGGCATGAAGGCGGTGCCGTTGGCGCGCAGGGCCTCCACGGTGGCGTAGGCGTCGCGGGTGCCCAGCGCCACGTGCTGGATGCCCTCGCCGCGGTAGGCGTCGAGATACTCCTCGATCTGGTCCTTGCCGCCGTGGCCGGCGGATTCGTTGATGGGGATGCGGATCTTGCCGCAGGGGCTGGTCATCGCCTTGGACTTCACGCCGGTCAGCTTGCCCTCGATGTCGAAGTAGCGGATCTGGCGGAAGTTGAAGAGGCGGGTGTAGAAGTCCGCCCACTCCTCCATGCGGCCGCGGTGGACGTTGTGGGTGAGGTGGTCGATCTCGAACAGGCCGACCCCCGCGGGCGTCTCCGGCTCGGTCTCGTCAAACTCGAAGTCGACGTCGTAGATGGAGCGGTCGCCGTAGCGGTCGACCAGATAGATCAGGCTGCCGCCGATCCCCTGGATGGCGGGGATGTTCAGCTCCATCGGTCCGGCCGTCCCCGGCACCCCCTTGGCGCCCAGGCTCTGGGCGCGCTCGTAGGCGTAGGGCGCGTCGGCGACGCGGAAGGCGATGGCGCAGATGCTGGGGCCGTGCACCCGGGCGAAGGACTGGGCGAAGCTCTCGGGCTCGGCGTTGACGATGAAGTTGATGCCGCCCTGGCGCCACAGGGTCACCCGCTTGCGGCGGTGCCGCGCCACCGGGCGGAAGCCCATGGTCCGGAACAGCGTCTCCAGCTCGGCCGGGTTGGGGGCCGCGTATTCGATGAACTCGAAGCCGTCGGTGCCCATGGGGTTCGTGTCGGAGATCCGCGCGGCCTTGCGTCGCGTGCTCATGCCTCTCCTCCCTCGGCGGAAGTCCGTTTGCCCATCCATGTGGTGTCGCCGGGACGGTTCGGCACGCGGGCAAGCGGGGAGGGGGCACGAAAAAACGGCCGGGGGAAGGTCCCCCGGCCGGCGGAGTTGAGGTGTCAGCCTCACGGAAGTCGATCGGTTGGCCCGATCAGTGGAACTGGTCGGCCTCGGTGGAGTCCTTGTAGGCGGTGGTGGAGGACATGCCGCCGGACACCGCCATGGACACGGCGTCGAAGTAGCCGGTGCCCACCTCGCGCTGGTGCTTGGTCGCCGTGTAGCCCATCCGCTCCGCCTCGAACTCGGCCTGCTGCAGCTCGGAGTAGGCGGCCATGCCGCGCTCGGCGTAGCCCTTGGCCAGCATGAAGGCGGAGTAGTTGAGGGAGTGGAAGCCGGCGAGCGTGACGAACTGGTACTTGTAGCCCATGGCGCCCAGCTCGGCCTGGAACTTGGCGATGGTGGTCTCGTCCAGGTTGGCCTTCCAGTTGAAGGAGGGCGAGCAGTTGTAGGCGAGCTGCTTGCCCGGGAACTCCTTGTGGATGGCCTCGGCGAAGCGGCGCGCCTCCTCCAGGTTCGGCTTGGAGGTCTCCCACCACAGGCTGTCGGCGTAGGGCGCGTAGGCGAGGCCGCGGGCGATGCAGTGCTCGACGCCCATGCCCTTCTTCAGGCGGTAGAAGCCCTCCGGGGTGCGGCCCTCGGCGAAGTCGATGAAGGGGTGGTCGCGCTCGTCGATGTCGGAGGTGATGAGCTGGGCGCTCTCCGCGTCGGTGCGGGCGAACAGCACGGTGGAGGTGCCGCAGACGTCGGCGGCGAGGCGCGCGGAGTTGAGGGTGCGGATGAACTGCTTGGTGGGCAGCAGCACCTTGCCGCCGAGGTGGCCGCACTTCTTCTCCGAGGCCAGCTGGTCCTCGAAGTGGACGCCCGAGGCGCCGGCCTTGATCATCGCCTTCATCAGCTCGAAGGCGTTGAGCGGGCCGCCGAAGCCGGCCTCGGCGTCGGCGATGATCGGGGCGTACCAGTAGGTGCCGCTGCGGCCCTCGGCGGTGTCGATCTCGTCGGCGCGGCGCAGCGTGTTGTTGATGCGCTCCACCACCGCCGGCACCGAGTTCGCCGGGTAGAGGCTCTGGTCCGGATACATCTGGCCGGCCAGGTTGGCGTCGCCGGCGACCTGCCAGCCCGAGAGGTAGATGGCCTTGAGGCCGGCCTTCACCGCCTGCATCGCCTGGTTGCCGGTGAGCGCGCCGAGCGTGGGCACGAAGGGCTCGGTGTTGAGCAGCTCCCACAGGCGCTTGGCGCCCATCTCGGCCAGCGTGTACTCGATCCTGACCGAGCCGCTCAGACGCTTGACGTCGGCGTCCGTGTAGTCGCGCGTGATGCCTTCCCAGCGCTTGGCGTGGATGGCGGCCTTGGTCTTCTCGTCGATCGGGGCCATGTGCGTATCCTCTTGGTCCGACTGGGCATGCCGGCGGGGGTGCGTCCGTTCCCCCGTCCGGCCCGTCTGTTGTCCGGCGCGGCGCACTGCACCGCAGCACCTGATTGACAGTTATGACGGAACCCGCGGGGCCGCAATAAGTGCTTGTTTGTAAAGTGGTCTGTTTGTAAACTGCCTGTGAAGCGATTCTGTAAAGTCGTAAACTTTGTAAAGTCGGCAGGGCGGAGAGGCGCCGCGGGGTGATGGACAAGAAGGCGATGCTGGGGCCCAAGGTGCGGCGCCTGCGGCGCGAGCAGGGGCTGACCCAGGCGCAGATGGCCGACCAGCTCGGCATCTCGGCCAGCTATCTGAACCTGATCGAGCACAACCAGCGGCCCGTCACGGTGCCGCTGCTGCTGAAGCTGGGCGTCGCCTTCGGCGTCGACATCCAGACCTTCGCCGAGGACGAGGAGAGCCGCCTCGTCGCCGGCCTGCGCGAGGTCTTCGCCGATCCCCTGTTCGCGGCGTCCGACATCAAGAACCAGGACTTCAAGGAGCTGGCCGCCGTCGCCCCGACCCTGGGGCAGGCGGTGGTGGCGCTCTACCAGGCCTACCGGGAGCAGCGGGCCGACCTGGAGGCGCTGTCGGAGCGGGTGGCCGACCGCGACAAGCTGCACGTCGTGCAGAACGCCGCCTTTCCGCTGGAGGAGGTGCGCGACTTCTTCCACACCCACCACAACCACTTCGCCGAGCTGGAGGAGGCCGCGGAGGCGCTGTGGGCGGACGCCCGGCTGGAACGCAGCGACATCTACGGCGGCCTGGTGTCGTGGCTGCAGACGCAGCACGCCACCCGGGTCCGCCTGATGCCGGCCGACGTCATGGGCTACGCCGTGCGCCGCTACGACCGCCACGGCCGGCGCATCCTGCTGTCGGAGATGCTGGCGCCGTCGGGACGGGCGTTCCAGCTCGCCTGCCAGATCGCGCTCCTGCGCCACCGCGACCGTCTCAACCGGATCGTCGACGGCGCCGGACTGTCGGGCGACGAGGCGCGGCGGCTCGCCCGCATCGGCCTGTGCAACTACTTCGCGGGCGCGGTGCTGATGCCCTACGACGGCTTCCTCGAGGCGGCGCGGCAGGTGCAGTACGACATCGACATCCTGCGCCGCCGCTTCGACGCCTCGTTCGAACAGGTGTGCCACCGGCTGACCACGCTGCAGCGGCCGGGCGCCAAGGGGGTGCCCTTCTTCCTCATCCGGGTCGATGCCGCCGGCAACGTCTCCAAGCGCTTCAGCGGCGCCGGGTTCCATTTCGCCCGCTTCGGCGGCGCCTGCCCGCGCTGGATCGTCTACGAGGCGTTCCGCACGCCGGGCAAGATCCACACCCAGCTTGCGACGATGCCGGACGGCACCGCCTACTTCTCGCTCGCCCGCACGGTGGTGAAGGCCAGCGGCGGCTTCCGCAACCCGCCGCAGCAGTTCGCCATGGCGCTGGGCTGCGAGGTGGCCCACGCCGCCCAGATCGTCTATGCCAGCGGCCTCGATCTCGACAACACCCAGGCGGCGACGCCGATCGGCGTGAACTGCCGGCTGTGCCCGCGGCTGGACTGCTCGCAGCGGGCCTTCCCGCCGCTCAACAACCGGCTGATCGTCGACGAGAATCTGCGCGGGCTGACGCCCTATCTGTTCGCGCCGCCGGTCGGGGAGGGGCGATGATGTTTTTACAGTAACATCACGTTTATCTCATGAAATAACACACTTTCCGTACGGGCATTTTTTTGTGGCGCTGCGGTAGTGATGTGGTTTATCGATGGTCCGCGCGCTGCCCGGCGCGGAGCGACGGAACGGAAGGTGACTGGAATCCATGAGCAACATTCTCCGGGAACGAGTCCTGCGCGTCCACCACTGGACCGACAATCTGTTCAGCTTCACGACCACGCGCGACCCGTCGTTCCGCTTTCTGAACGGGCAGTTCACGATGATCGGGCTGGAGGTCGAGGGCAAGCCGCTGCTGCGCGCCTACTCCATGGCCAGCGCCAACTACGAGGAGTCGCTGGAGTTCTTCTCCATCAAGGTGCCGAACGGGCCGCTGACCTCGCGCTTGCAGCACCTTAAGGAGGGCGACACCGTCCTGGTGAACCGCAAGGCGACGGGCACGCTGATCGTCGACGACCTCCTGCCGGGCCGCACCCTCTACCTCCTGTCGACCGGCACCGGTCTGGCGCCGTTCCTCAGCGTGATCAAGGACCCCGAGGTGTACGAGCGCTACGAGCGCGTCGTCCTCACCCACACCTGCCGCACCGTGGCGGAGTTGGCCTACCGGGAGATCATCACCGAGACCCTGCCGAAGAACGAGTTCTTCGGCGAGATGGTCGCGGACAAGCTCATCTACTATCCCACGGTGACGCGCGAGCCTTTCGTCAACCAGGGCCGCATCACCGACCTGATCCGCAGCGGCAAGCTGTTCGCCGACGTCGGCTTGCCGTCCCTGGACCTGGACACCGACCGGGTGATGATCTGCGGCAGCCCGGAGATGCTGACGGACACGACGGCGCTGCTGGAGGAACGGGGCTACGTCATGGGCAGCCACGGCGAGCCCGGCCACTTCGTCATCGAGAAGGCCTTCGTCGAGCGCTGAGCGCCACGTTCAGTCGAACAGCTTGATCGCCGCCAGGAATCCGACCCCGGCGGCGATCAGCCCGCCGAGGCGGATCGTCATGTCGCGCCGCAGGATCTCCATGTCGGCGCGCAGCCCGGCGATCTCCGCGCAGACGTCCTTGAAGCCCTGCGTCGTCGCCGATTGGGAGGCGGCCATTTCGGCGCGGACGTCCTTGAAGCCCTGCGTCGTCGCCGATTGGGAGGCGGCCGTTTCCGCGCGGACGTCCTTGAAGCCCTGCGCCGTCGCTGACTGGGAGGCGGCCATTTCCGCGCGGATGTCCTTGAACCCTTCGGCCATTTCGGCTCGGACGTCCTTGAACCCTTCGGCCATGTCGGCGCGCACATCCTTGAGGCTGGCGGCCATCTCCGTCCGGACGTCCTTGGTGTCCTGGGCGGCAACGGTGCGGACGTCCCTGATCTCCGCCGACAGGGCGGCCTGAAGGTCCTTCAGGTCCTGCTTCGTGGCGAGATCCGACAGGTCGGCGCTGCGCACCTCGCGCAGCACGTCGGTGACGGTTTCCGCCTGCGGATCGGAGAAGCCGGCCGCGCGCAGGCGTTTGACGATGCGGTGCGTGTCGAAGGGGAAGGCGTTCATGGCAGCCGTCCGGGGGCGTTCGCGCCGGACGAGCATAGGGGACGGGGGTGGTCGCCGTCCACGCTTCGTTGGGCCGTGCGCCGGCCGTGGAATAAACGGGACGCCCGCCCGTTGGTGGCGGTGACGCACGGCCGGCCTCCGTTCCGCCCCGATTCCATGCTATGGCTGACCCGTGTCCCGTCTGCACAGTGGGCCCTCATGCGCATCCTGACCGTCCTTGCCGTGCTGCTGGTCGCCGGCCTCGCCAACCTTGCCGTCTGGTACCTGCCGAACCGGCCGGTTCCCCTCGACCCGCTGCCGACCGCGACCTTGCAGAGCGTGTCCTACGCGCCGTTCCGCGGCGGGCAGAGCCCGCTCACCATGGACGTCGCGACGCCCGGGCAGATCGACGAGGACCTCGCGGTGCTGTCGCGCCAGGTCTCGGGCATCCGCACCTACACCTCGCTGGAAGGCATGCAGGCGGTGCCCGCGCTGGCCCGCAAGCACGGGCTGACGGTCACCATGGGCGCTTGGCTGTCGAGCCGCCTCGACAAGAACGAGGAGGAGGTCGCCTCCCTCATCGATCTCGCCAACCGCTATCCCGACGTCATCACCCGCGTCATCGTCGGCAACGAGGTGCTGCTGCGCGGCGAGCTGACGCCGGACAAGCTGGCGGGCTACATCCGCCGGGTGAAGGCCGCGGTGAAGCAGCCGGTCTCCTATGCCGACGTCTGGGAGTGGTGGCTGAAGTACCCGCAGATGGCGGCCGAGGTCGACTATCTCACGATCCACCTGCTGCCCTACTGGGAGGACATCCCGGCCGGCGTGGAGATGGCGGCGGAGCACATCGCCTGGTCCTACCGCGAGATCGCCGACCGCTTCCCCGGCAAGCCGATCCTGGTCGGCGAGACCGGCTGGCCGACGGCCGGCCGCGCCCGCGGCCCGGCGGCCCCCGGCCTGGTCGCCAAGGCGCGGTTCGTCAACCTGTTCGTCCGCCTCGCCGAGCGCGAGGGCTTCGACTACAACATCATCGAGGCGTTCGACCAGAACTGGAAGCAGAAGCTCGAAGGCACCGTCGGCGGCCATTGGGGGCTCTACACCGCCGACCGCCGGCCCAAGTTCCCGCTCGCCGGGCCGGTGGTGGAGAATCCGCATTGGCCGCTTCATTTCGGTATCGCAACCGCAGCCGGCTTCGGGCTCCTGGCGCTGCTCGCGGTGAGCGGGCCGGCGCTGTCGCTGGGCGGCTTCGCCGCCCTGGCGGTGCTGACCCAGGGTGTGGCGACCGGCACCGTCCACGCCGCCGACGTGGCACTGCACTGGAAGTACTACTGGCACGAGGTGACGCTCGGCGTGGCGATGCTGGCGCTGTCCACGCTGCTGGCGGCGGCGGTGCTGCCGGCGGCGCGGCGGCTGCTGTCGGGCGGTGACGCGGGCGGCGGGGCGCTGGCCGGCCTCGGCCGGACCGTCGGCGCCGTGCTGGCCGGCGTGGCGGTGGTGTGGAGCCTGCTGATCGTGTTCGACGGCCGCTACCGCGACTTTCCGGTGGTCAACTACATCGTGCCGGTGTTCGGTCTTTTCGTTCTCGGAATAATTGCGATCGCGGTACGGCCTGAGGGGACCGGCCGCGCCGAGGCGTTCGCCGCGGCGACCCGCTTCCGCTCCTTCGGCGCCGCCGGGACGAGCCGGCTGGACCTCTGGCTGTCGCGCGGCCTGCTGCTGGCGGCGGTGCTGATCGTCCTGGCGGAGGGCGTGCTGCCCGTCGACGCGCCGCTGCGGGGCTGGCTGCGCGGCACCAGCGCCGCCCCGCTCAGCGCCATCGACTGGGCATCGCCCAACTGGGAGGCGCTGAGCTGGGCGCTCCTGCAGGCGCTCCTGGCGGTGCCGTTCGCCCTGCGCGCCCGCGAGGCGGCCCGCGCCGTGGCGGCGGAGCCCGCCGCCCAACCGGCCGAATAGGCGCCTCACGCCCCCGCCGGCGCCCCCGCCGGCGCACCGGCACGGGCGGCCGCGAAGGGCCGGTCGTGGGTGAGGGACGGGACCATGCCGCGGGCCTCGGCGACCCGCGCGAGGTCGAGCTCGGCGGTGACGATCCCCACCTCCTCGCCGCCGGCGTCGGCCAGGACCTCGCCCCACGGGCTGACGATCAGCGAATGGCCGTAGGTCTTGCGGCCCTGGTCGTGGGTGCCGACCTGGGCCGGGGCGACGACGAAGCAGCCCGTCTCGATGGCCCGCGCCCGCAGCAGGACATGCCAGTGGGCCCGCCCCGTCGGCACGGTGAAGGCGGCCGGCACCGTGAGGATGCCGGCCCCGGCCTTGGCCAGGCTGCGGTAGAGCTGGGGAAAGCGCACGTCGTAGCAGACGCTTAGGCCGATGCCGCCCCACGGGCTGTCCGCCACCACCGCGCGGTCGCCGGGGCGGAAGGTCGCCGACTCGCGGTAGCTCTCGCCGTTCGCCAGGTCGACGTCGAACATGTGGATCTTGTCGTAGCGGGCGGCCACCGCGCCGGTCGCGTCGAACAGATAGCTGCGGTTGGCCACCCGCTCGCCGTCGTCCAGCAGGATGCCGAGCGAGCCGGCGAGCAGCCACGCCCCGGTCTCCCGCGCCAGCTCGGCGAAGAAGGGGACGGCGGGGTGCTCGCCCTCGGCGCGGACGCGGTCCAGGACCTTGCGCCGGCCCTGCACGATCATGCTGACGTTCTCGGGCGTGGCGATGAAGTCCGCCCCGGCGTCGCGGGCGCGGCGGACCAGCTCGCCGGCGGCCGTCAGGTTGGGGGCGATCTCCGGCCCGGCGTTGACCTGGACGCAGGCCGCCTTCAGCACCCCCGCCATCTCAGGCGCGCCCCAGCAGGGGGTCGAGCTTGCCGGCGCGGTCGAGCGCGTGGATGTCGTCGCTGCCGCCGTACGGCTTGCCGTCGATGAAGACCTGCGGAACGGTGGTGCGGCCCTCGGCCCGCTGGATCATCTCCTCGCGGCGGCCGGGGTGCATGTAGAGGTCGATCTCCTCGTAGGCCACGCCCTTGCCGTCGAGCAGCTTCTTGGCGCGCATGCAGTAGGGGCAGAACGGGGTGGTGTAGATGACGACGTCGGCCATGGCGGCGGTTCTCCTCGGAAATCCAGGGGACTATATGGCGTGAACCGGCAGCTTCGCCAGACGTCACCCGCGCACCACGCGGGCCAGGGTCAACACCGCGATCCGGGCGGCGCCGGCCCGGGTCAGCGCCTTGGCGCATTCGCCGACGGTGGCGCCGGTCGTCAGAACGTCGTCCACCAGCACGACGGACCGTCCGGCCACCCGGTCGGCGCGGCCCGGGCGCAGCGCGAAGGCGCCGGCCACGTTGCGCGCCCGCCCCTCGCGGTCGAGACCGCCCTGGCTGCGGGTGCGGCGCCGGCGCACCAGCAGGTCGGGGGCCGCCGGCACGCCGGAGACCCGCGCGACCGCCTGGGCCAGCAGGGCCGCCTGGTTGTAGCGGCGGGCGAACAGGCGCCAGCGGTGCAGCGGCACCGGCACCAGCAGGTCGGCCTCGGCCAGCAGCTCGGCCCCGGCGCGCGCCAGCCACGCGCCGAAGGCGCGGGCGGCGTGGGTGCGGTCGCCGTGCTTGAAGCCCAGCACCAGCGGCCGGCTGGCGTCGTCGTAGACGAGCACGGAACGGGCGCGGGCGAACGCCGGCGGTGCCGCCACGCAGGCGCCGCACAGGGCCTCGCCGGGCACCGCGAACGCGAAGGGCAGGCCGCAGCAGGCGCACAGGGGAGGAGCGATGAAGGTGAGCCCGGCCCAGCAGGTCGGGCACAGGCCGCCCTGGCGGTCGACGATCTCGCCGCAGCAGAGGCAGCGCGGCGGCAGCAGCGCGTCCAGCGCCGCTTCGGCCAGCCGGGCCAGTCCGCGGGGCGCCGCCATGGCTCAGTTCAGGTTGGCGATGCGGTCGAAGATCAGCATCGTGTAGTCGTGCAGCGCGATGTAGATCGCCGGCGCCGTCACGAACAGCACGGCGATGGTGGCGAAGATCTTCAGCTGCTGCTGCAGGTTCGGGTCCTGGATGTGCGTCACCGCCTGGAACAGCGTCACCACCAGGCCGATCGCCGTGCTGACCAGCAGGGCCGGCATGGAGATCTTGATGATGACGATCAAGGCTTCGTAGGAGGCGGCGATGGCCTCGGGCACGCCCATGGTGCGGCTCCCGGATGCGGACGGCGGCGGTGTGGCACACCGGAGTGTAGCACAACGGACGGCGCCGCCGAACGGTGACGCGGTTGCCAACCCGGCCTCGCCATGGGTCGGCCAGCGGCCTCGCCGCGTCCTCGACGATCCATCCTGCGCTTGTCCCGAGGGCGCTCATGCGACCGCCACGGCGGTCACGACGAGGGCGTGCGGCGGTCGGCCGCCAGAATATGCATTCCCGTCTAAGAGGATCGGACGGCTAGCGGGACTCGCCCGAGCTCGTGGAAAGTAGTAACAGTCCGATCCCGCCACCGCTAAGGCGTGCGTAGCGGGAGTGTCCGGGAACGATTACCGGAGGTTGCCGGGAACGAGGTGCTCCATGCCCCAACTCAGCGGATCGGGGGCGTTGCCGGCGGCGACCGTGCTCATCGCCGAGGACAGCCCGACGCAGGCCGCGCAGTTGGCCCATCTGCTGGAACAGCGCGGATTCCGCGTGCTGTGCGCCGGCGACGGCGCGGCGGCGTTGGACATGGTGCGGCGGCACCGGCCCGACCTGCTGGTCAGCGACATCATCATGCCGGCGATGGACGGCTACGCCCTGTGCCGCGCCGTCAAGTCGGACCCCGCCCTGCGCAGCACGCCGGTCATCCTGGTCACCGAACTGTCGAGTTCCCACGACGTGTTCCGGGGCCTCGACGCCGGCGCCGACAACTTCATCGTCAAGCCCTACGACGACGATCTCCTGACCGCGCGCGTCAACTACCTGATGACGAACCTGGCGCTGCGCAAGTCGGGCACGCGTCAGCAAGGCATCGAGATCGAGCTGGCGGGCCAGCGCCACTTCATCACGGCGGACCGCCAGCAGATCCTCGACCTGCTCATTTCCACCTACGAGCAGGCGATGCGCCTCTACGACGAGCTGGAGGACCGGCAGAGGGCGTTGAGGCGCTCCTACGACACGCTGAACGCCCTGTACCACCTGGCCGACGGATTGAACCGCTGCCACGGCGCCGCCGATGTCGGCGCGGTGGCGCTGGACCGTGCCCTGAAGCTGCCGGGCGTCGGCGGCGGCTGGATCGACCTGCGCCGCGACGGCCGCTTCGAGCGGCTGGCCGCGCTCGGCCCCGCGGCCCCCGCCGTTGCCGCCGGCGGCGCGGCGTGTCCGTGCGCGGCGCGCCTGCTGGCCGGCGCCACGGCCGCCGCCGCCGACCTCACCGGCTGCCCGTGCCTGGCCGGCGCCGGGCGTGCCGGCCAGGCACGGGCCCACGCCGGTGTTCCGCTGCTTGCCGACGGGGCGGTCATCGGCCTCCTGCATCTCGTCGGCGTCGACGGGCCGCCGTTCGCCGACGACGAGCTGCAGACCTTCTCCGGCATCGGCAACCAGATCGCCACGGCCCTGGCGCGCGCCCTCCTCCACGAGGAGATGGAACGGAAGGTCGGCGAACGCACCCGGGAACTCCAGGCCGAGGTGGAGGAGCGGCGGGACGCCGAGACCGCCGCCCGCCAGGCCACCGAGGAGTTCCGTCAGGCCAACCAGACGATCTCCGCCATCCTCGAGGCGTCGCCGGTCGGCATCGTCGCCGTCGACCACGACGGTCTGGTGCGGACCTGGAACTATGCCGCGGAGGCCATCTTCGGCCACGCCGCAGCGGAGACGGTCGGCCGGCCGATGCCCGGCCTGCCGCCCGAGCTGAGGATGGCGCTGCCGGCCGATCCGGTGCACCGCTGGCTCGCCGCCGGCAAGGTGGTGCGCAACGCCGAGCACGCGGGACGCCGCAAGGACGGCGCCGCGGTGTCGCTGCGGGTGTCGTCGGCGCCGCTCGCCGACGCCACCGGCTGCATGCAGGGGACGGTGCTGGTCGTCGAGGACGTGAGCGAGCGCAAGCGCATCGAGGAGCAGCTCCACCAGTCCCAGAAGATGGAGGCGATCGGCAACCTGACGGGCGGCATCGCCCACGACTTCAACAACATGCTGGCGGTGGTGATCGGCAACCTCGACCTCGTCGGCGAGCAGCTCGAGGACCGGCCGCAGACCGCCGAGCTGGTCGCCGCGGCGCTGCAGGCGAGCCTGCGCGGCGCCGACCTGACGCGCCGGCTCCTCGCCTTCAGCCGGCGCCAGCCGCTCGCCCCGGAGACCGTCGACGTCAACCGGCTGATCCGCGGCGTGGTCAAGCTGCTGGCCCGCACGCTCGGCGAGCAGGTGGAGATCCGCTTCCTCGAGGCGGCCGACCTGTGGTCGGCCAAGGTGGATCCGGGCCAGCTCGACTCCGCCATCCTCAATCTCGCGGTGAACGCCCGCGACGCCATGCCCGAGGGCGGCCGGCTGACGTTGCAGACGCGCAACCAGTCGGTCGACGCGGACTTCAGCCGCACCCGGCCGGACATCGCGCCGGGCGACTACATCGTCATCGACGTCAGCGATTCCGGAACCGGCATCCCGCCCGACCTGTTGCCCCGCGTCTTTGAGCCCTTCTTCACCACGAAGGCGGCGAACCAGGGGACCGGCCTCGGCCTCGCCATGGTCTACGGGTTCGTCAAGCAGTCCGGCGGCCACGTCGCGGTCTACAGCGAACTCGGCCACGGCACCACCTTCCGGCTCTACCTGCCGCGAGTCGGCGCGGCCGAGGCCGGCGCGGCGGACGCCGCGGCTCCGGCGGAGACGCCCCTGGGCCGCGGCGGCGAGACGGTGCTGGTGGTGGAGGACGACGCGGCCGTCCGCTCGATGGTCCGCCAGCAGCTCTCCGAGCTCGGCTACCGGGTGCTGTGCGCCGGCGACGCGGCGGCCGGGTTGGCCCTGCTGGAAGGCGGGGAACGGATCGACCTGCTGTTCACCGACGTGGTGATGCCGGGCGACCTCAACGGGGTCGGGCTGGCCCGCGAGGCGAGCCGCCGCTGGCCGGGCCTCAGGGTGGCGCTCACCTCCGGGTTCACCGAAGCGGCGCTCGGCCGGGCCGGCGACGCCGGGTCGTTCCCGATACTGAACAAGCCCTACCGCCGGGTCGATCTCGCCCGGCTGCTGCGGCAGACGCTCGACGGTTGAAGGGAAAGGGATGTCGAACCGCCTCCTCATCATTGACGACGACGCGGCCGTCTGCGCCTTCGTGGCGACGGTTGCCAAGTCGTGCGGCTTCGAGGTCGGCACGGTGACCAAGGTCGACGACTTCTACGACATGGTGGCCGATTGGCGGCCGACCCACATCGTGCTGGACCTGCACATGCCGGACGCCGACGGCGTCGAGGTGCTGCGTTTCCTCGCCGACCGCCGGTGCCGGGCGCGCATCGTCGTGATGAGCGGGGTCGACCAGAGGATCATCGAGGCGGCGCGGCACCTCGGCGTCGGCAGCGGCCTCGACATCGCGGCGATGGTGCAGAAGCCGGTGCGCGTCCAGGAGCTGCGGCGGGTGCTCGACGGCATCGGGCGGGCGGCGGACGTCATCGACGAGGCGGCGCTGCGGCGGGCCATCGCCGCCGGCGAGTTCGAGCTGGTCTACCAGCCCAAGGTCACCCTGGTCGAACCGCCGGCGCCGGACGGCCGCCCGCGCACCGCCGGCTTCGAGGCGCTGCTGCGCTGGCGCCACCCGCAGCGCGGCGTGCTGCCGCCGGACGCGTTCCTGCCGCTCGCGGAGACGCTGGCGCTGATGGACGACCTGACCGACACCGTCGTCGACCAGGCGCTGACGCAGGTCCAGGCGTGGCGCGACGCCGGGTTCCGGACGACGCTGGCGCTCAACATCTCGGCGGCGAACCTGCACGCCGCCGCCTTCGCCGACCGGCTGGTCGCCCGCGTCCGCCAGGCCGGGGTGGCGCCTGACGCCATCGTCATCGAGCTGACGGAAACCGTCGCCATGACCGATCCCATCAAGGCCATGGACATCCTGACGCGGCTGCGCCTGAAGGGTTTCCGCCTGGCGATCGACGATTTCGGCACCGGCTATTCGTCGCTGGTCCAGCTGCAGCGTCTGCCCTTCTCCGAGCTGAAGGTCGACCGCCTGCTGGTGGCCGACTGCGCGACCTCCGGCCAGTCGCGCATGATCGTCAAGGCGGCGATCGACCTCGCCCACGCGCTGGGCATGACCGCCTGCGCCGAGGGCATCGAATCCGCCGAGGTCCTGGCGGTGGTGCGCGAGCTCGGCTGCGACCTCGCCCAGGGCTACCACATCGCCCGGCCGATGCCGGCGGCCGAGACCGTCGCCTGGCTGCGCCGTTCCTGAGGTGCCGGGCGGGACGCCCGTCGCGCGGACAAGACTCCTTGTGGGGGTGCGGCATCGGGCTATAGTTCCGGCCATGACCGATTCCATGACCGTCTTCGACCGCACGCTCGTCCGCCGCCGCCGCGACCGTGCCGCCCCCGGCTTCGCCGGGCACGCCTTCCTGTTCGAGGAGGTCGCCGAGCGCCTCGCCGACCGGCTCGACGACGTGTCGCGCGACTTCCCCCGTGCCCTCGACCTCGGCAGCCGCGACGGCGTCCTCGGCCGGGCGCTGGCCGGGCGCAAGGGCATCGACTCGCTGGTCGCCTGCGAGCTGTCGGAGGCTCTGGCGCGCCGCGCCGGTGTGCCGGCCGTGGTGGCCGACGGCGAATTCCTGCCGTTCGCCGAAGCGTCGTTCGACCTGGTGGTGTCCAACCTCGACCTGCACTGGGTCAACGACCTGCCGGGCGCGCTGATCCAGGTGCGCCGGGCGCTCAGGCCCGACGGCTTCTTCTGCGCCGCCATGCTGGGCGGCGAGACGCTCGTCGAGCTGCGCCAGTGCCTGTACGAGGCGGAGCAGACGGTGTGCGGGGGATTCAGCCCGCGCGTGTCGCCGTTCGCCGAGGTGCGCGACGCCGGCGGCCTGCTGCAGCGCGCCGGCTTCGCCCTCCCGGTGGTCGACACCGACACCTTGACGGTCACCTACGGTGACGCGTTGGCGCTGATGCGCGACCTGCGCGGCATGGGAGAGACGAACGCGGTCCTGGCGCGGCGCCGGGTGCCGGCGCGGCGCGAGATGATCCTGGAGGCGGCGCGCCTCTACGCCGAGCGGTTCGCCGAGCCGGACGGCCGCATCCCCGCGACCTTCCAGGTGCTCTACCTCGCGGGGTGGGCGCCGCACGAGAGCCAGCAGCAGCCGCTGAAGCCGGGCAGCGCCACCCATCGCCTGGGCGACGCGCTGAAGGGCGGCTGCGGCTGAGCGGCCTTGCGGCCGCGCCCTACACCAGGCTCCACGCCATCCAGCCCAGCACGGCGGCGTTGACCGCCATGATCAGCGGGGCGGCGTGGGCGACGGCGCTGCGCCAGGCGCGCGCCGCCAGATGGCCGGCGAGGCCGACCGCCAGCAGGCTGGGCAGGGTGCCCAGCGCGAAGGCGGCCATGCCGACGGCGCCGGTCAGGGCGTTGCCGCTCGCCGCGGCGACGGCGACGGCGCCGTACAGCAGGCCGCAGGGGATGAAGCCCAGCGCCAGGCCCAGCGCGTAGCCGCGCCAGCCCACCGGGTTGCCGAACAGCGGCCGGGCGCGCCCGGCCACCCACTCCCCCCAGCGCCGCTGCAGCGGGCTGTCGAGGTGCGGCAGCAGCGCCGCCACCCCGCGCAGGGCGTAGGCCAGGAAGAACAAGGCGGCGAAGGCGAGCAGCGCCACCGACAGCCACTTCAGGCCGGGCAGCGCGCCGACATGGCCGGCCACCGCGGCGGCGGCGGCGCCGATGCCGGCGTAGGTGGTGGCGCGGCCGAGATGGTACGGCAGCGCCGCCGCGCCGGCCAGCCGGTGGAACTCGCTCATGCGCGCCGCCGGCACCCGCTCCAGCCGGGCACCGACCTGGGCCAGCACGAACGGTCCGCACATGCCGACGCAGTGGGTGGCGCCGCCGACCAGCCCGGCGGTCAGCAAGGCCAGCAGCAGGCCGCCGTCACGGTCGACGACGAGAGCGCACTGGCCGAGGCCGGCTTCGAGCAGGGAGAGCACGGACGGGGCGTCCACGGGCATCCTCCGGGTCAGGGACCCGGGCAATGTGGCGTGTGGACGGCCCCTTGCCCATGACGTGGGTCAATGAAGGCTCAGTCGGCGCCCGACTGCGGCACCTCGTGCACCTCCACGGGCCGGGCGCCGTGGCGGCCGAGGATCGTCCGCGCCTGCGCCTCCTGGGTGGCGTCGCGCAGGTTGACCCACAGCAGGATGCCGCCCTTGTCCAGATGCTGGCGCAGCGGCTCGTTGCGCTTGTCGGTCAGCCATTGCGAGAGCACGCTGCCGACGGCGCCGCCGCCCACCCCGGCGGCCGCGGCGGCGAGCGCCGCCGCCAGCGCGGTGCCGCCGGTGGCGACCACGGCCCCGGTGGCGATGATGGCGCCGACATAGGCCGGCACGCCGATGGCCACGCCGCGGGCGTCGCCCTCGTCCTCGGGCGCCACGAACGACTGGCGCGGCGCGTCGGGGTCGTGCTTGGCCTCGTCGACGCTGCGCGGCACGCGGCCCAGCGTGCCTTCGATGGTCTGGTTGTTGGCCATGAGGCTCAGCTCGGAGCGATCGAACCCGGCCAGCGACAGTTCGTCGACGGCGCGTTGCAGCGCCTCGGCGCTGTCGAAGATTCCCACGGCCTCACGGACCACGCCTCGCGTGGCCCGCTCCCGGCCGGTATCGGTCTGGTGCGTCATCGCGTCCTCCGTTTCCGCACAGGGAAACGGGGGGCCGGTGCGGAAGTTCCCGGCCGCCGGCGCCCGCCCGGCGCCGTGACGGCGGGGGCCGGCACGACGCCGCGCGGCTCCGGCAGGCCGGCCAGGAACCACCACAGACCCAGCCCGATCAGCAGGGCCTTCGCGGCGAGGACGAGCGCGACGTGGCGGACGAGCGGGTTGCGCATCATGGCGGGGCGCCGGATGGTGGCGGGGGCCGCGGGTGGCCGTCTGGTCAGCGGCCGCGGTTGCCGCTACTATGCGCCCGCCGTCCGCGGGAGCGCCACCGCGGCGGACGGCGGATTGGCGAAGGGGGGTTACGTGAAACGACGGATTGCGGCCAGCGCGTTGGCGCTCGGCCTTTTGACGTTGGCGGCGGCCGGGCCGGCGCGCGCGGACGTGACGCTGTTCACCGGACCCGACCTGTACAAGGCGGTGGAGACCGGTGACATCAAGACGGTGCGCCAGTTGCTGCTGCGCGGTGCCAATCCGAACGGCGTCGGCGCCGGCGGCAAGACCCCGCTGATCGTCGCCGTGCAGAGCGAGCGGATCGACATCGCCACCGCGCTGCTGGAGAACCGGGCGACCACCAGCCGCGTCGACCCGGTCGGCAACAGCGCGCTCTACTGGGCGGCGACCCAGGGCAACGCCGATCTGGTCGAACTGCTGATCGCGCACGGCGCCCGTGTCGACCAGGAGAACCGCCAGGGCATGACGCCGCTGATGGCGGCGGCCCGGGCCGGCGCGGTCGATGTCGTCGACCGGCTGCTGAAGCACGGCGCCAGCGTCGACAAGGCCGACTTCACCGGCCGCAGCGCGCTGTCCTGGGCCGAGGAGGGGCGCAACGGCCGGATCGTCGCCACGCTGCGCAAGGCTGGCGCGCACTGACCGGCCTCCGGCCATGATCGCCACCGTCTTCGGCGGCCCCGGGCCGGTCTTCCTGTTGCTGCTGGCGCTCGCCATCGACGCGGCGGCGGGCGACTGGGTCGGCCGTCTGCTGCCGGATCCGGCCGGCCTGTCGGCGCGCCTGTGCGGCGTCCTCGACCGCCGCCTCAATCGTCCGGAACGCGGCGCCGCGACGCGGCTCGTGCGCGGCGCGCTGGTGGTGCTGGCGCTGCTGCTCGCCGCCGCGGCGGCCGGCCTCGTGGTGGAGTGGCTGAGCGGTGCCGCCAACGGCGGCTGGCTGCTCGAACTGGCGGTGCTGCTGGCGGTGGTGCGCGGGCGGGCCGCCTGGACGCGGGCGCGGGCGGTGCGTCGGGCCCTCGACGGGCCGGGCCTCGCCGCCGGGCGCGAGGCGCTGGCCGGGCTGACGCGGCGGCCCGTCCACGCCCTGGACGCCCACGGCGTCGTCCGCGCCGCCGTCGAGCATCTGGCCAAGGCGTTCGACCGCAAGGCGGTGGCGCCGGCCTTCTGGTACGTGCTGCTGGGGGTGCCGGGATTGCTGGCCTGGGCCGCGGTGGACGGGGCCGACCGGGCGGTGGGGCACGCCGGCGTGCGCCATCAACGCTTCGGCCTCACCGCGGCGCGGATGGACGACGCGCTGAACGCCCTGCCGGCCCGGCTGGCCGGGCTGCTGCTGGTCCTGGCGAGCCCCTTCGTCGCCACCGCCAGCCTGCGCGGCGCCGCCACCACGGTGCTGCGCGACGCCCGCCGGCACCCGTCCCTCAACATGGGCTGGCCGCTCGCCGCCACCGCCGGCGCCCTCGGGCTGGCGCTCGTCGGGCCGTTCCGCGACGGCGGCGTGACCGTCAGCGAGCCGTGGATCGGCGGTGGCCGGGCGCGGGCCGTGCCGGCCGACATCGACCGGGCGTTGGCGCTGACGGCGCTGGCCGACCTGCTGCTGGTGCTGCTGGTCGGGCTGCTGATGGTGGCGATGCAGGGGCTGTGAGCGATCGGTGGCCGTGACGCGGTCGCCACGGAATGGATGTGAAGGGATGTCGGCAATCGATAGGGCTCTCGCCATCGTCGCGTTCGGCAGCGGCCGCGGCTGCCGCGCGGCGGCATCGTGCCGCCACCCGTCGGCTCGACGCGCTGGCGCAGCGCTACGCCCTCGCGGCGGCCGGGGCGACGGTCGCGATCGCCGTCGCCGCCTATGGCGCCTGGCAGACCTGGTGGCTCTGCGGCATCGCGCTGACCGCCCTGGTGACGGTCACCGCGGCGCGGCCCGCGGCCGACGATCCGGCGCGCGCCGCGGAGGGGAACGGGGGTCAGCGGAAATTGTGGGAGAACTCCGCCCAATCGACGTCGGGCACCGGCGTGTAGGGGGGATAGAAGCGGCCGTGCCGGCTGTACAGGCCGTAGACCCAGGTGAACGGCCCGGTGAAGATCGGGTTGATCGGCGCCATGCCCGGCTTTGCCCAGGCGGTGCCGGTCGTCCGCCGCAGCGCCGGCATGTCGAGGGGGCGGCCGTCGGCGGTCAGCGCGATCCAGCGTGCGTTGGAATCGACGACCAGCCAGCCCCGCTCGGTCAAAACCTCCGTCACGGCATGGGACGCGGTCCCCGACGTCATCAGCGCCCGCCACGCCGAGCCCGCCTCCGCCATGCTGTAGACCGCCACGTGCCGGGTCGCCATGCCGTGCAGACGCAGGACGGTCTCTATGGCCCGGCTGCGGTCGTAGCACAGCCCATATCCCGCGGCCACCACGTCGGCGAGGTCACGGCTGCCGCCCAGCGGCAGACCCCGGTCGATCGGCGCGGCGCCCAGCACCGCGTCCTGGACCGCCGTGACCAGGGCGATTTCGGCCGCGAAGCCGTCCGGGGCGGCGAAGCCGGACCAGCCGGGCAGCGCCGCCGTCATCAGGGCCGCCGCGGCCCCGCGGTCCGCCGCCGGAATGGTGGACGGCACGTCGTTCCAGGCGAGGATCGCGACGCCGGCGGCCAGCAGGATCGACAGGGTGGCGAGGGCGATCCGGCGACCGCGCCCGACCGGACGTTTCAGGCCGACCGCCGTCGGCATGGGGTGGGTTGCCATCGCGTGTCCACGGGGTCCGAAGAAGCGGCGGCATTGTACCATCGGCCGGCGCCAGTCCGTAAGGAGTCACCGGGGCGGGACCGCCCGGGCCGCCTACTTGACCACCATGCGTTCGATCAGCACGCGGCGGACGACGTTGCGGCCGGTCTCGCGGTGCACCGCGTCGGCGACCGAGTCCTTGACCCGCTCCGCCGACCCCGGCCCGAGCAGGCCCGCCTCGCCGTAGTCGCGGATGTCGTCGTAGAGGCGGTCGCCGATCCGTTCGATCACGTCGTCGGCGAAGCCGGGATCGGTGCGCGGCGCCAGTTCGAGCGAGACCTTGAGGTCGAGGGACCGCCGGCCGCCCAGCTCGAATTCCCAGGCGGGCAGGGAGGCGACCGGCGGCCGCGGGCCCATGCGGGCGACCACCGCGCGGCGCTCGGCGTAGCGCTCGACGGCGATCACGCCGCCGAAGCCGAGGCCGGCCAGCGTCGCCAGGACGCCGACCACCGCCACCAGCAGGCGTGTCGGCGACGTCTCTTTGCGGTGGCCGCGGCTGTCCATGATGCGGCCTTCCATCGCGAGGATCGCCTTCCAGTATAGAGGGATCGGCGCCGCCGCGGGAGTCCGCGACGGGCGGACACCACGCCGCAGCCCGGTCAGGGGGACGGCGGCCGGTCGCCGGGGGCGTGCAGACGGTCGCGCAGCAGGTCGCGGATCTCGCCCAGCAGCACTTCGTCGCGCGGCGGGGCGGGCGGCGGCGTCGGCTTGGCGGCCTGGTGGCCGTGGAGGCGGTTGACCTGCTTGACGACGACGAACAGCGCGGCGGAGACGATGAAGAAGTTGATCACGGCGTTGAGGAAGCGGCCGTAGTTGATGGTGGCCGCCCCCGCCGCCTCCGCCGCGGCGAGGCTCTCGTAGGCGCCGCCGGACAGGTTGATGTAGTAGTTGGAGAAGTCCAGCCCGCCCATGATCCAGCCGAGCGGCGGAGTCAGCACATCCTTCACCAGCGAATTGACGATGCCGGTGAACGCCGCGCCGATGACGATGCCCACCGCCAGATCCACCACGTTGCCGCGGCTGACGAAGGTGCGGAACTCCTGCCACATGCCAAGCCTCCTGCGCTCGGCCAGGACAACGGCCAAGTTCCCGCCCGGTTCCCCCCGCTCACCGCGGCCGCGGCGGGAGGGGGCTCCCGCGTCACTCCACCTTGCCGTGGCAGTGCTTGTACTTCTTGCCCGAACCGCAGGGGCAGGCGGCGTTGCGCGGCGTGCGCGCCCACTCGTCGCCGGCCGCGGCGCCCAGGGCCGGGGCCATCGCGGCGGCGCCGGCGCTGCGGCGGACCATGCCGTCGGGCAGCGGCGCGTTCTCGTGCCCTTCGGCCGCCATCTCGGCGCCCGCCATGGCCAGGGCGGGATCGTCGCGGCCCTCGTGCATCTCCGGCTGGGGGCGGGCGAACAGGTCGGCCGCCTGCGGCGCCATGCGGATCTCGACGTGCATCAGCACCGCGGTGGTCTGCTCGCGCAGGTGGGCGAGCATGCTCTCGAACAGCTCGAACGCCTCGCGCTTGTACTCGTTCAGCGGGTCGCGCTGGGCGTAGGCGCGCAGCGAGATGCCCTGGCGCAGGTGGTCGAGCTGGAGCAGGTGGTCCTTCCACTCCTGATCGAGGATCTGCAGCAGCAGGCTCTTCTCCACGTGCCGCATGGTCTCCGGCCCGTAGTCCGCCACCTTCTGGGCGTACTTGCGGTCGGCGGAGTCGCGGACGCGCTCCTCGATCTCCGGCTCGGCGATGCCCTCCTCCTTGGCCCAGTCGGCGACCGGCAGGTCGAGGGCGAGCACGCGGTTGATCTCCTCGTGCAGGCCGGCCATGTCCCACTGCTCGGGGTAGGAGTTGGGCGGGATGCGCGCCGTCACCATCTCCTGCACCACCTGGTGTCGCATCGCCTTGATCGAGTCGCCGATGTCGTCCGTCTCCATGATCTCGCGGCGCTGCTCGTAGACCACCTTGCGCTGGTCGTTCATCACGTTGTCGAACTTGAGCAGGTTCTTGCGGATCTCGAAGTGGTGCGCCTCGACCTTCTGCTGCGCCTTCTCCAGGGCCTTGTTGATCCAGGGATGGACGATCGCCTCGCCCTCCTTGAGGCCGAGGCGCTGCAGCATGCCGTCCATGCGGTCGGAGCCGAAGATGCGCATCAGGTCGTCCTGCAGCGACAGGAAGAACTTCGACGCGCCGGGATCGCCCTGGCGGCCCGAGCGGCCGCGCAGCTGGTTGTCGATGCGCCGGCTCTCGTGCCGCTCGGTGGAGATGACGTAGAGACCGCCGGCCTTCTTCACGACCTCGCGGGCGGCCTCGACCTCCTGGCGGATGCGGGCGACCCGCGCCTCGCGCTCCGGCCCCTCGGGCAGGTCGGCCAGCTCGGTGGCGACGCGCATTTCGACGTTGCCGCCGAGCTGGATGTCGGTGCCGCGGCCGGCCATGTTGGTGGCCACCGTCACCGCGCCGGGCCGGCCGGCCTGGGCGACGATGTAGGCCTCCTGCTCGTGGTGGCGGGCGTTGAGGACGTTGTGCGGGATGTTCTTCTTCTTGAGGAAGGCCGACAGCAGCTCGGACTTCTCGATCGACGTGGTGCCGATCAGCAGGGGCTGCTGGCGGGTCCGGCACTCCTCGATCAGCTCGACGATGGCGTTGTACTTCTCCTGCGCCGTCCGGTAGACCTCGTCGTCCTCGTCCTTGCGCTGGACCGGCACGTTGGTGGGGATCTCCACCACCTCCAGCCCGTAGATCTCGGCGAACTCCGCCGCCTCGGTCATCGCCGTGCCGGTCATGCCCGACAGCTTGGGATAGAGGCGGAAGTAGTTCTGGAAGGTGATCGACGCCAGCGTCTGGTTCTCGCGCTGGATCTCCACCTTCTCCTTGGCCTCCAGCGCCTGGTGCAGGCCCTCGGAGTAGCGCCGGCCCTCCATCATGCGGCCGGTGAACTCGTCGATGATGATGACCTTGTCGTCCTTGACGATGTAGTCCTTGTCGCGCTGGAACAGGGTGTGGGCGCGCAGCGCCTGCTGGGCGTGGTGGACCAGCGCCACGTTCTGGATGTCGTAGAGGCCGCCCACCTTCAGCAGGCCGGCCTCCTTCAGCAGCTCCTCCATGTGCTCCTGACCGGCCTCGGTCAGCGAGACGGCGCGCTGCTTCTCGTCCTTCTCGTAGTCCTCGGCGGTCAGCTTCGCCATCAGGGCGTCGACCTGGACGTACATCTCCGAGGAATCGGTGGACGGGCCGGAGATGATGAGCGGCGTGCGCGCCTCGTCGACCAGGATCGAGTCGACCTCGTCGACGATGGCGTAGTTGAAGGGCCGCTGCACCAGATCCTCGGCGCGGAACTTCATGTTGTCGCGCAGATAGTCGAAGCCGAACTCGTTGTTGGTGCCGTAGGTGATGTCGCTGTCGTAGGCGGCGCGGCGCTCGTCGTCGGTCAGGCCGTGGACGATGCAACCCACCGTGAGGCCGAGGAAGCGGTAGACGCGGCCCATCCACTCGCTGTCGCGCTTGGCCAGGTAGTCGTTCACCGTCACGACGTGGACGCCCTTGCCCTGCAGGGCGTTGAGGTAGACGGGGAGGGTGGCGACCAGGGTCTTGCCTTCGCCCGTCTTCATCTCGGCGATGCGGCCCTGGTGCAGCACCATCCCGCCCATGAGCTGCACATCGAAATGGCGCTGGCCGAGCACGCGCCGCGCCGCCTCGCGCACGGTGGCGAAGGCGTCGGGCAGGACGTCGTCGAGGGTCTCGCCGTTGTTCAGGCGCTCGCGCAGCCGGCGGGTGCGGTCGCGCAGCTCGTCGTCGGAGAGTTTCGTCAGCTCGGGTTCCAGCGCGTTGATCTGCTGGACCGGCTTGTGCAGGGCCTTGACGACGCGCGTGTTGGCGGTGCCGAAGAACTTGCGGGCGAGAGCACCGAACATGAAAAACCTCGGACGGAAACGAGAAGGGCAAGGCAGCCCTCGGACGGCTCTCACATAGGACCGTTGGGCCGACAAGTCAACGAGACCGCTCGGGAGAGAGAGGGGCCGCCGGTCCGGCGGCGATCGCTCCGGTGATCGCCGAGCGGTCGCGCGCCTTCGGGGGTCCGGCGGCCCGCGGGCGCTCCACCCGCCGGGCGCGCGGGGGGCGCGGGCTCGGCCGGCACGGGCGGTTCGCGGCGAACGGCGCCCCGCCGCTCGCCGTGCGCAGCCCGAAATGGGCGGCGGTGCCGGCCGGCGAGCCGTCGCCCAGCGGCCCCGGTTCGCCGCCGACGCGGTGCGGCTCCCCGTCGGGCGCCGGCGCCACCAAGTGGAGCGGGCAAGTGGAGCGGGCAAGTGGAGCGGGCGCAGGGCGAGTCGCGCGCCATCGCGCGTCATTGCGCGGATGATGGCGGATGACGGTCGTGGACGCGATGCCGCTCGCGTTCGGGCGCGACCGGTTCGCCCGCTTCCGCGCCGCCGACACGCTGCGCCGCCGGCGGGCGCCCGCGAGGGGCGCCCGCCGCGCCGCCGTTATGCGACGGCGAGGGTGTAGCTCACGGTGGAGTTGTCGCCGGAGGTGCCGTTGGTGACGACCTGGAAGCCCTTGGGCGCCGACGCGCTGTATTCGTTGGAGCCGACATACGGGTTGTCGAAGTAGAACGACGAGACCCCCGCCGAGCCGACGAGATAGGTGACCGTTCCTTCCACGCCGGTCATGAAGCCGTCGGACTCGGCCATCCAGCTCCCGGTGGCGCCGGGGGCGATGGTCGACGGCGGATACTGGTTCTCCGACCAGATGCCGTGATCCAGCTTGGCGCTGTTGAGAACCAGGGTGTCGTTGGTGTTGTTCCGAACCGTGGCAGTCACACTGCGAGCCGACATTGTCTTTCTCCTGTTTTCATATTGATTGATGTGATGCGACATGAACTGAACGAATCGCGCTGTTGTTTCGGTAATGCGCGGATGAGTTCATGGGCAAGCGAATATTGGATTTTATAATTTCCTGTGAACAAGAGAAAAAATGCGACAATATGAGTCAATTACAGCATTGTGACATACGAATACTTGGGTATGTCGAATATCGGGTTATGCGTTCCATCCCGGCGCCGAGGCGAGATCTGTCCGGACGGGCCCATCGCGCCGGCGGGCGCGCTCCGGCGGCGTCGACGCTCGCTTGCCAGCGCCGACGCACCATGCTTAATGCCGACACGGGGACACGGATGCGGGGTGCCGGCGGGCGGCCCCGGCCTCCCCAGTTCGACCGCCGACGTCCGCCGGAAGGATGGAGACACCAGAATGAACCGAGTGCTTCGCGCAGCCCTCCTGTCGTTGGCCGCGAGCGGCGTCGCCCTGGGGGCGCATGCCCAGGGAACCCCGCCGGCCCCGGCCGCAACGGCGGCCCAGGAGTCCCCGAGCGGGACGGCGGCGCAGCAGCCGGCGGATCCGGTGATCGCCCGCGTCGACGGGCAGGAGATCCACGCCTCCGACCTCATGCGCATGGCCGGCCAGCTGCCGCCGCAGGTGCGCCAGATGCCGCTGGAGATGCTCTATCCCGCGATCCTGGAGCAGCTCGTCAACCAGAAGCTCATCGCCGGGGCCGGCTACAAGGCCGGGCTGCAGGGCAGCGAGCAGGTGAAGCAGGAGCTCAAGGCCGCCGAGGAGCGCGCGGTGCAGCGCGCCTACGTCGAGCAGAAGATCCAGGAGCGCATCACGCCGGAGGCGCTCGACGAGGCCTACAAGCAGTACCTCAAGGACAACCCGTCGCAGGAGGAGGTGAAGGCGTCGCACATCCTCGTCGAGAACGAGGCCGAGGCCAAGGAGATCATCGACCAGCTGCAGAAGGGCGGCGACTTCGCCAAGATCGCCAAGGAGAAGTCGAAGGACACCGCGGCCGCCGCGCAGGGCGGCGACCTCGGCTACTTCACCAAGGACGCGATGGTCGAACCGTTCGCCGAGGCCGCCTTCGCCATGAAGCCGGGCGACATCAGCAAGGCGCCGGTGCAGACGCAGTTCGGCTGGCACGTCATCAAGGTGGAGGACCGCCGCACGCCGGAGCCGCCGACGCTCGATCAGGTGAAGCCGGATCTGGAGCGCGAGCTGTCCAAGGAGATCGTCGCCGGGCTGGTGGACGAACTGCGCACCACCGCCAAGATCGAGACCTACCAGCTCGACGGCTCGCCGATGCCGGCGGCGGGCGAGCCGGCCAAGGAGGGGGGCGACGCGGAGGCCAAGCCCGACGCGGCGAAGAAGCCGTAATCCGGCGCGCCGCTTCCGTCCGCCGCCGGCGTGGCGGAACGCCGGTCGCACGGGGGCCGTTGCGGCCGGCGCGGCAGGACCGCGCCGGCCGGCTCCCGTGAAACCCGTTCAAATCCGCCGGGTCCGTGTCTATCTTGTGCGCCGGCCGGCGCGGCGCGCCGGCATGAACGAACGCTCCAGGTTCCAGGGAACACCGTCCATGGCACTGCCCGTCTCCCCGCTCGCTCCCGCCGCCTTTCCGACCCTTGCGCCGGTGGCCGGCGTGCGCCTGGCGACCGCCAACAGCGGCATCCGCTACAAGGGGCGCGACGACCTGCTGTTCGCGGTGCTCGATCCCGGGACCACGGTGGCCGGGGTGCTGACCCGCTCGCTGGCGGCGTCGGCGCCGGTGGAATGGTGCCGCATGGCGCTGCCGCACGGTTTCGCCCGTGCCCTGGTGGTCAACGCCGGCAACGCCAACGCCTTCACCGGCAAGGCGGGCGACGCCACGGTGCAGGCGACGGTGCGGGCCGCCGCGGAGGTCGCCGGCTGCGCCCCGGAGGAGGTCTACGTCGCCTCCACCGGCGTCATCGGCCAGCCTCTGCCGGCCGACGCCATCGCCCGGTCCCTGCCCGGCATGGCCGGCGGCTTCGCCGCGACCCCGGAGGCCTGGGAGCGCGCGGCGCGCGCCATCATGACCACCGACACCTTCGCCAAGGGCGCCACCCGCACCGCGAAGATCGGCGGCACCACGGTGACCATCAGCGGCTTCTGCAAGGGCTCCGGCATGATCGCGCCGGACATGGCGACCATGCTGGGCTACGTCTTCACCGACGCCGCCATCGCCGCGCCGGCGCTGCAGGCGCTGCTCTCGGAGCTGACCGAGAAGACCTTCAATTCGATCACCGTCGACAGCGACACCTCGACCTCCGACACGCTCCAGCTGTTCGCCACGGCCAAGGCCGGCAACGTGCCGGTCGCCCACGCCGAGGACCCCGGCCTGGTGGAGTTCCGCGCGGCGCTGGAGGGGCTGATGCTCGACCTGGCGCAGCAGATCGTGCGCGACGGCGAGGGGGCGACCAAGTTCGTGACGATCCGCGTCACCGGGGCGGCGAGCGACGCCGCCGCCAAGCGCATCGGCCTGTCGATCGCCAACTCGCCGCTGGTCAAGACCGCCATCGCCGGCGAGGACGCCAACTGGGGCCGCATCGTCATGGCGGTGGGCAAGGCCGGCGAGCGGGCCGACCGCGACCGGCTGAAGATCGCCATCGGCGGCACGCTGATCTGCGCCGAGGGGATGGAGGTGCCGGGCTACGACGAGGCGCCGGTGGCCGCCCACATGAAGGGCAAGGAGATCGACGTCGCCGTCGACATCGGCCTGGGCGGCGGCTCGGCCACGGTGTGGACCTGCGACCTGACCCATGGCTACATCGACATCAACGGCAGCTACCGGAGCTGACGGCGCCGTGCCGGACCTGCCCGACACCCTGGGCACGGCGCGGCTGCTGCTGCGCCCGTTCCGCGCCGGCGACATGGCAGCCGTGGTGCCGCTGATCGGCGACTGGGAGGTGGCGCGCTGGCTGGCGCGCGTGCCGCATCCCTACACCGCCGGGGACGCCGCGGCCTGGGTCGCCCTGTGCGCGGCGAACCGGGCCGCCGGCCGGTCGCTCGACCTGCTGGCGGTGCGCCGGACCGACGGCGTTCCGGTCGGCGGGGCCGGCCTGGCGCTGGACTCCGGCGAACTCGGCTACTGGGTCGGGCGGCCCTTCCAGGGCAACCGCTTCGCCGGCGAGATGGTCGGCGCGCTGCTGGGCTGGGCCTTCGCCGTGGCGGGGCTGCCCCGGGTGTGGGCCTGCACGCACCCGGACAACGGTCCGTCGCAGCGCCTGCTGCGGCGGCTCGGTTTCGCCGACGGCGGCCTGCGCGACCATGATTTCGCCCTGCGCGGCGGGCGCCGGCCGGGGCTCCACCACGACCTGTCCGCCGACCGCTGGCGGGCCCTGCCGGGAGACGCGCCGCCATGAGCACCGCCTGCTTCGACCCCAACTCCACGCCGCCCGCCGGCTCGGCGCCGGTGCTGCTGGTGGCGGCGGTGGCCCTGGTCGATCCCGACGGCCGCGTGCTGCTGGCCCGCCGGCCGCCGGGCAAGCCGCTGGCCGGCCTGTGGGAGTTTCCCGGGGGCAAGGTGCACGCCGACGAGACGCCCGAGGCGGCCCTGGTGCGCGAGCTGAAGGAGGAGCTGGACGTCGACACCGCGGCGAGCTGCCTCGCCCCTTTCACCTTCGCCTCGCACCGCTACGAGAGCTTCCATCTGCTCATGCCGCTCTATGTCTGCCGGGTCTGGAACGGCACGGTGACGGCGCTGGAGGGGCAGCAGCTGGCCTGGGTCTACCCCAACCGCATGGCCGACTATCCCATGCCGCCGGCCGACGTGCCGCTGGTGGCGATGCTGCGCGACCTGCTGTAGGAAACCGGTGACCGGCCGATCGGCCGATTGTGCCGCGGCGATCCCTTGGGCTACAGTCCGCCCGCCATGCGAATTCTGTACCACCATCCGCTCTCCCCGCTGTCGCGCCTGGCGCGCGTCGCCCTCGCCGAAAAGGGGCTTCCCTTCGAGGCGGTGATCGAGAAGCCGTGGGAACGCCGCGAGGAGTTCCTGGCCCTCACCCCGGCGGCCGAGGTGCCGGTGCTGGTCGAGGACGACGGTACGGTGATCGCCGACGGGTTCGCGCTGCTGGAGTACCTGGAGGAGGCCTATCCCGGCCAGCCGCTGATGCCGCCCGAGGTGGCCGGCCGGGCCGAGGTGCGCCGCCTCGTCCAGTGGTTCACCCGCAAGTTCGACCGCGAGGTGACCGAGAACCTGGTCGGCGAGAAGCTGGTCAAGCGGGTGTCCGGCCAGGGCCAGCCCTTCGCCCCGGCGATCCGCGCCGGGCTGGCCAACATCCACTACCACCTCGACTACATCGCCTATCTGGCGGAGCGGCGGACCTGGCTGGCCGGTTCCTTCTTCTCGCTGGCCGACCTGGCGGCGGCGGCGGAGCTGAGCTGCGTCGACTATCTCGGCGACGTGCCGTGGGACGAGAACGAGGAGGCCAAGGACTGGTACTCCCGGCTGAAGTGCCGCCCCAGCTTCCGCGCCCTGCTCGCCGACGCCATTCCCGGCTGCCCGCCGCCGCGGCACTACGCCGACCTGGACTTTTAGAGCGGGGCCACTCCAGGTGGAATCACCTGGAGTGGCCCCGCTCTAAATTCAGATGTTTCGAGCAAGATTCACGCTCCCGCGGCGGCCCGCATGGCCGTCAGGGTGGTCCGCGGGGTGATGACGTCGGGGTCGACCCGCAGCTCCAGAAGGGCCGGGACGCCGGCCGCCAGCGCCCGCTCGAACGCCGCCGGGAACGCACCGGTGTCTTCCACCGTCTCGCCGTAGGCCCCGAAGCTGCGGGCGTAGGCCGCGAAATCGGGGTTGACGAGCGCGGTGCCGCTGATGCGGCCGGGATAGTGGCGTTCCTGGTGCATGCGGATGGTGCCGAACATGCCGTTGTTGACCACGAGGAACACCACCGGCGCGTCGTACTGCACCGCGGTCGCCAGCTCCTGCCCGGTCATCAGGAAGCAGCCGTCGCCGGCGAAGCAGACCACGGGGGCTTGCGGTCGCACCAGCTTCGCGGCGACCGCCGCGGGCACGCCGTAGCCCATGGCGCCGCTCGCCGGGGCGAGCTGGGTGCGGTAGCGCCGGTGCTGATAGAAGCGGTGCACCCAGACCGTGTAGTTGCCGGCCCCGTTGGTGATGATCGCCTCGGGCGGCAGGCGGGACCGCAGGTGCGCCATCACCTCGCCCATGTCGACGCCGCCGCGCCCGGCGGTGTCGCTGCGCGCGTGCTCGAGGTTGGCGAGGTAATCGGCGCGCGCCGCGGCGAGGTGGTCGCGCCACGCCGCGGAGTCGACGGGCTCCAGCGCCCGCGCCGCGGCGAGGAACTGCGGCGACCCCGCGTGGATCGGCAGGTCGGCCTGGTAGACCCGGCCCAGCTCCTGCGCGGCGGCGTGGACGTGCACCAGGGTCTGGCGCGGGCAGGGGATGTCGAGGAGGGTGTAGCCGCTGGTCGGCATCTCGCCGAGGCGCGCGCCGACGGCCAGGATCAGGTCGGCCCCGCGGATGCGGCGGGCGAGCGCCGGATTGATGGCGATGCCGACGTCGCCGACGTAGTTGGGATGGGTGTTGTCGATGAAGTCCTGGCAGCGGAACTCCGCGGCCACCGGCAGCCCGTTGGCCTCGGCGAAGGCCAGCAGGTCGCGCGACGCCTCGGCCGTCCAGCCGCCGCCGCCGACGATCATCAGCGGCCGCTGCGCCGATGCCAGCAGGCGCCGCATGGCGTCGAGGTCGTCAGCGCCGGGATGGGCCTGGATCACGTGATAGGGGCGGGCGTCGGCGACCTCGGCGGTCTCGCTCAGCATGTCCTCCGGCAGGGCCAGGACCACCGGTCCGGGCCGGCCGGACGCGGCGACGTGGAAGGCGCGCCCGACCATCTCCGGGATGCGGGCGGCGTCGTCGATCTGGGCGACCCACTTGGTCAGGGGCCCGAACATGCGGCGGTAGTCGATCTCCTGGAACGCCTCGCGTTCGGCCATGCCGCGGCCGACCTGGCCGACGAACAGGATCATCGGCGTGGAGTCCTGGAACGCCGTGTGCACGCCGATCGAGGCGTTGGTGGCGCCGGGGCCGCGGGTGACGAAGCAGATGCCGGGGCGGCCGGTCAGCTTGCCGTAGGCCTCCGCCATGTTGGCCGCACCGCCTTCCTGGCGGCAGACGATCAGGCGGATCGCGTCGGCGGCGTCGTGCAGGGCGTCGAGCACCGCCAGATAGCTTTCGCCGGGGACGCAGAACGCCATGTCCACGCCGTGGGTGCGCAGGGCGTCGACCAGGATGCGGCCGCCGGTCCGCGGGGCTGGAGCGGGCATCGTCTCACCTCCGGATCGGTGCGAAAGACACCGGGGTCATCAGCCGGTTCTCCTGCTTCACGAGATAGCCGGCCTCCGCGCTGATCTGGCGGTAGGTGGCCCACTCCGGATCGGCCTCCAGGGCGGCGCGGCGGCGGGCGCGGTCGGCCGCATCCTCGTAGACCCAGATGTGCATATAGCTGTTCTGCTCCCCGCTCTCGGTCACCATGTAGGCCAGCGGTTCGCCCAGGTGCTTCTTCTGGATGGCGAAGCCGTGCTTCTCATAGAGGTCGAGGTGGGACTTCAGCGTCCCGGGGCGGGCGGTGTAGGTGCGGACGTCGAGCAGCATGGTCGACCCTCTTCAAAAAACGTCGGATGGGGGGATGCCTATTGCGGCAGGCGGGCGGGAACGCCCGTCAGGCGCTCGTACACCTCGATCACCGACGTGACGTTGCCGTCGGCGTGGCCCGAGGCGCTGGCAAGCGCGTAGAGCTGATGCACCGTCTCGCCCAGGAAGGTCGGGAAGCCCACCGACTCGGCCCAGCGGGCGTAGTACTTGACGTCCTTCTGGGCGTTGTGGAGCGCGTACCAGGGCGTGAAGTCACCAGCCAGGACGGCCGGCGCGTAGAGCTGGAACATGCCGCTGTTGGCGCCGGCGGTGGAGATGATGTCGAACAGCTTCTTGAGGTCGAGCCCCTCCTTGGCGGCCAGCGCCAGCCCCTCGCAATAGGCCGCCACGTTGGAGATGGCGATGTAGTTGTGGATCAGCTTGAGCCGGATGGCGTGACCGACCGGGCCGATGTGGAAGACGTTCTCGGCGTAGCAGGCGAAGACCGGCCGCACCGCGTCCAAGGTCGCCTCGTCGGCTCCCACCAGGGCGTTCACCTGGCCCGCCTCGGCGTGCTTGGGCGTGCGCGTCAGCGGCGCCTCGACGAAGCGGGCCCCCTTGCCGGCCAGCCCCGCGGCGAGGCGGTCCACCAGCTCCGGGTTGGTGGTGGTGTGGTCGACCACGATCAGGCCGGGATGCGCCCCGGCCAGCACGCCGTCGGCACCGAACGCCAGCGCTTCGACATCCTCGGCGGTGTTGACGCACAGGATCAGCACGTCGCAGGCGCCGGCCAGGGCGGCAACCCCCGACGCCTCGCGGGCGCCCTTGGCGAGAAGGCGCTCCACCGCTTCGCGCCGGCGGTCGAGCACGGTCACGTCCTGTCCCTTCTCCAGCAGGTTCCTGGCCAGGCCGTGGCCCATCAGTCCAAGGCCGATGAAGCCGATCCGCGGCCGTTCCGTCGTGTTTGCCATGCTGTCTCTCTCCTCCCGACGCCGGAAAACCGGCCCGTTGCGACATGTTACTTCGCTGCGCCGCAACACAAAGACCGGTAATTGCGGCGATCAACCATCCTGCGACAGTATGCAAAAACCAGATTGTCAGACAATATGATTTTCAGCTGGACGCGTGCGGTTTGTTGTGCCTACGATCATTCCGTCGGGCACCGCTGCGCAGCGGCGACCGCTCGCCAAACAGCCAAAAACGCCGGCACCGGCCGGCCGGAGGAGGAACGATGACCCGATTGAAGAGCCGTCTGGCGCTCGGCGCCGCACTGACGCTGGTGGGCACCCTTTCGGCGGCGTCCGGGGCCGCGGCCGACACCTTCAGGTTCGGCCACGTCTTCAGCAAATCGCACCCGATGGCCGTCTGCGCCGACCAGGCCGCCGCCGCGATCGCCAAGCGCACCGACGGGCGCCACACGGTGCAGGTCTATCCCGACTCGACCCTGGGCAACGAGACCGCGCTCTACGAGTCCATGAGCCTGGGCGGCGTCGACATGATGTACACCGGCGCCTTCTTCGCCGGGAACGCCTACGGTCCGGCCGCCATCGGCAACGCGCCCTTCGCCTTCCGCGACCTCGACCATTGGAAGGCGTTCGCCTGGGGCAGCGACCTGATGAAGGACATCGCCGCCGGCTTCTCCGAGAAGACCGGGAATTCGATCATCGCCGCCACCTACTACGGGACGCGGCATGTCACCGCCAACACGCCGGTGAAGACCCCCGCCGACCTCAAGGGCATGAAGATCCGCGTCCCCAACGCCCCCGCCTTCGTCACGACGTTCAAGGCGTTCGGCGCCAACCCGACGCCTCTTCCCTTCGCCGAGGTCTACCTGGCCCTGCAGCAGCGCGTGGTCGACGCCCAGGAAAACCCGCTTCCGACCATCGACGCCCAGAAATTCCACGAGGTGCAGAAATACATCGTGCTGACCGGCCACATCTCGGAAACCCAGTACACCATCGTCTCGAACAAGCGCTGGAACGCGCTGTCGGATGCCGACAAGGCGATCTTCCGCGAGGTCTTCGCCGAGGCGGCGCAGACCTGCACCGAGGACATCGCCGGCAAGGAGAAGGAGCTGGTCGCCGAATTCGAGAAGCGCGGCAACCAGGTGCTGGCGGTCGACCGGGCGCCCTTCCAGACGGTCATGGAGCCGCTGCTGGCCAGCGATCAGTTCCCCTGGGGCAAGGACGCCATGGCGCGCCTGCAGGCGATCCGGTGACGCAACTCCCGCCCAATGAGGATGGACGATGAGCGTGGTTTCGGACCAACTCCCCTTCCGGCAGGGGGCGGCCGGCGGCGACGGGCCGCCGGCCGGCGTTCCGGATGCCGACCTCGAGCCCCGCTTCGTCGAGGATTCGGAGTTCGACGCGAGGAGCTTCGCCGTGGAGGACTATGTCGCGTTCGTGTTCTTCTGGTTCATGGCGCTGGTGGTCTTCGCGCAGTTTTTCAGCCGCTACGCGCTGAACGATTCGATCATCTGGACGGAAGAGGTGGCGCGCTACCTGCTGATCGCCGTCACCTTCTTCGGGGCGGCGATGGCGGCCCGGCGCAACAGCCACATCGCGATCGAACTGACCTACCGCCTGCTGCCGGTGCCCATCGCCCGCATTCTCTCCGCGCTGGTGGATGTCCTGCGCACCCTGTTCTACGGCACCTTCTGCTGGCTCGGCGTGGCGGTCTATGAACGCATGCAGGGCAAGCGCCTGGTCTCGCTCGATGTGCCGCTCGACATGGTCTACGGCCTGATCGTCGTCGCCTTTGCCCTGATGACGCTGCGCAGCGCGGCCGTCGCCTGGCGGAACTGGCGCGACGACACCAGCCCCCTGATCGCGGAGGCAAGGCGATGACCTGGCTTCTCTTCGCGTCGGTCGCCCTCCTCCTGGTGATCGGCATGCCGGTCGCGGCGGCGCTCGCCGGAGGTTCGCTCCTTTTCATTGTGGTGTCCGGCGACCTTCCGGAACTGATCGCGCTGCACCGGATGGTCGAGGGGGTGAACAGCTTTCCGCTGTTGGCCGTCCCCTTCTTCATCATGGCCGGTAACCTGATGAATTCCGCCGGCATCACCCAGCGGATCTTCGCCTTCGCCACGTCGATCGTCGGTTGGCTGCGCGGCGGGTTGGGACACGTCAACATCGCGTCGTCCGTGATCTTCGCCGGCATGTCCGGCGCCGCCGTCGCCGACGCGGGCGGCCTCGGCACCATCGAGATCAAGGCGATGCGCGACGCCGGCTACGACGACGACTTCACCATCGGCGTCACCGCCTCGTCCTCGACGATCGGTCCGATCATTCCGCCGAGCCTGCCGCTGGTCATCTACGGCGTGATCGCCTCGGCGTCGATCGGCCAGCTCTTCGTCGCCGGCCTGGTGCCGGGGCTGCTGATGGCCGGCGCGCTGATGGCGATGGTCGCGCTCTACGCCCGGCGGCGCAACTACCCCCGCGATGCGCGGCTGTCGCTGGCCCTGGTCGGCACCACCTTCCGCGGTGCCTTCCTGTCGCTGATGACGCCGGCGCTCATCGTCGGCGGCATTCTCCTGGGGGTGTTCACGCCGACCGAGGCGGCCATCGCCGCCGTCGCCTACGCGCTGTTCCTCGGGCTGGTGGTCTACCGCACGCTCACCCTGCGCGCGCTGTGCCGGGTGACCATGGACACCATCGAGACGACGGCGATCGTCATGTTCATCACCGGGGCCGCCTCGGTGTTCGCGTGGCTGCTCACCACCAACCGGGTCACCGAGCAGTTCGCCGGACTCGTCCTGTCGGTCACCGACAACCCGGTCGTCGTGCTGCTTCTGATCAACCTGATCCTGCTGGTGGTCGGCTGCTTCCTGGAGACCATCGCCGCCATCACCATCCTCGTCCCGGTGCTGCTGCCGATCGCCACGGCGGTTGGGGTCGACCCGGTCCATTTCGGCATCGTCATGGTTCTGAACCTGATGATCGGCCTGTTGACACCGCCGGTGGGGATGGTGCTCTACATCCTGTCGCGGATTTCCAACGTGCCGTTCGACCGGTGCGTGGCGGCCACGCTGCCCTTCATGGTGCCGCTGGTGGTCGTGCTTCTGCTGATTACCTTTGTGCCCCAGTTGACCCTCTGGCTGCCCGGCGTGATCTACCGGTGACCGCGCGGACCCACGGGGAAGGAGACCTCATCGATGGCCAGTGACGAGCGGACCTACCAGACCATCGACCGTCCGCGCCGCTTGCCGGACGAGATCGCCCGCGTCCTGGCACAGGAGATCGAAACCGGCAAACTACGCCCCGGCGACCGCCTGCCCACGGAGCAGAAGCTGGCCGCCGACTTCGGCGTGGCGCGCAGCGTGATCCGTGAGGCGGTGTCCCAATTGAAGTTCGACGGGCGCATCGAATCGCGTCAGGCGCTGGGAACCTTCGTCACCGCCTCGACCAACCGCACCGCCTTCCGCATCGGCCCGGACTGCTTCGCCAAGCGCAAGGAACTGCGCCAGATCCTCGAGCTCTTCCGCAGCGTCCAGTCCGACGCCGCCGGCCTCGCCGCCCAGAACCACACGGACGAGCAGCTCGACGGCATCGAGCAGGCCCTGCGCCGCATGGTCGAGGCCACCGGCGTCGGCCAAGGCGCGCTGGAGGAGCGGGTGCAGGCGGAGCGCGACTTCTACCAGGCGATCGCGGTGGCCTCGGGCAACACCTATTTCCAGGAGTTCATCGAGTTCCTGCACGCACGCCTGCACTCCAACCTCCACAGCGTGCTTCTGAAGCACGTGAAGGCGGCGGAGTGGAGCAACGAGGTGCTCGGCGAGCATCAGGCCGTGTGCGAGGCCATCCGCAATCGCGAAGCCGAGAAGGCGCGCCGCGCCGCCCGCGCCCATTTCAAGAAGGCGGCCAAGCGTCTGGAGCGCCGGGCCGACTTCATCGACTGACACGGATCCAAGGGAACACCGACGATGACCGAAGCGCGCCACTACATCGGCGGCGACTGGGTGGCGAGCGACGCCACCACCGAGAACCGGAACCCCTCCGACCTGTCGGACCTGGTGGGCCTCTACGCCCGGGCCGACACGGGCCAGGTCGAGGCCGCCATCGCCGCCGCCGCCGACGCGTTCCCGGCGTGGTCGCTGTCGACGCCGCAGCAGCGTTTCGATCTGCTGGACGCCGTGGGAAGCATCATCCTGGCGCGGCGCGAGGAGCTGGGCCGGCTCCTGTCGCGGGAGGAGGGCAAGATCCTGCCGGAAGGGATCGCCGAGGCCACGCGCGCCGGGCAGATCTTCAAGTTCTTCGCCGGGGAGGCGCTGCGGGTGCAGGGCGAGGCGCTGGCCTCGGTGCGGCCCGGCGTCGGCGTCGAGGTCACCCGCGAGCCGGTCGGCGTCGTCGGCCTGATCGCGCCGTGGAACTTCCCCATCGCCATTCCGGCCTGGAAGATCGCGCCGGCGCTGGCCTACGGCAACACGGTGGTGTTCAAGCCCGCCGACGCGGTGCCGGGCTCGGCCCACGCGCTGGCCGCCATCCTGGCCGAGGCGGGCGTGCCGCCGGGCGTCTTCAACCTGGTCATGGGCCGCGGCTCGGTGGTCGGCGAGGCGATCGTCGCCTCGCCGCGGGTCGACGCCGTCTCCTTCACCGGCTCTGTGCCCACCGGGCGGCGGATCGCCGCGCGCTGCCTGGAGGGCGGCAAGAAGGTCCAGCTGGAAATGGGCGGCAAGAACCCGCTGGTGGTCCTCGACGACGCCGACCTCGCCACGGCCGTGGCCGTGGCGGTCAACGGCGCTTTCTTCTCCACCGGCCAGCGCTGCACCGCCTCCTCCCGCCTGATCGTGACCGAGGGCATTCACGACCGCTTCGTCGCCGCCATGGTGGAGCGGGTGGGTGCGCTGAAGGTCGGCCACGCCCTGGAGGCGGGAACCGAGATCGGCCCGGTCGTCTCGCAGGACCAACTCGACCAGGACCTGCGCTATGTCGAGATCGGCCGCACGGAGGGTGCCACCCTTGCCGCGGGCGGCGAACGGCTGCGCCGCGACACCGACGGCTACTTCATGGCGCCCGCCCTGTTCACCGACACCACCCCCGCCATGCGCGTCAACCGGGAGGAGATCTTCGGCCCGGTGGCCGCGGTGATCCGGGTGCGCGACTACGAGGAGGCGCTGCACGTGGCCAACGACACCGAGTTCGGCCTGTCCGCCGGCATCTGCACCACGGCCCTGAAGCACGCCGCCCATTTCAAGCGGCACGCGCGGGCCGGCATGGTGATGGTCAACCTGCCGACGGCCGGCGTCGACTACCACGTGCCGTTCGGCGGCCGCAAAGGGTCGAGCTACGGGCCGCGCGAGCAGGGCCGCTACGCCGCGGAGTTCTACACCATCGTCAAGACCGCCTACACCGCGCCCGGCGAACCCTGAGCCGGGGCCCTGAGCCGGGGCCCTGAAACGGGGCCCTGAAACGGGGGAGGGGCGGCCGCTGACGGTCGAGGGGCGGGCCGCTTAATAGTGCGGTTCCCCCAGCCCCTCCACCCGGAACGCCTCGCGCACCGCCGGGCGCTCCATCACCCGCGCCAGGAACGGGCCGAGGTTGGGCAGGTCGCGCGCCCTGCGCGTCATGTTGCGCGTCCAGCGCGCCAGCATGAACAGGTAGACGTCGGCGATGGAATAGCGCTTGCCCAGCAGCCAGGGCCGGCCGTCGAGCGCGGCGTCGAGCTGGGCGAACATCGCCGCCAGCCGGTCGACCACCACCGCCTTCAGGTGCTCCGCCCCGTCCGCCGGCACGTAGCGTCCGGGGTAGAAGTACAGCATGGCGTCGGCCTGCACCGTGTTGGTGAGATAGGCCATCCACTGGTAGAGGCGGGCACGGTCCGGGTCGCCGACCGGCGGGGCCAGCCCGGCCGCGGGATGGCGGTCGGCGAGGTGCAGGCAGATCGCCGCCGATTCGTAGACCACGAGGTCGCCGTCCACCAGGGTCGGCACCCGGCCGTTGGGGTTGAGGCGCCGGTAGTCGGCGGCCTCCAGGGCACCGGCGGCGCGGTCCAGCGTCACCAGCTCGTGCGGCGCGCCGATCTCCCGCAGCACGATGTGCGGCGCCATGCTGGCGGAGCTGGGCATGTGGTAGAGGCGGTACATGGGGCGGGTCTCCCGGGGCAGGGCGGCGTCGCAGGCCGGCCTTGCACAAGCGCACGGCGCGCATCGTTTGTCCAGGCCGCGGCGGCGGTGTAGCATCGCCGCGGGTGGCTATTTTTTTAAACACCCCCTGCGCAAACCTCCGGACGGGAAACGAGACGATGACGGCGATGGGCAATTCGGCGGCGAGCCGCGACAAGGCGTTCATGCTGCACCCCTACACCAACCTGAAGGTCCACGAGACCGCCGGACCGCTGATCATCGACCGCGGCCGCGGCGTGCGGGTGTGGGACGACGCGGGCAAGGAGTACATCGAGGGACTCGCCAGCCTGTGGTGCGTGTCGCTGGGCTTCGACGAGGAGCGCCTGATCGACGCCGCGGTCCGCCAGATGCGCAAGCTGCCGACCTACCACACCTTCGGCCACAAGTCGCACGACCCCGGCATCGACCTCGCCGAGGCCCTGATCGCCATGGCGCCGGTGCCGATGTCCAAGGTGTTCTTCGCCAACTCCGGCTCCGAGGCGAACGACACGGCGGTCAAGCTGATCTGGTACTACAACAACGCGCTGGGCCGGCCGGAGAAGAAGAAGATCATCTCGCGGCAGAAGGCCTACCACGGCGTCACCGTGGCGAGCGCCAGCCTGACCGGGCTGCCCAACAACCACCGCGACTTCGACCTGCCGATCGCCCGCATCCTGCACACGGACTGCCCGCACCACTACCGGTTCGCCGAGCCCGGCGAGAGCGAGGAGGATTTCGCCACGCGCCTCGCCGAGAGCCTGGAGCGGCTGATCCTGGCCGAGGGGCCGGACACGGTGGCGGCGATGTTCGCCGAGCCGATCATGGGGGCCGGCGGCGTCATCGTCCCGCCCGCGACCTACTTCGAGAAGATCCAGGCGGTCCTCAGGAAGTACGACGTGCTGCTGGTCGCCGACGAGGTGATCTGCGGCTTCATGCGCACCGGCAACGACTGGGGCACGCAGACCTTCGGCCTGAAGCCGGACATCCTCACCTGCGCCAAGGCGCTGTCGTCGGGCTATCTGCCGATCTCCGCCGTGATGGTGTCGGAGGCGGTCTACCGGGCCTGCGTCGCCGAGAGCGAGAAGATCGGCACGTTCGGCCACGGCTACACCTATTCCGCCCATCCCGTCGCCGCGGCGGTGGCGCTGGAGACGCTCAAGATCTACCGCGAGCGCGACGTTCTCGGCCACGTCCGGGCCGTCGCCCCGCGCTTCCAGGCGGGGCTGCGCCGCTTCGCCGACCACCCGCTGGTCGGCGAGGTGCGCGGCGTCGGCCTGATCGGCGCCGTCGAGCTGGTCGCCGACAAGGCGACCAGGGCGCCGTTCGAGCCGGCGGTGGGCGCCGGCGCCAAGCTCAACGCGCTCAACCAGGAGAACGGGCTGATCACCCGTGCGATGGGCGACACCGTCGCCTTCTGCCCGCCGCTGGTCATCGGCGCGGAGGACATCGACGCCATGTTCGAGCGCATGGCCCGGAGCCTCGACGCGGCGATCCCGCTGCTCAAGGGCTGAGGACGCCGGGCCGGGCCTCGCCGCCCGGCCCCACCCTCGGCCCCGCGCCCTCGGCCCCGGGCCGGGCCATGGGTGGCCCGGCCCGGGGCAACCCGCCTAACCGGCGGCGCCGTCCCGCCGCCTCTGGTACGCCTCGCGCAGGCCGGGGTTCTTCGGGCTGTACCCGGCGTTGGCGGCGAGGCGCGCCACCAGCGTGTCGTGCAGATCCTCCTCGCCGTAGCGGGTCAGGCAGACCTGACGGCGGTGGGGACCGCGGAACAGCCGGTAGGCGCCGCCGAGAAAGTCGGAGTAGGAGTCGGTGGGGTCCGGCGCGGCGACGCCGGACGGCGTGTCGGGCAGGCTGCCGTCGGCCAGCGACAGCCCGCACGCCACCGCCTTCTCCATCATCCAGCGCAGCGCGATGTCGGACAGGGCGCGGTCGGGATAGCCGCCGCCGACGTCGGCGTGGGCGCCGACGAACCATCGCTGCTCCATCGTCTGCTCGGGCTTGCGCTTGGGGTCCCACAGGGTCGCCTGGTAGTCCTCGCGGAACTCGTCGGTGGCGAGCGCGTGGTAGGCGTGCCGGACGATGCCGCTGAGCTCGGTGTCGTGGAAGCTGTAGCGGGCCCGGTTGAACCAGTCGAACGCCTGGAGCGGGATGCCGAGCGCCCCCACCGTGTCCCACACGCCGAGAAAGTCGATGGCGACGGCCTTCGCCTGGTACTCCTTGCGGAAATGCAGCGCGGTCGGCGTGTCGGCGCCGCCGTCGCGGGTGCGGTAGAGTTCGTAGGCCTGGGGGATCCGCTTGCGGTGCTTCTTCGGCAGGAGGCCGGCGTTGCGGATCATCCCGACCAGGCTGCGCGCCGTGTAGGCGCCGCGGCTGAAGCCGAGGATGAACACCGACGAGTCGGGCTCATGGTGGCGGACGAGGAAATCGTAGCCGTCACAGATGTTGCGGTCGAGGCCGATGCCGAACGCCCCGCCGGGCACGCGGTCCCACCATCGGGTTCCCACCCCCTCGTCGTAGAACGTCACCTGCTCCGGATCGCCGCGCACCGCTTCGAAGAAGCGGCGGACGTTGGTCTCCACCTGGCGATCGGCGGGCAGCTCGTCGCTGGCCGGGCTGTTCCAGGTTCCGTCGAAACACAGCACGATGCGCTTGGGCATTGGTTCCTCCCGACATGATCGCGTCGGCCGGCGGGCCGGCTGCGGGGAATCATCCCCGAAAGCGGGTGTCGGGCAAGGGCCGTCCTCTCCGCACGCTGCATGGGCTGGCAAGAAAACAGCCGGTGCGGGAATCGCCGGCCGCGGCGACGGGCCGCCGCCGCACGCCGGCGGCACCGTCTTGACCGCGACCTCGCCTCCTGGGATACAGGGCGGCACGCAACCGCGGGATGGCCTTGTGGTCGGCATCGATCTTCGCCCCGTCCTCTACATCGTCGGCGCCCTCGTCAGCATCGTCGCCCTGGCCATGCTGCTGCCGATGGTCGTCGATTTCGCCGTGGGCAACTCCGACTGGATGGTGTTCGCCACCACGTCGGCGCTGACGCTGTTCTTCGGCGTCCTCCTGATCCTGACCAACCGGACGGCGGAGATCGCCCTGTCGCTGCGCCAGGCGTTCCTGCTGACGACGCTGTCCTGGGTGATCGTCAGCGCCTTTTCCGCCGCGCCCTTCGTCCTCTCCAGGACCCGGTTGTCGGTCGCCGACGCCTTCTTCGAGGCGATGTCGGGGCTGACGACGACGGGCTCAACGGTGATCGTCGGGCTGGAGGGCCTGCCGCCGGGGCTGCTGCTGTGGCGTTCGCTGCTGCAGTGGCTGGGCGGCATCGGCATCATCGGCATGGGCATCGTCATCCTGCCGTTCCTGCGCGTCGGCGGCATGCAGCTCTTCCGCTCCGAGTCCTCCGACCGCTCGGACAAGGTGGTGCCGCGCGCCGGCGACCTCGCCATCGCCGTCGCCTGGGTCTACGTGACCCTGACCCTGGCCTGCATCGCCGGGCTGACGCTGGCCGGCATGTCGCTGTTCGACGCCATCAACCACGCCTTCGCCGCGGTGTCGACCGGCGGCTTCTCGACCCGCGACGCCTCCGTCGCCGGCTGGCAGAACCCTGCCGTGGAGTGGGTGCTGGTGGTGTTCATGGCGGTCGGCGGCATGCCCTTCGTCCGCTTCATCAGCCTCGCCCGCGGCGACGCCGGGCCGCTGTGGCGGGACACCCAGGTGCGCTGGTACGTCGGCTTCCTCGTCGCGGTGTCGACGATGCTCGGCCTGTGGCTGGCGCGGGAGGCGGACATCCCGCTCCACGACGCGCTGCGGCTGACCTTCTTCAACGTCGTGTCGGTGGTCACCACCACCGGCTTCGCCTCGGCGGACTACAGCCTGTGGGGGCCGCTGGCGCTGGCCGTCTTCTTCACCCTGACCCTGGTCGGCGGCTGCACCGGGTCGACCGCCGGCGGCATCAAGATCTTCCGCTTCGAGATCCTCTTCATGGTCATGCGCGTGCTGATGATCCGCCTGTTCAGCCGCCACCGGGTGCTGCCGCTCCACTACAACAACAAGCCGGTGGACGCCGACACCATGGTGTCGGTGATGAGCTTCGGCTTCGTCTACATCGCCCTCACCTTCATCCTGATGGTGCTGCTGGCGGCGCTCGGGCTCGACTTGGTGACCGCGCTGACCGGGGCGGCCACCGCCATCGGCAACGTCGGTCCCGGCCTCGGCCCGATCATCGGCCCGGCCGGCAACTTCGCGCCGCTGCCCGACACCGCGAAATGGCTGCTGTCGGCCGGCATGCTGCTGGGGCGCCTGGAGTTCTTCACCGTGCTGGTGCTGTTCAATCCGGCCTTCTGGCGGCAGTGACCGGCGACCGGGGGCTGGCGGAACCGGTTCGCGCCACGTATAGTAGGTGTTGCTGATATCGGCCCGCCGCGCCGAACTTGACCGCACGCGCTTGATTGAGGTCAATGCCGGGTGGCGACGCCGTAACGATCATGCCATTCTCTGTGGCCCACCGGACCGGCGCCGACGTGGCGCCGCCCGCGGCCAGCGCCGAAGATGTCGAACGGATACGCCCGATGGACTACGAGAGCTTCTTCCGCACCCAGATCGAGGCCCTGAAGCAGGAGGGGCGCTACCGGGTCTTCGCCAACCTCGAACGGCATGCCGGCCGGTTCCCCCGGGCGACCTTCCGCGACGCCACGGGGCGCGAGCGCGACGTGACGGTGTGGTGCTCGAACGACTATCTCGGCATGGGCCAGCATCCCAAGGTGCTGGAGGGCATGCACCGGGCGCTCGACGAGTGCGGCGCCGGCGCCGGCGGAACGCGCAACATCTCCGGCACCAACCACTACCACGTCCTCCTGGAGCGCGAGCTGGCCGACCTGCACGGCAAGGAGGCGGCCCTGCTCTTCACCTCGGGCTACGTGTCGAACGACGCCACCCTGCAGACGATGGGCCGCATCCTGCCGGGCTGCATCATCTTCTCCGACGCCCTGAACCACAACTCGATGATCACCGGCATCCGCAATTCGGGTGCCGAGAAGCACATCTTCCGCCACAACGATCCGGAGCATCTCGACCAGCTCATGGCCCAGGCCGACCCGGCGCGGCCGAAGCTGGTGGCCTTCGAGTCGGTCTACTCCATGGACGGCGACATCGCGCCGATCCATGAGCTGTGCGACGTCGCCGACCGGCACGGGGCGATGACCTACCTGGACGAGGTGCACGCGGTGGGCATGTACGGCCCGCGCGGCGCCGGGGTGGCGGAGCGCGACGGCGCCATGCACCGGCTCACCATCATCGAGGGGACGCTGGGCAAGGCCTTCGGCGTCCAGGGCGGCTACATCACCGGCTCCTCGGCGCTGATCGACTGCGTGCGCTCCTTCGCCAACGGCTTCATCTTCTCGACCTCGCTGGCCCCGGTCCTGGCGGCCGGTGCGCTGGCCTCGATCCGCCACCTCAAGCAGAGCCAGAGCGAGCGCACCCGCCACCAGGAGCGCGCGGCGACCCTGAAGCGCCTGATGGCCGAGGCCGGGCTGCCGGTGATGGACTCGGCCAGCCACATCGTCCCGGTCATGGTGGGCGACGCCAAGCGCTGCAAGCGCGCCTCCGACCTGCTGATGGAGCGGCACGACATCTACGTCCAGCCGATCAACTACCCGACCGTGCCCCGCGGCAGCGAACGCCTGCGCTTCACCCCGACGCCGCTGCACGACGACGCCATGATGGCCCACCTCGTGGACGCCCTGCGCGACGTCTGGGCCCAGCTCGACCTCAAGCTCGCGGCCTGACGGCCGCGGGTCAGGCGGCGCTGCCGCCGGCCTTGCGCATCAGGCGGCGCTGCCGTCGGCCTTGCGCATCAGGCGGCGCTGCCGCCGGCCTTGCGGTAGACCACGTGCGGGTCGGCCGGGCCGCTCGCCGCGGGCACGGCGACCCAGCCGTGACGCTCGTAGAAGGCCCGTGCGGCGGCGTTCCGCACCGCGCAGGTCAGCTCGGCGGGGGCGGGGAGGCGGCTCAGCGCCTCGCTCAGCAGCACGCTGCCGATGCCGCGGCCGCGCCAGGCGGGATCGATGAACAGGGCGTGCAGCGCCCGCCGGCGCGGGTCGACGGAGGCGAAGCCGACCACCCGCCCGCCGATCTCGGCCACCACCACCTCGTCGTCCTCGACGCAGTCGTAGTAGTCGTCGAGGCGGAAGCGGTCCGGCGGCTGCCAGGGAGAGGCGAGGCGCCGGCCCACCAGGAAGATCTCGGCGCACCGCGGGCCGTCCCCCCAGGTCGCCGGGCGCGTGCGCAGGCGTGCCCCCCGTGCGGGCGCCGTCCCCATCTCCGTTCCTCTTCCCTGTCCTGATCGACCGATCAGGAGACGATAAATCGTTTCGCCGTGCTCCGGGTAGGGGTGACGCCACAGAACGGGCGAAAATCACGGCCATCCGTCCGCAGGGCTTGGCTGGTCGGCCCAGCCATGGCGTTCGTCATCACGTGCCTGCGTGTGGCGATCCCCCGGCCGACACGCGAGGAGGGCGGATGTTGTCATCGCGCCAAGATGCCCCCGCGGTCTCGCGGCCTCTCCGTTCATCTGTGATAATGTCCTTTATCACTTGTAAGCAGGACTGGACGGATGGGCGAGATCGCGGACATCGTCAGCGCCGTGGCCACGGTGATCGCGGCGGTGGTCGCCGTGGTCGCCGCCGTGGACGCCCGCCGCTCCGCCGCCGAGCAGGGCCAGGAAACCGCCCGGCAGCACGAAGAGACCAAGAAGCAGGCGGTGATCGCGCTGGAAGCCCTGCTGACCGAGCAGAGCCACGCTCTGCAGGCCTGGGCGGACGAGGTCATCGACCGCATGTCCGAAGCCCACGCTCTTTGCGGTCTGGATCCCCAGCGGATGCCGGAGGGCGCGTTCTTCCACAAGCGGGTTGAGCTCGCCTGGCGTCTGTCGGCTCTGGTTGACCGCGGCCGGCTGTTCCTGCCCAACACGCACGCGTCGGACCGGGGACTTCACAAGCCGGCGGCATTTCGGGGCTTTCGCCAGCAGGCACTGGATCACGTTGTCGACGCCTGCCGTCTGCTCGACCACCTCACAGCGGGGGCAACCGCGGCTTCGCCATCCGAGGTCGCCAGAGCGCTGATCGCCGCACGCCGGGCTTTCGTCAGTGAGATCCAGACCATCATCGACCCGCGCACCCGCCAAGACCGGCTGCGCGCACTGGCCGGCCATCAGGGAGGCGAGGCACCGGAGCGCCGTCCCGGCGAGGCAGGCAGGCCATGAGCACGCCGGCCCACCGGCCATCGATCGCCCTGCCTGGGCTGGTCACCGCCGCCGGCGAACGGACCACTGTCCGAGTTCTCGAGTTCTTCGCCGCCGGGATCCGCAACCCGCACACCCGCCGGGCCTACGCCCGGGCCGTCGGCGACTTCCTCGCTTGGTGCGCAGCCGCCGGCGTGCCGTCGCTCGCCGCGGTGCAGCCGCTGCCTGTCGCCACCGGGGTCGAGGGGCTGACGCGCACGCACGCGGCGCCGACGGTCAAGCAGCGCCTCGCCGCGGTGCGGCACCTATTCGACTGGCCGGTGACCGGCCAGGTGGTGGCGGTGAACCCGGCGGCCCCGGTGCGCGGGCCGCGGCACGTTGTGCGGGTCGATAAGACGCCTGTGCTGGACGTCGCCGAGGCCTGGGTGCTGCTCGACGCGACCGACCCGACGATACCGGGCGGTTGTCGGGGCGGGGGCTGGCGCAGGTCAGCGCCCACGCCATGGTGCGCCGCCGCGCGGCCACCGCCAGCATCGCCACGCCGCCCGGCTGCCGCAGCGTCCGCGCCAGCGGCATCACCGCCAGCCCGACCAACGGCGGCAGGCTGGGGACCGCCACCGCCACACGCCCACAAAAAAGGCGGCCCGGTTGGTCCGGGCCGCCAATGAAGCAGAGGAGCCGGTGATCGTTACTCCGCCGGAATGGCCTTCGGCAGGGTGACGGGCACCTCCAGCCGGCCCAGCATCTCCTTCGGCACGACCTGCCAGAACTTGGCGCGCACGCGCGCCCAGTCGTTGAGGAGTTCGCGGGCGAACAGGCTCTGCGTCTCCTCCACGTGCTCCTCGACCAGGCGCCGGAGCTGGTCCTCGTAGTGCGCCACCTCGAGGCGCTGGATGACCACGCTCTCGTCGTTGACGCGGCGGGGGAAATCCTCCTCCTCGTCGTAGACGTAGGCCATGCCGCCGGTCATTCCGGCGCCGAAATTGTCGCCGACGGGGCCGAGGATGACCGCCATGCCGCCGGTCATGTACTCGCAGCCGTTGGAGCCGCAGCCCTCCACCACGACCTGCGCGCCGGAGTTGCGCACGGCGAACCGCTCGCCGGCCTGGCCGGCGGCGAACAGCTTGCCGGCGGTGGCGCCGTACAGCACGGTGTTGCCGATGATGGTGTTGTCGTTGGTCTTCAGCGGCGACGAGGTGCTCGGCCGCACGACGATGGTGCCGCCCGACAGGCCTTTGCCGACGTAGTCGTTGGCGTCGCCGAACACCTCCAGCTTGATGCCCTGGACGGCGAAGGCGCCCAGCGACTGGCCGCCGGTGCCGCGCAGGCGCACCGTGATGTGGCCGGGCTGCAGGCCGAACATGCCGAACTTGCGGGTGATCATCGACGACAGCCGCGTGCCGATGGCGCGGTGCGTGTTGCGGATGGTGTAGGCGAGCTGCATCTTCTCGCCCTCCTCGAACAGCGGGCGGGCGTCGGCGACGATGCGGGCGTCCAGCGTGTCCGGCACCTCGTTGCGGCCCTGCATGGTGCAGTAGCGGGCGTTCTCGCCGGGGTCGACCTGGGCCAGCAGCGGGTTGAGGTCGAGGTCGTCGAGGTGCGCGGCGCCGCGGCTGACCTGGTGCAGCAGGTCGGTGCGGCCGATCACCTCGTTCAGCGAGCGGAAGCCGAGCTGGCCGAGGATCTCGCGCACCTCCTCGGCGAGGAAGGAGATGAGGTTGACCACCGCCTCCGGCGTGCCGGTGAACTTCTCGCGCAGCTTGGGGTCCTGCACGCACACGCCGACCGGGCAGGTGTTGGAGTGGCACTGGCGCACCATGATGCAGCCCATGGCGATCAGGCTGGCGGTGCCGATGCCGTACTCCTCGGCGCCGAGCATGGCGGCGATGACGATGTCGCGGCCGGTCTTGAGCCCGCCGTCGGTGCGCAGCCGCACGCGGTGGCGCAGACGGTTGAGCGTCAGCACCTGGTGCACCTCCGACAGGCCCATCTCCCAGGGCACGCCGGCGTACTTGATCGAGGTCTGCGGGCTGGCGCCGGTGCCGCCGGAGCCGCCGGAGATCAGGATCACGTCGGCGTTGGCCTTGGCGACGCCGGCGGCGATGGTGCCGATGCCCGAGCGCGCCACCAGCTTCACGCAGACCTTGGCCTCGGGGTTGATCTGCTTGAGGTCGTAGATGAGCTGCGCCAGGTCCTCGATCGAGTAGATGTCATGGTGCGGCGGCGGGCTGATCAGGGTCACGCCGGGCGTCGAGTGACGCAGGCGGGCGATCATCTCCGTCACCTTGAAGCCGGGGAGCTGGCCGCCCTCGCCGGGCTTGGCGCCCTGGGCCACCTTGATCTCGATCTCGCGGCACTGGTTCAGGTACTCCGCCGTCACGCCGAAGCGGCCGGACGCCACCTGCTTGATGGCCGAGTTCCAGTTGTCGCCGTTCTTGTCCGGCTTGAAGCGCGCCGGGTCCTCGCCGCCCTCGCCGGAGTCCGACTTGGCGCCGATGCGGTTCATGGCGACGTTGAGCGTGCCGTGCGCCTCCGGCGACAGAGCCCCCAGCGACATGCCGGGCGTCACGAAGCGCTTGCGGATGGCGGTGATCGACTCGACCTCGTCGATCGGCACGGCGCCCTTCAGCGAGCGGAACGCCAGCAGGTCGCGCAGCTGCATCGGCGGACGGCCGTGCACCTGCTCGGCGTACTTCTTGAAGAGGGTGTAGCTGTCCTGGGTCACCGCCTGCTGGAGGGTGTGCATGATGCCGCCCTCCCAGCCGTGGCGGTCGCCCGACTTGCGGAACTTGTAGAAGCCGCCGACCGGCAGGGTGACCACGTCCTCGGCGAAGGCGACGGCGTGCTGCTCCAGCACCTTCTTCTGGATGCCGTTGAGGCCGATGCCGGAGATGCGGCTGACCATCGCCGGGAAGTGCTCGGCCACCAGGGCGCGGCTCAGGCCCACCGCCTCGAAGTTGCAGCCGCCGCGGTAGGAGCTGATGATCGAGATGCCCATCTTGGACATGATCTTCAGCAGCCCCTCGTCGATCGCCTTCTTGAAGCGCTGCACCCCCTCCTCGACCGGCATGGTGCCGAAAAGGCCGCGGCGCTGGCGGTCGGCGATCGCCTCCTGGGCGAGGTAGGCGTTGACCGTGGTGGCGCCGACGCCGATCAGCACGGCGAAGTAGTGGGTGTCCAGGCACTCGGCCGACCGCACGTTCAGCGAGGTGAAGGTGCGCAGGTTGCTGCGGACGAGGTGGGTGTGCACCGCGCCGGTGGCGAGGATCATCGGGATGGCGGCGCGCGCCTGGCCCATCCGCTCGTCGGTCAGGATGACGTGCTCGGCGCCGCCGCGCACCGCGTCCTCCGCCTCCTGGCGGATGCGCCTGAGCGCGTCGCGCAGCGCGTCGGGGCCGCCGTCGACCGGGAAAGTGGCGTCGATCTCCGCCGCCGTCTCGCCCATGTAGGCGCGCATGGCGCGGAACTCGGCGGTCGTCAGCACCGGCGAGTCGAGCTGCAGCAGCCGGCACTGGGTCTCGCTCTCGTCGAGGATGTTGCCGAGGTTGCCGAGCCGCGTCTTCAGGCTCATCACCCGCCGCTCGCGCAAGCTGTCGATGGGCGGGTTGGTGACCTGGGAGAAGTTCTGGCGGAAGAAGTGGTGCAGGCCGCGGTACTTCTCCGACAGGACGGCGATCGGGCTGTCGTCGCCCATCGAGCCGACGGCCTCCTTGGCGTCCTCCACCATCGGGTGGAGGATCAGCTCCATGTCCTCCATGGAGATGCCGAAGGCCATCTGGGCGCGCCGCAGGGCCGGCCGCTCCATCTCCGCCGGCTCGCCCTTGGTGGAGGCGTTCTTGACCAGCGTGTCGAGCTGCGTCGTCGCCTTGACCCAGTTGCCCCACGGCTTCTGGCCGGCCAGCAGGTCCTTGACCTCGTGGTCGCGGTAGAGCTTCCCGTCGGCGAGGTCGATGGCGATCATGGCGCCGGGGCCGAGGCGGCCCTTCTCGACCACCCTGGTCTCGTCGATCTTCACCATGCCGGTCTCCGAGCCGGCGATGATCAGCCCGTCGGTGGTGATGGTGTAGCGCATCGGCCGCAGGCCGTTGCGGTCCATGCCGCCGACCACCCAGCGCCCGTCGTACAGGGCCAGCGCCGCCGGGCCGTCCCACGGCTCCATCACCGAGTTGCAGTACTGGATCAGCGAGGCGTGGCTCTCCGGCAGGGTCGCCGCCTTGGTCAGCGCCTCCGGCACCAGCATCATCTTGACCATGGGGGCGGGCCGGCCGGCCCGGCTCAGCACCTCGAACACGCTGTCGAGCGCGCCGCTGTCCGACAGGCCGACGCCGATCACCGGCTTGATGTCGGCGATGTGGGCGCCGAACGCCGGATGCTCCATGCGCGTCTCGTGCGCCTTCATCCAGTTGACGTTGCCCTTCAGCGTGTTGATCTCGCCGTTGTGGGCGAGCATGCGGAAGGGCTGGGCCAGCGGCCAGGTCGGGAAGGTGTTGGTCGAGTAGCGCTGGTGGTAGAGCGCGAAGTTCGACTCGAACCGCTCGTCCAGCAGGTCGGGATAGAAGGAGGTGAGCTGCTCCGCCAGGAACATGCCCTTGTAGACGATCGAGCGCGACGACAGGGTGCAGATGTAGAAGTCGTTGATCTGCTCCGCCGCCACCGCCTTCTCGATGCGCCGGCGGATGACGTAGAGGTCGAGCTCGAACTGCTCGTCCGACACGCCCTTGGAATTGCCGACGATGATCTGCTCGATCTCCGGCCGGGTGGCGTTGGCCTTCTCGCCGATGATGTCGACGTTGATCGGCACCTGGCGCCAGCCATAGATGTAGTAGCCGAAGTTGAGGATCTCGGTCTCGACGATGCAGCGGCAGGCCTCCTGCGCATCCAGGCTGATGCGCGGCAGGAACACCTGGCCGACGGCGAGGTTGTTGTCGGGCGGCGTGTGGCCGACGACGCGGACGTGGTCCTTGAAGAACTTCTGCGGCACCTGGACGTGGATGCCGGCACCGTCGCCGGTCTTGCCGTCGGCGTCGACGGCGCCGCGGTGCCACACCGCCTTCAGGGCCTCGATGCCCTTCTCGACCACCGAGCGCCGCGGCTTGCCGTCGATCGCGGCGATGAAGCCGACGCCGCAGTTGTCGCGCTCGTCCGCCGGGTCGTAGGCGTTGGCCGTGGTCAACCGCTCCACGTTGGCGCGGTACGCGGCGACGAACTGCTCACCCTGGTTCAGCGTCTCGGTCATCGGTCGACCCTTTCGATGGTCATGTCGTTTTCGAGGGGGCACCGCCCCCTCGACCCCCGCCAAGGGCCGAGGGCCCTTGGGTCCCATTACTCGGCTGCGGCGTCCGGGTGGTCCCGCTTCGGGTCTTCGTAAAAGAAGACGATGGCGAAGCCGAGAACCCAGGCAACCGTCGGCATCGCAACCTTACTCCGCCGCGACCGCCAGCCCCTCGGCGGCCGCCTTGGCCTTGACGTAGCGGTGCATGGCCTCGGCGGCGTCGCGGCCGTCGCGGATCGCCCACACCACCAGGCTGGCGCCGCGGACGATGTCGCCGGCGGCGAACACGCCGTCGACGCTCGACATCTTGGTGCGCGGATCGGCGGTGACGGTGCCCCAGCGGGTCACCTTCAGGGCGGGCTCGCCGAACAGGGCGGGCAGGTCCTCCGGCTCGAAGCCCAGGGCCTTGATCACGAGGTCGGCGGGGATCTCGAACTCGGAGCCCTTCATCACCTGCGGGGTCTGGCGGCCGGTGGCGTCGGCGACGCCGAGGTGGATGCGCACGGCGCGCACCGCCTCGACCGTGCCCTCGCCGAGGAAGGCGTCGGGGGCGGCCTGCCAGACGAACTCGACACCCTCCTCCTCGGCGTGCGCCACCTCGCGCTGCGAGCCCGGCATGTTCTTGCGGTCGCGGCGGTAGAGGCACTTCACCGACACCGCCCCCTGGCGCACGGCGGTACGCACGCAGTCCATGGCGGTGTCGCCGCCGCCGACCACGACGACGTTCTTGCCCTTGGCGTTCAGCGAGCCGTCGGCGAAGGCCGGCACCTCGTCGCCCAGGTCCACCCGGTTGGAGGCGGTCAGGTAATCCAGCGCCGGCACGATGTTGCCGAGATCGGCGCCCGGCGCCTCCATGTCGCGCGCCTTGTAGACGCCGGTGGCGATCAGCACCGCGGCGTGGCGGCGGCGCAGCTCGGCCAGGCTGGCGTCGCGGCCGACCTCGAAATTACAGTGGAAGACGACGCCGGCGTCGGCCAGCAGCTTGGCCCGGCGCGCCACCACGTCCTTCTCCAGCTTGAAGCCGGGGATGCCGTAGACCATCAGGCCGCCGACCCGGTCGTAGCGGTCGTAGACGTGGACCTCGTAGCCCTTGGCCCGCAGCTCCTCGGCCGCCGCCATGCCGGCCGGACCGGCGCCGATGATGCCGACCGACTGGCCCAGCTCGCGCACCGGCTTGCGCGGCTTGACCCAGCCCTTCTCCCAGGCGGTGTCGTTGATGTAGCGCTCGACCGTGCCGATGGTGACGGCGCCGTGCGTCGACTGCTCGATCACGCAGTTGCCCTCGCACAGGCGGTCCTGGGGGCAGATGCGGCCGCAGATCTCGGGGAAATTGTTGGTCGCCTGGGAGACCTCGTAGGCCTCCTCCAGCCGGCCCTCGGCGGTCAGCTTCAGCCAGTCCGGGATGTTGTTCTGCACCGGGCAGTGGACCTGACAGAACGGCACGCCGCACTGCGAGCAGCGGCCGGCCTGCTCGGCCGCGCGGTCGTCGCTGAAGCGGGCGTAGATCTCCCGGAAGTCGTGGCGGCGCTCCTCGGCAGTGCGCTTGTCGGGCATCCGCTGCGTGGTGTGCACGAAGCCCAGCATCTTCTGCTTTTGCGCCATCTCGCCAACTCCTTGACCTGGACCCGCCGGTGGCGGGAAGCTTCTCTTCGCCCGCCCCGCCGCCGGCACGGCCGCAGGGGGGCATGACCGGCCGAACGAATGGCGCGGCCGCAGTGTCATATAACGCAACGCCGGGACGCTGGCGAGCAAAAAAAGCTCGTTAGGTCAGGTTTGCTGACCGAACTGTGACAGAGGGTCGCGCGGCATCGCGCAACGCCGGCCGCGGCCCGGCGGCGCCGCGAGAAATTTAGTACCATATCGGACCTATCGCTCTCTTCGGGGTAGGAGTCTTGCCCAGTCGCCAAACCGAAGGGGCGCTGCTATAAGCGCGGCACCCCTTTCGGATCCCGGATCGCCACGCCCGCACCATGGCCGAACAGCTTCTGCAAGCCGCCCTCCTCGGCATCGTCGAGGGACTGACGGAGTTTCTGCCGGTCTCCTCCACCGGCCACCTCATCCTCGTCATCGACCTGCTGGGCTTCGCCGGCCCGCCCGGACGGGTGTTCGAGGTGGCGATCCAGCTCGGCGCCATCCTCGCCGTCTGCCTCGTCTACTTCGGCCGCCTGTGGCGGGTGGCCACCGGCCTGCCGAACGACCCGCGGGCGTGGCGCTTCGTCTTCGCCCTGCTGCTGGCCTTCCTGCCGGCGGCGGTGCTGGGCCTGCTGCTGCACGACTTCATCAAGTCGGTGCTGTTCCAGCCGACGGTGGTGTGCGTCGCCCTGATCCTCGGCGGCATCGCCATCCTGGTGATCGAGCGCTTCCTCAGCCACCCCCGCTACCACGAGATCGAGCGCTTCCCGGCGAGCCTGGCGCTGAAGATCGGCCTGTTCCAGAGCGTCGCCATGATCCCCGGCGTGTCGCGCTCCGGCGCCACCATCCTCGGCGCGCTGCTCATGGGGGTGGACCGGCGCACCGCGGCGGAGTTCTCGTTCTTCCTGGCGATCCCCACCATGCTGGGGGCGACGGTGCTCGACCTCTACAAGAACTGGCAGTACCTGAACGCCGACGGGGCGCTGCTGATCGCCGTCGGCTTCGTCACCGCCTTCCTGTCGGCGGCGCTGGTGGTGAAGACGCTGGTCGACTTCGTCGGCCGCTACGGCTTCACGCCCTTCGGCTGGTACCGGATCGCGCTGGGCACCGTGATGCTGGCGATCCTGTATCTCTGAGGGCGAACCGGCTTTTTTGACCGCAAAGATCGGAAGAAGGACAGATCGCAAGAAGCTCCGCGGCGCCCGGGCTTCCTGCGATCTTCAAATCTTCCGATCTTCTATTTTGATAATCCGAACCGACGTCACTCCGGGTACTGCTGGCGCAGCGCGGTCGGGCCGGAGCCGCCGGTGCGGCCGCCGACGATGAAGCGGAACAGGTAGGTCGGCAGGATCACCTCCAGCGCGGTCGGCGTGACGCCGAGGTCCGTCAGGCCCGGCGTGCCGGGGCCGGCGACGTTGTCGCGCTTCAGCATCTCCACTTGGTCGCGGGTCAGCAGGGGATCGAGCAGCGGCACCTTCTCCAGCAGGCCGCCGACCGTCTCCGAGAGCCCCCAGGGCAGCGCCACCAGCCAGCGCTTGCGGCGGATCTCCACCAGCATCCGCTCCATGAGCTGGCGGAAGGTGTAGGTGCCGGGGCCGGCCAGCTCGTAGGTCCGGCCGCGCGCGGCGTCGCTGTGGAGCGCGTTGGTGATCGCCTCGGCGACGTCGCCGACGTAGACCGGCTGGAAGCGCGTCTGGCCGCCGCCGATCAGCGGCAGCACCGGCGAGACCTGCGCCATCGCCGCGAAGCGGTTGAAGAAGTGGTCCTCGGGGCCGAAGATGATCGAGGGGCGCAGGATCGTCGCCTCGGGGAAGGCGTCGAGCACCGCCTGCTCGCCGGCCGCCTTGGAACGGGCGTAGCCGGCCGCCGCCCGGGCGTCGGCGCCGATGGCCGAGACGTGCACCAGCCGCTCGACGCCCGCCGCCTTGGCGACGCGGGCGATGCGGGCGGGGCCGTCGACGTGGGCGGTCTGGAAGGTCCAGGGGGCGCGGTCGTACAGGGTGCCGATCAGGTTGACCGCCATGTCGGCGCCCTTCAGCGCCAGCGCCACCGACTCGTCCTTGCGGATGTCGCAGGCGATCGGGACGATCTGCCCCACCGCCCCGGCGGTCTTCAGGAAGTTGGCCCGGCTCGGGCTGCGCACGGCGATGCGGACGACGGCGCCGGTGCGCGCGAGGCGGCGGATCAGATGACGGCCGACGAACCCCGACCCGCCGAACACCGTGATCACCTTGTAACGAAACGACATCGACCTTCTCCCGTGCCGATCTGAACGCGGAATCCCGAACGCCCGCACGCGAGCGCGCCGGCGCCGACGGCGGGCCGTCGGCCGGTGGATGCTTATAACCAATGCCGGCGGGCAGGGCCAGCCCGCGGCGGGGTGCTGCGGCGATTTCCGCAGGGCGGGAGCGCGGCCGACGGAACTTCCCCGGACCGCGAAAAAAACGCGTTGACAGCCACCCCGCCCGGCGATACATAAGCGGCCCACCGAGAGCCCAGGTGGCGGAATTGGTAGACGCGCAGGTTTCAGGTACCTGTGGCAGAAATGTCGTGGAAGTTCGAGTCTTCTCCTGGGCACCATTTCTTTTCCGGCCGCGCCGCGTGCTAGGCTCTCCCGATCGGGGAGGGGTTTGCACGGCGGCGCTTGTCGTTTCCGGGGCTTGCGGCCGGGGCCCGTGACGCGGGGAGGGCGGCGTGCCCATCGACTTGCACGAGGGCGACCTGCCCGACGGTCTCGACCTCAAGGCCGCGGCGCGCGACGGCGCCGTCGCCATCGACACCGAAACCATGGGCCTCAACCCGGCCCGCGACCGGCTGTGCCTGGTGCAGCTGTCGGCCGGCGACGGCACCGCCCACCTCGTCCAGTTCCGCCGCGGCGTCTACGACGCGCCCAACCTGAAGCGGCTGCTGACGGATCCGGACCTGGTCAAGCTGTTCCACTTCGCCCGCTTCGACCTGGCGGTGATGCAGGCCTACCTCGGCGTCGTCTGCCGCCCGGTCTACTGCACCAAGGTCGCCGCCAAGCTGGTGCGCACCTTCACCGACCGGCACGGCCTGAAGGACCTGTGCAAGGAGCTCATCGGCGTCGAGCTGTCGAAGCAGCAGCAATCCTCCGACTGGGGGGCGGCCGAGCTGACGCCGGAGCAGATGCGGTACGCGGCCTCCGACGTGCTTCACCTGCACGACCTGAAGGCGAAGCTGGACGCGCTGCTGGCGCGCGAGGAGCGGACGGAGCTGGCCGACGCCTGCTTCCGCTTCCTGCCGACCCGCGCCGCGCTCGACCTCGGCGGCTGGGACGAGCCCGACATCCTGGCCCACTGAGCCGGGAGCCCGTTTGACCGGCGCTGCGCCGGTGGGCATACTGCGGCCGGCAGACCCTGCGGCTGCGGCGGGGGCCCTCCGGTGCGGGGGCCATTGCGACACGAACGAACGGCACGGAATGCAGCCTTGACCAGTCTGATGGATTGCCGCTCCACCGGCGAGCCGGAGACCCCGCTCGCCACGCCGCGCGCGCCCGACCGCGACCGCGCCAGCGCCACCCGGGTGCTGCGCATGGAGGCCGAGGCGCTGCTGACGCTGGCGGAGAGCCTCGACGGCGCCTTCACCCGGGCGCTCGACCTGCTGGCCGGCATCGACGGCCGGGTCGTCGTCACCGGCATGGGCAAGAGCGGGCACATCGCCCGCAAGATCGCCGCGACCCTGGCGTCCACCGGCACGCCGGCGCTGTTCGTCCATCCCGGCGAGGCCAGCCACGGCGACCTCGGCATGATCGCCCGCAGCGACGCGGTGATCGCGCTGTCCAATTCCGGCGAGACGCACGAGCTGAGCGACATCGTCGCCTACACCCGGCGATTCGGCATCCCGCTGGTCGGCGTCACCCGGCGGCCGGGCTCCACGCTGGCCGAGCAGGCCGACGTCGCCCTGGTGCTGCCGTCGGCGCCCGAGGCCTGCCCGCTGGGGCTGGCGCCCACCACCTCGACCACCATGATGCTGGCGCTCGGCGACACCATCGCCATCGCGCTCTTGGAGCGGCGCGGCTTCTCGGCCGCCGACTTCCACCAGCTGCATCCCGGCGGCCAGCTTGGGCGGGCGCTCCTGACGGTCAGCGACCTCATGCACAAGGGCGACGCCGTGCCGCTGTGCACCACCGAGACGGCGCTGTCCGACGTCATCCTGGAGATGACCCAGAAGCGGCTGGGCTGCGTCGGCATCGTCGACGGCGCCGGGGCGCTGGTCGGCATCATCACCGACGGCGACCTGCGCCGCCATCTGATGCCGGAGCTGTTGTCGCAACGCGCCGGCGACATCATGTCCCTCAGTCCCAAGACCATCCGCCCCAAGGCGCTGGCCGCCGAGGCGGTGCGGGTGATGGGCGAGCGCAAGATCACCACGCTGTTCGTGCTGGATGCCGAAGGGGCCGCCGGTCGGCCCGTCGGCGTGGTGCACATCCACGACTGCCTGCGCGCCGGCGTGGCATGACAGGCAGGGTACGGGAGGCATGACCATGGCCGTGCAGCACCTTCACACCGATGCTCACCGGAACGCCGACGTCCACCGGCGCCGCACCACGCGCCCGGTGAGCCGCGTCCACAGCCGGCTGGTGGCGCTCCTGAAGGTGGTGCTGCCGGCGCTGGCGCTGATGATGCTGGCGCTGATCGCCGTCTGGCCGTCGCTGACCGAGCCGCCGCAGCCGCACATCGACGCCGACAAGGGCCATCTGGAGATGATCCGGCCGCGCTACTTCGCCGCCGACGAGCAGAACCAGCCCTTCTCGGTGGTGGCCGACCGCGCCGAGCGCTCGGAGGTGGAGCCCGACATCGTCGTGCTCGACAAGCCCGAGGCGGAGATGACCGAGCTGGGCGGCACCTGGGTGACCCTGCGGTCCGACCGCGGCTGGTACGACCAGAAGACGGGCGTCCTGAAGATGCGCGGCGACGTGCGGGTGATGCGCGACGACGGCAACGAGTTCACCACCGCCGAGGCCTACGCCGACGTGCACGCCGGCACCGCCTGGGGCGACGTGGCGGTGGCGGGGCAGGGGCCCCAGGGCGAGATCCGGGCGCAGGGGTTCCGCATGAGCGACCGCGGCAAGACGGTGGTCTTCGTCAACCAGTCCACCGCCGACGTCCAGTCGGCCGAATCCGCCGGGGGCAAGCGGTGAGGCGCGCGGCGATCCCGACCGCCGCCGTGCGGCACCGCCGGCTGGCGGCGGCGCTGCTGGCGGCGGCGCTGGCCCTGCCGGCCGGGCTGCTGCCGGCCGGCCGCGCCGTGGCGCAGCTCCTGCCCGAGGGCGCCGACGGCCTGCCGGTGGCGATCGACGCCGACACCGCCATCGAGTGGCACCAGGACCGCAAGGCCTACGTGGCGCGCGGCCACGCTTCCGCCAAGCGCGGCGACACCACCGTGTTCGCCGACGTGCTGACGGCCTATTACCGCGAGGTTCCGGGCCAGGGGAACCAGGTGTTCCAGCTCGTCGCCGACGGCCACGTGCGCATCGTCGGCTCGGACCAGCAGGTCTACGGCGACCGCGCCGTCTACGACGCCGACCGGCGCATCCTCGTGGTGACCGGCGACGATCTGCGCCTCGTCACGCCCGAACACGTGGTCACGGCGGAGGACAGCCTGGAGTACTACGAGGACCGCGACCTCGCGGTGGCGCGCGGCGACGCCATGGCCATGCACGGCACCGACCGCATGCGCGCCGACGTGCTGGTCGGCCAGCTCGCCAAGGGGGCGGACGGCTCCACCCGCATGCAGCGGATCGACGGGACGGGCAGCGTCGTCGTCACCACGCCGACCGACGTCGGCCGCTCCAACAAGATGATCTATTCCGCCGCCGACGAGGTGGCGGTCCTGCTGGGCGACGTGCGGCTCACCCGGGGCGACAACCAGCTGAACGGCGAAGCCGCGGAAATGAACATGAAGACCCGCATCAACCGCGTCATCGCCGGCAAGGACGGCGGCGGACGCGTCAAGGGGCTGCTGATCCCCGGGTCCGAGCCGACCGCCGCGGCGCCGGCCGGACCGGCGCGGTGAAGCGGACGGCACCGCCCGCCATGGCCGTCGACCTCGATCCCCGCGCCGCAGCACCCGCCGCCGGCACCGACGCCGCGCCCGAGCGCGCCGTGCCGGCCGACGGGCTGGTGGCGCTCAACCTCGGCAAGTCCTTCAAGAAGCGTCCGGTGGTGCGCGACGTGTCGCTCAGCGTGCAGCGGGGCGAGGCGGTCGGGCTGCTCGGCCCCAACGGCGCCGGCAAGACCACCTGCTTCTACATGATCACCGGGCTGATCGCCGCCGACGTCGGCGCCATCATGCTGGACGGCCAGGACATCACCAGCCTGCCGATGTACCGCCGGGCCCGCCTCGGCATCGGCTATCTGCCGCAGGAATCCTCGATCTTCCGCGGCCTGTCCGTGGAGAACAACATCCGCGCCGTGCTCGAGGTGGTGGAGCCGAACCGGGACACCCGGGAGGCGATGCTGGACGAGCTGCTGGCCGAGTTCTCGATCACCCATCTGCGCCGCGCCCCGGCGCTGGCGCTGTCGGGCGGCGAGCGGCGGCGCGTCGAGATCGCCCGCGCGCTCGCCTCGCAGCCCCACTTCATCCTGCTGGACGAGCCGCTGGCCGGCATCGACCCGATCGCCGTCAGCGACATCCGCGAGCTGGTCGGGCACCTGCGCGACCGCGGCATCGGCGTGCTGATCACCGATCACAACGTGAGAGAAACGTTGGACCTCGTCGATCGGGCATACATTTTGCACGACGGTATGGTACTAATGGAGGGCGAGCCGCAGGAGATCGTTGCGCACGAGGATGTGCGCCGGGTCTACCTCGGCGATCGATTCAGCCTCTAGACCTTACCGTTGGCTCATGGCGCTCACGCAACGTCTCGATCTCCGCCAAGCCCAGACCCTGGTGATGACGCCGCAGCTGCAGCAGGCGATCAAGCTGCTGCAGCTGTCGAACCTGGAGCTGTCCGATTTCGTGGACCGCGAGATCGAGCAGAACCCGCTGCTCGAGCGCGACGAGGGGGAGCCGGGGGCGGGCGAGCGCGGCGGCGAGGGGCCGTCGGGCGAGGGGGAGGCGGCGGACGGCGACCGCGAGGAGATGCCGCCCATGGCGGCCGACGCGCGCACCCGCGACACGGTCGATCTCACGACGACCGGCACCATGGGCTCGGCGTCCGACGCGCCGCTCGACACGGATTTCGAGAACGACTACGGCGACGACCGCTTCTCCGACGGCAGCGACGGCGGGACGGACGTCTACGGTTCATGGAACGAGCGGGGCGGCGGCGGCTTCGACGAGGAGAACCCCAACCTCGAAGCCACCCTGTCCGGCGAGAAGAGCCTGCGCGAGCACCTGACCGAGCAGCTCAACATCGATCTGCCGGACCCGGCCGACCGGCTGGTCGGGCTGGCGCTCATCGACCTGGTGGACGAGGCGGGGTACATCACCGCCGACCTCGCGGCCCTGGCCGAGCAGCTCGGCACCGAGCCGCAGCACGTCGAGCGGGTGCTCGCCCGCATGCAGCGCTTCGACCCCTCCGGAGTCTTCGCACGCTCCCTCAAGGAATGCCTGGCGATCCAGCTGCGCGAGCGGAACCGCCTGGACCCGGCGATGCAGGCGCTGCTCGACAACCTGGAGCTCCTGGCGGCGCGCAACCTGCCGGCGCTGATGAAGGTGTGCGGCGTCGACGCCGAGGACGTCGCCGACATGGTGGCGGAGATCCGCACCCTGAATCCGAAGCCGGCGCTCGCCTTCGACCACACGCCGGCCCAGCTCGTCACCCCCGACATCCTGATGCGCGCCAGCCCCGGCGGCGGCTGGCTGATCGACCTCAACCCCGACACCCTGCCGCGGGTTCTGGTCAACCAGCGCTACTTCGCCCGCGTCTCCGGCGAAGTCCGCAACAAGGCGGAGAAGGAGTATCTGAGCGAGCGCTTCCACTCCGCCAACTGGCTGGTGAAGTCGCTGCACCAGCGCGCCACCACCATCCTCAAGGTCGCCTCGGAGATCGTCCGCCAGCAGGACGCCTTCTTCATCCACGGGGTGTCGCACCTGAAGCCGCTCATCCTGCGCGACATCGCCGAGGCGATCGGCATGCACGAGAGCACGGTCAGCCGTGTCACCACCAACAAGTTCATCGCCACGCCGCGCGGGGTGTTCGAGCTGAAGTATTTCTTCACCTCCGCCATCGCCGGCGCCGACGGCCAGGCCTCCCACTCCGCGGAAGCGGTGCGCCACCGCATCAAGCAAATGATCGACGCCGAGCCGGCCAACGACGTCCTGTCGGACGATAAGATCGTCGAGATCCTCCAAAAGGAAGGAATCGACATTGCACGGCGCACGGTGGCGAAGTATCGTGAGGCGATGCGTATACCGTCGTCGGTGCAGCGTCGCCGTGCCAAGATGTCACGCATGTAGCCCTCGCGGGGCCGGCGGGTTTCGTTGACAGCCCCGGTACCCGCCACTATGGTGCCCGTCCGCGCGCGGCGGCGCCTGTCGCATCGACCTTTTTCCGGGCCAATTTCGGAAACCTTCCCAAATGCAACTTACCGTTAAAGGCAAGCAACTTGACGTTGGCGATGCCCTGCGCACGCACGTTGCCGACAGCCTGAAGTCCGTCGTCGGAAAGTACTTCACGAAGCCGATCGAGGCGAACGTCGTGTTTTCCCGCGACGCGCACCTGTTCAAGGCGGACATCCAGGTCCACGTCGGGCGCGGCATTCTCCTGCAGAGCGCCGCGGACGCCAGCGAGCCCTACCCGGCGTTCGACACCGCGTGCGACAAGATCGCCAAGCGCCTGCGCCGCTACAAGGGCCGCCTGCGCGGCCATCATGCGAATGGGGAAGCCCAAGAGGGTCTGCCGGCACGCTATCAGATCCTGGAAGCGGAGCGCGACGAGCACCATGTGGATGGCGAAGACGCCGCCCATGGGGAGGCGCACTCGCCCATCGTCGTCGCCGAGATGCAGACGTCCGTCGAGACGCTGACGGTGAGCGAGGCGGTGATGCGGATGGAACTCGCCGAGACGCCGGCGCTTCTGTTCTGCAACCGCGCCCATGGCGGCCTCAATCTGGTGTACCGCCGCGCCGACGGCAACATCGGCTGGGTCGACCCGCAGAACGCGGCGAACCCCGGGGCGTGAGCCCCGGACCCAGGTCCGACAAACGGTTGACGCTGTCATGCTCGATCTCATCACGCCGCGCGCCATCCTTCCGAACCTCAAGGCCGGCAGCAAGAAGCAGGCCCTCCAGGAGATGGCGCGCAAGGCTGCGGAGCTGACGGGCCAGCACGAGCGGGCGATCTTCGACGTCCTCCTGGAGCGCGAGCGTCTGGGCACCACCGGCGTCGGGCATGGCATCGCCATCCCCCACGGCAAGCTGCCCAGCCTCGACCGCGTCTACGGCGTCTTCGCCCGCCTCGAGCGCCCCATCGACTTCGATGCCATCGACGAACAGCCCGTCGATCTGATCTTCCTGCTGATCGCCCCGGAGCAGGCCGGGGCCGACCACCTGAAGGCGCTCGCCCGGGTGTCGCGGCTGCTGCGCGACCAGTCCATGTGCGAGAAGCTGCGCGGCTCCGAGAGCGCCGACGCCATCTACGCCCTGCTGACCCAGCAGGAAGCGAGCCACGCGGCGTGACCGGCCGCCGCCGGCGGCACCGGCCCACAGCCGGGCTCCGGCGTCATTGGACTCCGGTTTCCGACGGGGATGCGCTACAGTGATGGCATGCCCGACGCGCAGCGCAAGCCCTGGATCCCGCCGGAGGATTATCTGGCCCTCGAGCGCGCCGCCCACGTGCGGCACGAGTACGTGGACGGCGAAATCTTCGCCATGGTCGGCGCGAGCCGAAGGCACGCAACCCTGGTCGGCAACGTCTTCAGCGCGGTTCGGCCGGCCGCGAAAGAGCGGGGGTGCGAGGCCTATGTCAGCGACGTGAAGGTCAGGGTGGCCGCGGCCAACGCCTACTATTATCCCGATGTCGTCGTGACCTGCGAGACATCCGACGCTGACGAATACGTCGTTCACGCCCCGGCCGTGATCATCGAAGTGCTCTCGCCGACGACCGAGAGCGTCGACCGGCGGGAGAAGCGGGCGAACTACCAGACCCTGCCGTCCCTGCGCGAGTACCTTCTGGTGGCGCAGGACGAGCGCCGCGTCGACCTCTACCGCCGCGAGGGCGACGGCTGGTCGCGCGAGGTCGTCACGGACGGCGAGATCCAACTGGCGTCGCTGGGCCTGACGCTGGCGCTCGATACGGTCTACGAGTGACGGGGCGGCCGGCTATAGCAAGATCGCTTTCCGCCGATCCGGCCAAAAGCGATCTTGCGATGAACATTCGAATTTAGAGCGGGATCACTCCAGGTGATTCCACCTGGAGTGATCCCGCTCTATTCCGCCAGCCGCCCGAGCACGATGAACTGGGTCTCGCCGCTGGCGTCGTCGACGCCGTCGTTGTCGGTCACCAGGTAGGCGGTCCCGTCGGCGGCGACGGTCAGGCCCTCGGTCTTGTCCGGCGTCCAGCCGGCCGGGCCTTTCAGCGCCGGCAGCACATCGGCGAGAAGCGTCTTGGTGACCGTCGGCGGCTCCGTGCCGGCCGGCACGAACCCCGCCGCGGCGAGGTCGACGGCGTAGATCCGCTTGACCGCCGCGGCGGGGCCGCCCTGGTTGTCGCGCTCCAGGACGGCGAAGCGCCCGTCGGGAAGCGGCGCCAGGTCGCTGAGCCCGATCCAACCGCCGGCCGCGGATTCCACTGTGTCCAGCGGGTAACCGACGAAGCCCCAGGCCCCTTCGGCCGGGGAGTAGCGGGCGACGCGCACCCGGCCCTTGGGATCGCCCTTCCATTCGCGCTGGAGCACCGCGTAGACCCGCTCCTCGGCCCCGCCGCCGACCGCCGCCACGCCTTCGAAGCCGAAGCGGCTGGCCCCGGCGGCGACCTCCGGCGGCAGCGGGATCTCCCGCTCCACCGTGCCGTCCGCCGCCGTCTTGATCAGCAGGTTGTCCTTGCCCTTCTCGGGGTTCCCTTCGGAGACCAGCCAGAAGCCGCCGTCGTCGGCGACGGCGACGCCCTCCAGATCGTAATCGACGGTCTTGCCGTCCTTCTTCAGCACGGTGGCCGTGGTGATGCGGGCGGGCTTGGCGCCGGCGTCGATGGTGAAGATCCGCGACCGGGCGTAGGCGCTGTCGGGAACGGCGTAGAGGATGCCCGCCGCCTTGCGGTCGGCGGACAACCCGGACAGGGCGCCCCAGCCGAGCGGCGCGCCGTCGACGTCGGCGGATTCGATGGTGGGGTAGGCGGGGGCGGTGTCGCCCAGGCGGTAGAGGGTGACCGTCGAGCGCACCGCGTCCTCGGCGCTGTCCACCTCGTTGGCGACGGCCAGCAGGCCGCGGCCGGGGATCGGCAGGATGCCTTCCGGGCCGACGCCGGTGGGCAGCACCTGCACGAACTCCGGCGCCTGCCCGGCGCCGCGGTCGCGGTAGACGGCGACGATGTTGGCGCGCTCGCTGCCGACGAAGATCAGGCGGTCGTCGCCGTAGGCGGCGACGGCGACTCCCTCCGGCTCGGTGCCCTTCTTGCCCGCCCGCTTCTCCGGGTAATGGCCGACCCGGGTCGCCAGACGCTCGATCGCGTTGCCGGAGTCGAAGAGAACACCGCCCTTGGCGTCGAACACGGTGAAGCCGCGCGAGCCGCCCTCGTAGTCGCCCTCGTTGGCGGTCACCAGCCGGTCGTCGCCGAGCCAGGCGACGGCGTCGGGCTCGCGCTTCAGCCCTTTCAGGCCACCGGTGGGCAGCACCACCTTGTCGGTGGTGGCGTCGACCCCGTCGACGTCGACCGAGCCGGCGGGGAAGCCGCCGACCACCTCGGCCGTGGCGAGGTCGACCAGGGCGACGTGGTTGTTCTCCTGCAAGGTCACCGCCACCACGTCGGCGCCGTTGATGGCGACGTATTCGGGCTCGGGGTCCTCCGGCGCCACGGCGGCCAGGCCGGTCAGCGGCACGATGGCGGCGGCGTCGCAGTTGGTGGGCGCGCCGTCGGCGCCGAGCGCGAGGATCGCCAGATGGCCGGCGGGCATCTGCGGGATGGCGCCCTTGTTCACCTCCTCGTCGCGCTCGTTCTCGACGGCGACGGCGAGGAAACGCCCGTCCGGGCTGACCGCGACCGAATCCGGCTGGCCCTTGACGTCGCAGGTCGCGGTGACCGCCCTGTCGTCGACGCTCACGACGGCGACGTGGCCCGACGGCTCGGCACGGCTCCTGGAGGTGTTGACGGCGACCAGGGCGCGGCCGCCCCGCACGGCGACGCTGGTCGGCTCGCCGCCGAGATCGATCCGCCCCGCCGCCTTGGGCGCGGCCGGGTCGGCGATGTCGAGGAAGCCGAGGGACCCCAAGGGCGAGTCGGTGAACAGCAGCAGCGTGCCGTCCTTGGCGGCGGCCAGGATCTCCGCCGCCGTCTCGGTGTCCGCCGGCGTGCCGGCGGGCAGGCTCGTGTGGACGGGGAAGGTGGCGACGCGCTGGAAGGAGGCGGCCGCGGCCGGGCCCGCGGTCAGGGCGACCACCGCGACCGAGGCCGAGAGAACGCGCGCACTGCGGGAGAGCATCGGTGGTTCCTCCGGGCATCCGTGACGACCGGGCGTTTGTAGCCCCCGCAACGTGAAGGATTTTTGACGGTTCGGAGAACAGCGCGTGACGCCGCCGTCAGGCCCGTTCCGCCCAGCCCATGTAGTTGACGTCGAGGTCGCGCGGGTTGAGGCGGAACTCGTCGGTCAGCGGGTTGTAGGTGACGCCGGTCAGCTCCTTCAGGGCGAAGCCGTGGCGGCGCAGGCCGTTGGCGAGGTCCGACGGGCGCACGAACTTGCGCCAGTCGTGGGTGCCGCGGGGCAGCCAGCGCAGCACGTACTCGGCGCCGACGATGGCGAGGGCGAAGCTCTTGGGCGTGCGGTTCAGGGTGGCCAGGAACAGCACGCCGCCGGGCGCCACCAGTTCGGTGCAGGATTTGAGGAACAGCTCGACGTCGGCGACGTGCTCGATCACCTCCATCGCCACCACCACGTCGAAGCGCCGCCCCTCGGCGGCCAAGGATTCCGCCGTGGTGGCGCGGTAGGTCACCGCGGTGCCGGTCTCGGCGGCATGGGCGGCGGCGGTCTTGACGTTGCGCTCGGCGGCGTCGATGCCCAGCACGTCGGCGCCCATGCGGGCCAGCGGTTCGGCCAAGAGGCCGCCGCCGCAGCCGATGTCGACGACGCTGAGCCCGGCCAGCGCGCCGGCGGCGTGCGGCTCGCGCCCCAGGCGCCGGCACACCGTGTCGCGGATGTGGGTGAGGCGCAGCGGGTTCAGCTTGTGCAGCGGGCGGAACTTGCCGGCCGGATCCCACCATTCGGCGGCGATCGCCGAGAAACGGGCGATTTCGTCGGGGTCGACGGTGCCGGCGGTCGCGGTCATTCGTGAAATCCCGTAAACTGTTCGCATCAAAACATTGCCGGGTCTTCTTGCCTTCGTCCCGGCCGACAGAGTATGGATACGCCGCCCCGCGCCGGCAACGGTGGAGCGGGGGCGTCATGCCGGGCCCCCAGCACCGGGGCCGGCTTCAGATGGTGTGAGGAAATGGCGCGGATCGTCCTCAAGTTCGGCGGCACCTCGGTTGGCGACGTCGAGCGGATCAAGAACGTGGCCCGCAAGGTCGAGCAGGAGGTCAAGGCGGGCCATCAGGTGGCCGTCGTGGTGTCGGCGATGGCCGGCACGACCAACCAGCTCGTCAAGTTCTGCACCGACATCGACCGGCTGCACGACGCCCGCGAGTACGACGCCGTCGTCGCCTCGGGCGAGCAGGTGACCACCGGCCTCCTGGCGATCGCGCTCCAGTCCATCGGCGTCCCCGCCCGCTCCTGGCAGGGCTGGCAGATCCCCATCCGCACCGACGACACCCACGCCAAGGCGCGCATCGTCTCCATCGACACCACCGAGCTGGAGAAGCGCATGGCGACCGGCGAGGTCGCCGTGGTCGCCGGCTTCCAGGGCGTCTCGCCCGACGGGCGCCTCGCCACCCTGGGGCGCGGCGGCTCCGACACCTCGGCGGTGGCGCTGGCGGCGGCCCTGAAGGCCGACCGCTGCGACATCTACACCGACGTGGACGGCGTCTACACCACCGACCCGCGCATCGTCGCCAAGGCCCGCAAGCTCGACCGCATCACCTACGAGGAGATGCTGGAGCTGGCGTCCCAGGGTGCCAAGGTGCTGCAGACCCGTTCGGTCGAGATGGCCATGAACCACCGGGTGCGGGTGCAGGTGCTGTCCAGCTTCGAGCCCGCCCCCGGCAGCGAGCTTCCCGGAACCCTGGTAGTCGACGAGGACGAGATCGTGGAAAAGGAAGTGGTGAGCGGCATCGCGTACAGCCGCGACGAGGCGAAGATCACCCTGATCGGCGTCGCCGACCGCCCGGGCGTGGCGGCCGGCATCTTCGGGCCGCTGTCGGACGCCGCCATCAACGTGGACATGATCGTCCAGAACGTCTCGGAGGACGGCACCTCGACGGACCTCACCTTCACCGTCGGCAAGGCCGACCTCGACCGCGCCGTCAAGGTGCTGGAGGAGAAGAAGGGCGAGCTGAACTACCGGCGCATCGTCTCCGACCCCAACGTGGTGAAGGTGTCGGTGATCGGCGTCGGCATGCGCAGCCACGCCGGCGTCGCCCAGCGCATGTTCAAGGCGCTGGCCGACAAGGGCATCAACATCCAGGTCATCTCCACCTCCGAGATCAAGATCAGCGTCCTGATCGCCGAGGAATACACGGAGCTGGCGCTGCGCTCGCTGCACACCGTCTACGGTCTCGACGCGGCCTGACGGCGCCGATTCCCGGAAGGCGATGAAGGGAGGCCGGCCATGAGCGCCAGCACGACGTCCTCGAAGACGGTCCGTCGGCGGCTCGACCGGCTGTGGAGCCGGGGGTGTGTCTTTCTCGGCTCGCCGACCGCCATCATGGGCGGCGCGATGACCTGGGTGTCGGAGCGCTCCCTCGTCTCCGCCATCTCCAACGCCGGCGGGTTCGGCGTCCTGGCCTGCGGCTCGATGGACCCGGAGCGGCTGGGCCGGGAGATCGCGGCGACCCGGGCGCTGACCGCCAATCCCTTCGGCGTGAACCTCATCAACATGCACCCCGACCTCGACCGGCTGGTCGACGTCTGCATCGAGCATCGGGTCGGCCATGTGGTGGTCGCCGGCGGCATGCCGTCGGCGGCGACCGTCAAGCGCATCAAGGACGGCGGCGCCAAGGTGATGGCGTTCGCCCCGGCGCTCGTCATCGCCAAGCGGCTGGTGCGCATGGGGGTGGATGCGCTGATCATCGAGGGCTCGGAGGCCGGCGGCCACATCGGGCCGGTCGCCACCTCGGTGCTGGCCCAGGAGATCCTGCCCGAGGTGCGCGAGGTGCCGGTGTTCGTGGCCGGCGGCATCGGCCGCGGCGAGGCCATCGTCTCGGCGCTGGAGGTGGGGGCGGCCGGCGTGCAGCTCGGCACCCGCTTCGTCTGCGCCGCCGAATCGATCGCCCATCCCAACTTCAAGAAGGCGTTCATCCGCGCCTCGGCGCGCGACGCCCAGCCCTCGGTGCAGATCGATCCGCGCTTCCCGGTGATCCCGGTGCGCGCGCTCGCCAACGAGGGCACCAAGCGCTTCATGGAGACCCAGCGCGCGGTCATCGCCCGGGTCGACGCCGGCGAGGTGACCCGCGAGGCGGCGCAGCTGGAGATCGAGCATTTCTGGGCCGGCGCCCTGCGCCGCGCCGTCATCGACGGCGACGTGGAGAACGGCTCGCTGATGGCCGGCCAGAGCGTCGGGATGGTGACCCGGGAGCAGCCGACCGCGGAGATCATCGCCGAGCTGCTGGGCCAGGCCGAGGCCGCCCTGCTGCGACGCTTCGCCTCGCTGCCCCTGCGCGCCCGGGTCGTGGAGGAGAGGGCGGTTTAGGCAAGCGCGAGCGGCGCCTCTGTGAACGGGCGCCGGCCGCACCACATTGTAGGTCGGTTCGCCCCCCAGCCGCGGGATCGCCATGCCCTCGACCTTCCGGACGATCGTGCCGGCCAGCGTTGCCCGCCGCTTGGGCACGACCGTCTCCGCCCTTGCATTTCCCGCCGCCGCGTGGAATTGAGCGCGCCATGGACAGCCTCAAGCAGCACACCGCCCCCTCCGACGGCAGCGCCTCGCGGCGCCTGCTCGCGCGGTTGCGCGACATCATGGCCGGTTCCGGCACGGGGCAGGACCGCCTCGACAAGATCGTCACCCTGATCGGCGCCGAGATGGGGGCGGACGTCTGCTCCTGCTACGTCATGCGCGCCGGCGAGGTGCTGGAGCTGTTCGCCACCGAGGGCCTGAACAAGACGGCCGTCCACAAGACGCGCCTGCGGGTCGGCGAGGGCATCGTCGGCGACGTGGCGGCGCACGCCCGGCCGGTCGCCCTCGACAACGTCCACGCCCATCCCAACTTCGCCTACCGGCCGGAAACGGGCGAGGACCCGTTCCAGTCGATGATGTGCGTGCCCATCCTGCGCGGCGGCAAGGTGCGCGGCGTGCTGGTCATCCAGCACGCGGCCCGGCGCCACTACGCCGAGGAGGAGGTGGAGACGCTGCAGACCATCGCCATGGTGGTCGCCGAGCTGGTCGCGGCGGGCGAGCTGATCAACCCCCAGGAGGTGTTCTCCACCGGCGACGCCGCCCTGATGCCGGCGCGCCTGTCCGGCGGCTCGCTGAGCGGCGGCCTGGCGACCGGCCTGGCGGTGGTGCACCGGCCGCAGCTCACCATCCGGCAGATGGTGGCCGAGGACGCCGACGGCGAGCAGCGGCGCCTCGACGGGGCGCTCAACGCCATGCACCGGGCGCTCGACGCGCTGCTCGCCTCGCCCTCGCTGGCGGCGCTCGGCGAGCCGCGCGACATCCTCGAGACCTACCGCATGTTCGCCGAGGACCGCGGCTGGCTCACCCGCATCCGCGACGCCATCGCCAAGGGGCTGACGGCGGAAGCCGCGGTGCAGCAGGTGCAGAACGACACCCGCGCCCGCATGAGCCACCTCACCGACCCCTACATCCGCGAGCGCCTGCTCGACCTGGAGGATCTCACCAACCGGCTGCTCCAGCATCTGGCCGGCCGGAACTTCGAGGGGGCCGGCGGCACGCTGCCCGACGAGATCGTCATCGTCGCGCGCACCATGGGGCCGGCCGAGCTGCTGGACTACGACCAGCGCCGGCTGCGCGCCCTGGTCCTGGAGGAGGGCTCGCCGTCCTCGCACGTCTGCATCGTCGCCCGCGCCCTCGACATCCCGGTGGTGCAGATCGCCGACGCCATGAACCGCATCGAGCCGCTGGACCCGGTGATCGTCGACGGCGACCACGGCACCGTCTTCGTGCGCCCCGCCGAGGACATCCAGATGGCGTTCGCCGAGAGCGTCGCCCTGCGTGCCCGCAAGGAGCAGCTGTACGTCGCCTGCCGCGCCCTGCCGTCGGTCACCCGCGACGGCGTGCCGATCTCCATCCAGCTCAACTGCGGCCTGCTGATGGACCTGCCGCACCTCCACGCCAGCGGTGCCGAGGGGATCGGTCTCTACCGCACCGAGATCCCCTTCATGGTGCGCTCCACCCACCCCGACGTGCCGGCGCAGACGGAGCTCTACGCCCGCATCCTCGACGAGGCGGGGAGCAAGCCGGTGGTGTTCCGCACCCTCGACGCCGGCGGCGACAAGATCCTGCCCTACATCGTCGCCGGCGAGGAGGAGAACCCGGCGCTGGGCTGGCGGGCCATCCGCATCGGCCTCGACCATCCCATGCTGCTGCGCCAGCAGCTGCGGGCCCTGCTGCGCGCCGCGGCCGGCCGGCCGGCGCTGTCGGTGATGTTCCCGATGATCGCCGAGGTCGCCGAGTTCGACGCCGCCCGCCGTCTGCTCGACCGCGAGGTCGAGCGGCTGCGCACCGAGGGCTACGCGCCGCCCGACCGCCTGCGCGTCGGCGCCATGATCGAGGTGCCGTCCCTGGTGTTCCAGCTGCCGGCCCTGCTGGCGCGGGTCGACTTCCTGTCGGTCGGCTCCAACGACCTGATGCAGTACGTGTTCGCCTGTGACCGCGGCAACCCGCGCACCGCCACCCGCTACGACCCGCTGTCGCCGCCCATGCTCGGCCTGCTGCGGCAATTGGTCGAGGCGTGCGACGGGGCCGGGGTGCCGCTGTCGATCTGCGGCGAGATGGCCGGCCGGCCGCTCGACGCCATGGCGCTGATCGGCATCGGCTTCCGCACCCTGTCGATGGCGCCGCCGTCGGTCGGCCCGGTGAAGACGATGCTGCGCTCCCTCGACGTCGCCGCCCTGCGCCAGTACATGGCCGGACTGTACGGCCGCCCCGACCACAGCGCCCGCACCAAGTTGCGTGCGTTCGCCAAGGACCACGACATCCTGATTTGAGCGGTTGCCCCTCGCGGCACGCCTTTGTTACAAGGACCTAGCCGAAGGTCATGTACCTTGGCCGCCGTGACGGCCGATGCGGTGTCGGCGGGCAGCCCCGCGGAAGGGTGCGGCGGCCCTCCCCGACGTTCCAGGCGACGCTACGGGCGATCTCATGGGCGACAGCAAGCGCAAGGTGAACGACGGCATGGACGCCTCCTCCCATCCCCCCGGCTGGGGCGGCGCCGCCGCACCCGGATCGGGCGCCGGTGTCGGCGCCGCCTTGCGCGAGGCGCGCCAGCGCCTCGGCGTCGAGCTGCGCGACGTCGCCTCGATGCTGCGCATCCGCTACGTCTTCCTCCAGGCGATCGAGGACGGGCGCTACGGCGACCTGCCCGGCAACGCGTACGCCGCCGGCTTCCTGCGGTCCTACGCCGAGTATCTCGGCCTGGACGCCGACGTCGTCGTCCGCCGCTTCAAGGACGAGGTGGCCGGCCGCACCGCCAAGCAGGAGCTGTACTTCCCCACACCGGTGCCGGAAGGCCGGGTCCCCGGCGGCACGGTCCTGCTGGCCGCCCTGGTCCTGGCCGGCACGGTCTACGGCGGCTGGTACTATCTGTCGGCCACCGATCGTTCGATGGTCGATCTGGTGCCGGCGCTGCCCGACCGTCTCGTCTCGCTGCTCGACAACCTGCCGTTCAGCTCCACCACCCAGCCGCAGCTTCCCCCCGCCGCGGACGGCGGCGCGGACACCCCCGCCGTGGTGGCCGAGGCCGACCCCGCGGCCGGCAGCGAGCCGGTGCCGGCGGCCCGTCAGCCGGCGCCCGAAGCGCCCCCGTCCGCGGCTCCCCCGTCTGCGGCTCCCCCGTCTGCGGCTCCCCCGCCCGCGGCGGCGACGCCGGCGAGCCCCCCCGCGGCACCGGCCGAGCCGCCGCCCGTGACGGTCGCCGCCGCCCCGGAGCCGCCGCCCGCTCCCGCCGCCGGCGGCGCCACGGCCACGCCGGCTCCCGCTGTTCCGGCCCCCGCTGTGCCGACGGCCGGGCCGGCCGCCGCGAACCCGCCGCCCGCCGCCGCCCCGGTGCCCATTCCGCAGGGGCCGGCCGGCGAGGAGTCCGCCGCGGGCCTCGACGACGACGAGGCCGAAGGCCCGGCACAGGAGCCGACGCCGTTGTCGCCCGCCGCCCCGGCCCTGCCGGCCGTCGCCGCAACCCCGGGGAGCACCGCCGCCGCCGATGCCGCCGCCGCCGCCGCGGCGCCGCCGACCCGCGTCTACGGCACGCAGAACCAGGAGTCGCGCATCCAGCTCCGCGCCACCCAGGACAGCTGGGTGCAGGTGCGCGACGGCAAGGGCGAGCTGCTGTTCACCCGCGTGCTGCGCCCCGGCGACGTCTACCGCGTGCCCGACCGTCCGGGCGTGCGCCTGCGCACCGGCAACGCCGGCGGGCTGATCGTCATCGTCGACGGCGTCGCCGGCACCCCGCTGGGGGCGAGCGGCCAGGTGTTGCGCGACGTCGCCCTCGACGCTCCGGCCCTGCGCTAAGCAGGTTTGCCCCGATCGAGCCGCAGATGGCCCGGCCTGGGCAAACCTGCTTGGGCGGCGCCCGGCCGGGCGTTTCCTTCCCTTGGAAACGGCATCGGGCATGCGCACTTCAGGCGCAGCGGCGGGTGCGCTATAAGGGCGGCTCGCCCCCGGTTCCGCAGTGAAGGCCAGTCCGCGATGAGCAGTGTGCGCGCCTACCGCCAGATCCAGCGCCGCCCCTCCCGCCAGATCCACGTCGGCGCGGTGCCGGTGGGCGGCGACGCGCCGATTTCGGTGCAGTCGATGACCAACACGCCCACCGCCGACGTCAAGGCGACGGTGGAGCAGATCCAGGCCATGGAGCGCGTCGGCGTCGACATCGTCCGCGTCTCCTGCCCCGACCGCGAGTCGGCGCTGGCCCTCAAGGACATCGTGCGGCAGGTCAAGGTGCCGGTCGTCGCCGACATCCATTTCCACTACAAGCGCGCCATCGAGGCGGCCGAGAGCGGGGCCGCCTGCCTGCGCATCAACCCGGGCAACATCGGCTCGGCCGACCGGGTGCGCGAGGTGGTGCGGGCGGCCAAGGACCACGGCTGCTCCATGCGCATCGGCGTCAACGCCGGCTCGCTCGAGCAGGACCTCCTGGAGAAGTACGGCGAACCCTGCCCGGAGGCCATGGTCGAGAGCGCCCTCAACCACGCCAAGATCCTGGAGGACCACGACTTCCGGGAGTTCAAGATCTCGGTCAAGGCGTCCGACGTGTTCCTCGCCGTGGCCGCCTACCAGGGGCTGGCGGAGGCCTGCGACTATCCCCTGCACATCGGCATCACCGAGGCCGGCGGCCTGCGCGCCGGCACGGTGAAGTCCTCCATCGGCCTCGGCATGCTGCTGTGGGCCGGGATCGGCGACACCGTGCGGGTCTCGCTCTCGGCCGACCCCACCGAGGAGGTGCTGGTCGGCTACGATCTGCTGAAGTCGCTGGGGCTGCGCCGGCGCGGCGTCACCGTCGTCTCCTGCCCCAGCTGCGCGCGGCAGAACTTCAACGTCATCAAGACGGTCGAGGTGCTGGAGCAGCGCCTCGCCCACATCACCACGCCGCTGACGGTGTCGGTGATCGGCTGCGTCGTCAACGGCCCCGGCGAGGCGCGCGAGACCGACATCGGCCTGACCGGCGGCGGCAACGACACCCACCAGATCTACGTCGCCGGCCAGCCCGACCACCGGCTGAAGAACCAGGACATCGTCGACCACCTCGTCGCCATGGTGGAGGAGAAGGCGGCCGCCATCGAGGCGGCGAAGGCGGCGGAAGCGGCCGCGGCGCCGTCCGCCGCCTCGGGAGCCGCCTCGGGAGCCGCCGCGGGAGCCGCCGAAGCCGCCGAGTGACGGCTCCGGCCCAAGTTCGGAACGCATCGGTGATCGCCTCCTACCTCGTCGTCGGCGCCAGCCACCGCACCTGCTCGGGCTCCCTGCGCGACCGCCTCGCCACCGAGGAGGCCGAGGTGCCCGAGCTTCTGGAGCGGCTGAAGGGCATCGGCTTCGAGCAGGCGCTGTGGCTGAGCACCTGCGACCGGGTGGAGGTGCAGGGGGTGCATCCGCGGCCGCTGGAGGCGGCCCTGCAGGTCGCCGGCCTGATGGCGGAGCGGCTGGGGCTGGAGGATACCGCCACCCTGACCGGCCAGCTCGCCACCCTGACCGGCGAGGCGGCGGTGCGGCACGTCTTCGATGTCGCGGCGTCGCTCGACAGCCAGATCATCGGCGAGCCGCACGTGCTGGGCCAGCTCAAGGCGGCGCACCGCCTGGCAGTGGCGGCGGGCACCACCGGCCCCGAGCTGGAGGCGGTGCTGCAGGCGGCCTACGCGGCGGCCAAGCGGGTGCGCAGCGAGACCGCCATCGCCGAGGGCGCCACCTCCATCGTCGCCGCCGCGGTGCAGGTGGCGCGCGACCTGCACGGCAACCTCAAGCGCACCTCGGCGCTGCTGCTCGGGCTCGGCGACATGGGGACGCTGGTCCTGGAGGGGCTGCGGGAGGCGGGGCTGCCGCAGGTCACGGTCGCCGCCCCGGTCGACCGCCGCGCGGCGGCGGCGGCGCGGCGGCTGGACGCCCACTTCGTCCCCTGGGCCGAGGCCGACGGCGCCCTGGCCGGCGCCGATATCGTGGTGACCGCGGCCGGCCTGGGGCGCTATATCCTGGCGGCCGGGGCGGTGGAGGCGGCGCTGCGGCGGCGGCGCTACCGTCCGGTGTTCGTCGTCGACACCGCCATTCCGGCCGACGTGGATCCGGCGGTGGGCGGGATCGACGACGCCTACGTCTACGACCTGGCCGACCTGGAGCGGGTGGCGCTGGAGGGGCGGGTGGGCCGGCAGGGCGCGCTGCAGGCGGCCCGCGCCATCGTCGACGAGACGGTCGCCAACTTCGTCCGCGACCGTGCGGCGCGGGCGGCGGTGCCGGCGGTGGCGGCGCTGCGCGCCCATTTCGAGGCGGAGCGGCTGCGCGTCCTGCGGGAGCACGGCGCGCTGGACGCCGGCGCGGTGACCCGGCTGCTGGTCAACCGGCTGCTGCACCGCCCGTCGGAGATGCTGCGGTCGCTGGCCGCCGCCGACGGCGGCGAGCTGGCGGAACGGGCGGCGGCGGAGCGGCTGCTGTTCCGCCTGTTCCGCCTGGATGAGGGAACGTCGGGGGAGGCCGAGGCCACCGACCCGAGCAACGAGGAAGAGCGAACGTGAGCCTGGAAGAGAAGTTCGACAGGGTCCTGGCCCGCCACGACGAACTGCGCGACGCGCTGTCCGCCGGCGCCGCCGATTCCGGGGAGTTCGCCCGCCTGTCCAAGGAGTACGCCGACCTCACCCCGGTCGCCGAGGCGATCGGCGCCCTCAGGAAGGCGCGCGGCGAGGCCGCCGACCTCGCCGCCATGGCCGCCGACGCCGCCGGCGACGCCGAGATGCGCGCCCTGGCCGAGGAGGAGCTGCGGGCGCTGCGGGAGCGCCTGCCGGCGCTCGAGCGCACGGTGCAGGTGGCGCTGCTGCCCAAGGACGAGGCGGACGAGAAGAACGCCATCCTCGAGGTGCGCGCCGGCACCGGCGGCGAGGAGGCGGCCCTGTTCGCCGCCGAGCTGTTCGACATGTACCGCCGCTACGCCGGCCTGCACGGCTGGCGCTTCGAGGCGATGGAGGTCAGCGAGACCGGGCTTGGCGGCTACAAGGAGGCGATCGCCAACATCACCGGCCGCAACGTCTTCGCCCGCCTGAAGTTCGAGTCGGGCGTCCACCGCGTGCAGCGGGTGCCGGCCACCGAGGCGCAGGGGCGCATCCACACCTCGGCCGCCACCGTGGCGGTGCTGCCCGAGGCCGAGGAGGTCGACGTCCACATCGACGAGAAGGACCTGCGCATCGACGTCTTCCGCTCCTCGGGGCCGGGCGGCCAGTCGGTCAACACCACCGACAGCGCGGTGCGCATCACCCACCTGCCGACCGGCATCGTGGTGAGCCAGCAGGACGAGAAGAGCCAGCACAAGAACAAGGCCAAGGCCATGAAGGTGCTGCGCGCCCGCCTCTACGAGCAGGAGCGTGCCGCCAAGGACGCCGCCCGCGCCGCCGACCGCAAGAGCCAGGTCGGCTCCGGCGACCGCTCGGAGCGCATCCGCACCTACAACTTCCCGCAGGGGCGCGTCACCGACCACCGCATCAACCTGACCCTCTACAAGATCGACAAGGTGATGCTGGGCGAGGCGCTGGACGAGGTGATCGACGCCCTCGTCGCCGAGGACGAGGCGCTGCGCCTCAGCGAGCTGCGGTGATGCGCCGTCCCCTTGGCGGCGTGCCCGTGCCGGTCCCCCACCCAACCCTCCCCCACTGCGCGGGGGAGGGCCTTCCTCCTCCCCCCGCGCAGTGGGGGGAGGTCGGGAGGGGGGAGCACCGCGACCACCATCCGAGGCGCGGTAACGACGCATGACCACCCTCCAGTCCCTGCGCCGCGCCGCCGAGGCGCGGCTGCGCGCCGCCGGGGTCGACACGCCGGAGCTGGACGCCCGCCTGCTGGCCGAGCACGCCCTCGGCCTCGACCGCGGCGCGCTCTTCGCCCGCGCCGGCGAGCCGGTGCCGGACGAGGATGCCGCCCGGCTGCTGGCCCTGGTCGAGCGCCGCGCCGCCCGCGAGCCCGTGTCGCGCATCCTCGGCAGCCGCGGCTTCTGGACGCTCGATCTGGCGCTCGACGCCGCCACCCTCGATCCCCGCCCCGACACCGAGACCGTCGTGGAGGCCGCCCTCGACGCCGTCGCCGACCGCGCGGCCGCCCTGCGCGTGCTCGACCTCGGCACCGGCACCGGCTGCATCCTGCTGGCGCTGCTCGCCGAACTGCCCAACGCCACCGGTCTCGGCATCGACCTCAGCGCGGCGGCGGTGGCCACCGCCGCCGCCAACGCCGCGGCCAACGGGCTGGCCGGGCGCGCCGCCTTCCGCACCGGGAACTGGGGGGAGGGACTGGCGGAGCGGTTCGACCTCGTGGTGTCCAACCCGCCCTACATCCCCAGCCGCGACATCGCGTCGCTGGAGCCGGAGGTGCGGATCTTCGACCCGCTGCGGGCGCTGGACGGCGGGGACGACGGGCTGGACGCCTACCGCGCCATCGCCGCCCAGCTTCCCGGCCTGCTGGCGCCGGGCGGCACCGCGGCCCTGGAGGTCGGCGCTGGACAGGCGGCCGACGTCGCCGCGCTGCTGGCCCGGCACGGCTTGGAGCCGAGCGGGGTGTTCCGCGACCTCGGGGGGATCGAACGGTGCGTCCGGGGGCGAAACGATCGGGGAATCCGGGGGGCGGGGTAAGAAAACAGTTGGATTGCGGCCGCCGAGCCGCTAGGGTGCGATGCATCGACGATACTCTGGGAGCCGAAACCGACTGGGCGCCCGGCGCACGATTGAGCCCGGCCTGCCCGCATGCGGCCCCGACGTCGATTTTGACTCCCCGCGAACCGATCCGTGGTGTCCCCACGGCGGGCCCGGTGGCCGAGAGAGCCACCGGGGCGTTGTGGGGATTGCGATTCTCGAAGATGGGGCCTCAAGAGCCGAATGAGACAAGGACCGAACAACAGGCGTTCGCGCGGCCGTGGCGGCAGCAGTGGTGGTGGCGGCGGCGGTGGCGGCGGTGGCGGAGGGGGCGGCGGTGGCCGCCGGCAGAACGTTCCGCTGCGCCACCAGACCTTCGACAGCAACGGTCCGGACGTGCGGATCCGTGGCAACGCGTGGCAGGTCCACGAGAAGTACCAGGCGCTCGCCCGTGACGCCGCCGCCTCCGGCGACCGCATCATGGCGGAGAATTACCTGCAGCACGCGGAACATTATTTCCGCATCATCAATCAGATCCAGGAGTCGGAGAATCGTCAGCGCGAGAACCGCGCCAACGGCAACGGTCACGACCGCCAGGGCGGCAACGCCGCGGGTGACGAGGACCAGGACGGCGAGGACGCCGTCGAAGCCGCCGACGAGCGCGCCCAGATGAACGTCTGACGGCGGCGGTCACCCCCGTTGCCGGAGCGCGGAGGCTCCGTCAGATCAGGGTGACCGGATCGCCCGGCGCGATCCGGCCGCCCTCGACGACGCGGGCGTAGAGGCCGCACTGGACGTGGCCGTAGCCGCGCTGCAGCGCCTGCAGGATGCCCAGGTCGCGGGCGCCGGTGTCGGGGTTGACCTCGGTCGCGGCGCAGCGGGGGATCGTGCTCTGCACCTCCAGCCGCGCGGCGCCGACGGCGAGCGTGCGGCCGACCCAGTGGCGCATCGCCCAGGGTTCGAGCCCGTCCAGCCACAGGTTGGCGCGGAAGCGGCCGGGGTGGACCGGCTGCTTCGTCACGCGCTCCAGATCGCGGGCGCTGGCGAGGTTGAGCAGCGAGACCACCGGCGCGTCGTTGTCGGTGAAGGCGAAGCCCTTGGCCTCGACGATCTTCGGCGCGCCGGGAGCGGCGCCGGCCATGTAGGCGGCGAAGAACTGCTCCAGCAGCATGCGCCCGGTCGGCTGGTCGAGGCGACCGCGGGCCACCGGCTTGCCGCCGCGGAGCACCACCAGGGCCTGCGTCGCCGCGTCGAACTCGGTGTCGAGCGCCGCCAGCCGCTCGTGCCGCATCAGCGTCAGGAAGTAGGTCTTGGGCCGCCACCCCTCGTGGTCCATGTCGAGCGCCGCCGGCCCGTGCAGCAGGGCGTAGCGCCGGTCGTCCGGCAGCGTCCTGCCCGGCTCCAGCTCGGCCGCGGGCAGTTCCTGCGCGCTCAGGCCCTTGACGGGATAGCGCCAGATCTTCGAGAGGGTGCACGACATGGACGGTATCTCAGCCGCGCCGACCGCGCCCTGTCAACCGTCGTGACCAAAACGTTTCATTTCCTGGTCTACCAGCGCTCCGCCGGCGGGCTGCCGTCGTGGAATTCGGCCAGCCGCCGCCGGGTGGCCGGGGAGGTGTCGTCGGGCAGCGCGTCCAGCGGGAAGAAGGTGGTCTCGACGATCTCCATCCCGTCGGGCCGCGGCGTGCCGGACCAGCGCTCGACCACGAAGACGGCGACGTGGTCGCTGGCGCCGTGGCGGAAGCGGGCGTACATGCCGAGCGGCTGGACGCCGCTCTCCACCTCCAGCCCGACCTCCTCGCGCACCTCGCGGCGCATCGCCTCCGCCAGGGTCTCGCCCCGCGCCACCCCGCCGCCCGGGAGGTGCCAGCCGCCGACGTAGCTGTGGCGGATCATCAGCACCTCGGGCGCCGCCCCGGTGCCGGGGCGCAGCACGATCGCCCGCACCCCCATGGTCAGCGGCCGCGCCACCCGGTGCCAGGCGATGCGGGCCAGCCAAGCGAGGCGCAGCGGGTGCAGGGGGTGCGGCATGATGCCCCGGGGGAGTGCGATGTCGGTCATGGGATGTCGGCAACGGACGGCGTCGTGGTGGACGGAGCCACCGACTGTAGCCACCGGCCCAGCCTGCCGGAAACGGCGCATCCGGTCGAGGGGCGGCGCAGGGGCGGCGACGCCAAAGGGGTAGGGCGGCGTGCCGTCGCCCTTCGATCCCACGGAAATGCGGTGGTCTTGCAACCCATGGGGACCGTCCCACATCTACGCTCAGCATCCTCCCGGATTGCACGTTGTGGGTCACGGACCGGGCGCGCTGCCTCGCGGGCGCCGGGTCGCACATGGGAGAGTCGGTCATGGATTTCGAGAAGTACACCGAGCGCAGCCGCGGCTTCATACAGGCGGCGCAGACCCTGGCGATTCGCCGCGGTCATCAGCGGCTCACGCCCGAGCACCTGCTGAAGACCCTGCTCGACGACAAGGAAGGGCTGGCCGCCAACCTCATCCGGGCGTCCGGTGGCGACCCGGCGCGCGCCCTGTCGGCGGTCGACGCCGAGCTGGACAAGCTGCCCAAGGTGGAAGGGGCGGGCGCCGGTCAGGTGTACCTCGCGCCGGAACTGGCGCGCGTCTTCGAGCAGGCGGAGAAGATCGCCGAGAAGGCCGGCGACAGCTACGTCACCGCCGAGCGCCTGCTGCTGGCGCTGGCGCTCGCCGAAGGCACGCCGTCGGCCAAGGCCCTCCACCAGGCCAACGTCAGCGCCCAGGGCCTGAACACTGCCATCGAGGAGGTGCGCAAGGGCCGCACCGCCGACAGCCCCTCGGCCGAGCAGGGCTACGACGCGCTGAAGAAGTACGCCCGCGACCTCACGGCGGCGGCGCGCGAGGGCAAGCTCGACCCCGTGATCGGCCGCGACGAGGAGATCCGCCGCACCATCCAGGTGCTGGCCCGGCGCACCAAGAACAACCCCGTGCTGATCGGCGAGCCCGGCGTCGGCAAGACCGCCATCGTCGAGGGGCTGGCCCAGCGCATCGTCAAGGGCGACGTGCCGGAAGGCCTGAAGAACAAGCGCCTGCTGGCGCTCGACCTCGGCGCCATGGTGGCCGGCGCCAAGTTCCGCGGCGAGTTCGAGGAGCGCCTCAAGGCGGTGCTGCAGGAGATCCAGGCGGCGGCCGGCGAGATCGTCGTCTTCATCGACGAGATGCACACGCTCGTCGGCGCCGGCAAGGCGGAGGGCGCCATGGACGCCTCCAACATGCTCAAACCCGCGCTGGCGCGCGGCGAGCTGCACTGCGTCGGCGCCACCACGCTCGACGAGTACCGCAAGCACGTGGAGAAGGACGCCGCACTCGCCCGGCGCTTCCAGCCGGTCTTCGTGTCGGAGCCGACGGTGGAGGACACCATCTCCATCCTGCGCGGCCTGAAGGAGCGCTACGAGGTGCACCACGGCGTGCGCATCGCCGACGGCGCCATCGTCGCCGCGGCGACCTTGTCCAACCGCTACATCACCGACCGCTTCCTCCCGGACAAGGCGATCGACCTCGTCGACGAGGCGGCGAGCCGGCTGCGCATGGCCGTCGACTCCAAGCCGGAGGAGATCGACGAGCTGGACCGCCGCATCATCCAGCTGAAGATCGAGCGCGAGGCGCTGAAGCGCGAGACCGACCCGGCGTCCAAGGACCGCCTGAGCGACCTCGAGGGCGAGCTGGCCGACCTGGAGCAGGAATCGGCGACCCTGACGGCGCGCTGGCAGGCCGAGAAGGACAAGCTGAACAGCGCGCAGAAACTGAAGGAGGACCTGGACCATGCCCGGGTCGAGCTGGACAACGCCCAGCGCCAGGGCAACTGGGCGCGCGCCGGCGAACTGACCTACGGCGTCATCCCCGAGCTGGAGCGCACGCTCAAGGATGCCGAGCAGGCGTCCCACTCGCGCATGCTGAACGAGGAGGTGCGCGACACCGACATCGCCGCCGTGGTCAGCCGCTGGACCGGCATCCCGGTCGACAAGATGCTGGCCGGCGAGCGCGAGAAGCTCCTGCACATGGAGGAGAAGCTGCGCAGCCGGGTGATCGGCCAGGAGGAGGCGATCGTCGCCGTCGCCAACGCGGTGCGCCGCGCCCGCGCCGGCCTGCAGGATCCCAACCGGCCGATCGGCTCCTTCCTCTTCCTCGGCCCCACCGGCGTCGGCAAGACCGAGCTGACCAAGGCGCTGGCGGAGTTCCTGTTCGACGACGAGACCGCCATGGTCCGCCTCGACATGTCGGAGTACATGGAGAAGCACTCGGTGGCCCGCATGATCGGCGCGCCGCCGGGCTACGTCGGCTACGAGGAGGGTGGCGCGCTGACCGAGGCGGTGCGGCGGCGGCCCTACCAGGTGGTGCTGTTCGACGAGATCGAGAAGGCCCATCCCGACGTCTTCAACGTGCTGCTGCAGGTGCTCGACGACGGCCGCCTGACCGACGGGCAGGGGCGCACGGTCGACTTCCGCAACACGCTCATCATCATGACCTCGAACATGGGCGCCGATGTCATCGCCTCGGTGCCCGAGGGGCAGGACGTGGACGTGGTGCGCGACGCGGTGATGGAGGTGGTGCGGGCCAACTTCCGGCCGGAGTTCCTGAACCGGCTGGACGAGATCCTGCTGTTCCACCGCCTGACCCGCCAGCACATGGGCGGCATCGTGCAGATCCAGCTCGGCCGCCTCAAGGCCATGCTGGCCGACCGCGACATCGTGCTGGAGGTCGACCCCGCCGCCACGGAATGGCTGGCCGAGGCCGGCTACGATCCGGTGTACGGCGCCCGGCCGCTGAAGCGGGTGATCCAGCGCGAGCTGCAGAACCCGATGGCCACCATGATCCTCGAGGGCAAGGTGGCCGACGGCCAGACGGTCGCCGTGTCGGCGGAGGCCGGCCAGCTGACCATCAACGGCCTGCCGGTCGCCGCCCACCTGCACAGGCCGGCGGCGGCGGGCGGCGTGTCGGTGCACTGACGCCGCGCCCTCCAGGGCTGCTCGGCGGGCGCCCCGCACCCCTCCGGGTGCGGGGCTCCGCGCGTTCGCGGGCGGCGTTTCACGGATCCTTTCCGATTGGCGGCGCAGGATGGGCGGCGCCGGACGGCGGCGGACGAACGATCGGAGAGGCGTGATGGAGTGGGGTGTGTCGGTGGGCCGGGCGGCGGCGCTCGCCGTGCTGCTGCTGGCCGGTGCCGCCGGGGCGGGCGAGCTGCGCTTCGCGCACGTGATGAGCTTCGGCTCGGAAGGTTCCGGCGAGGGGCAGTTCAAGTACGTCGAGGACTTCGCCTTGGCGGGGGACGGCCGGCTGCTGGTCACCGACGCCGCCCACGCCCACGTCCAGGCGTTCGACCGGGCGACCGGGCGCTATCTCGGCCGCTTCGGCGGCAAGGGGGACGGCGATGCCGACCTCGACAAGCCGGAGGGCATCGCCGTCGATCCCGACGGCGCCATCTACGTCGCCGACTACAACACCGGCTACATCAAGACGTACGGCCCCGACTTCCGCTGGCGCAGGACCTTCGCCGACTACGGCGACGCCCCCGGCCAGACCATGAAGACCGAGTTCATGGACGTCCGCGACGGCCGGCTGTACGTGCCCGAGGCGGGCAACCACCGGGTCAGCGTCTTCGCCCTCGATGGCACCTTCCTCTTCCTGTTCGGCGGCCACGGGAGCGGGCCCGGCCGGTTCGACGTGCCGGAGGCGGCGAAGTTCGGCCCCGACGGGCTGCTGTACGTGTCCGACCTCAAGAACGACCGCATCCAGGTGTTCGACGCCGACGGGCGGTTCGTGCGGAGCTGGGGAACCACCGGCTCCGGCCCCGGCGAGCTGAAGGCGCCGTCCGGCATCGGCATCGACCGGGACGGCAACGTCTACGTCGCCGAGATCGGCAACGACCGGATCCAGGTCTTCGACCGCGAAGGGCGGTTCCTGACCATGTGGGGCCGGACCGGCTCCGGCCCCGGCGAGTTCGGCAACCTCCACGGCGTGTGGGTGGACCAGGAGACCGGCTGGGTCTATGTCGCCGACACCGCCAACCACCGCGTCCAGGTGTTCCGGCCGGCGGCGCCGTGAGGGCCGCGGCGGGCCGCCCCCGGTCCGTCCGAACGCCGCCTACTGCTGGCTCTGCTGCCCGGCGGTCGGCGCCTCGCCGACCTGCGAGCCGTCGCCGAGGGGCACGGCGACGTAGGTCCGCACGTCGCCGCGCTGGCGCAGGAACAGCACCGACTTGCGGTTCTGCTTGCGGGCGTCGTCCACCGCCTGGGCCACCTGCTGCGGCTCGCTCACCGGCTGCCGGCCGACCCGGGTGATGACGTCGCCGGCGCGCAGGCCCTGGCGGGCGGCGACGCTGTCCTGGGCGACGTTGGCGACCAGCACGCCCTCGGTGTCCTCGGCGACCTCGAAGCGGGCGCGGGCGTCCGGCGTCAGGCTGGTGAGGGCGAGACCGAGCGGCCCGCCGGCGGGGGCGTCCTCCTCCGGCTCCGCCGCGGCGACCTCCGGCTCGTCCTTGAGCAGGGCGATCTCCGCCGACAGCGTGCTGCGCTGGCCCTCGCGGAAGACCGTGAGCTGCGACGTGGCGCCGACCTCGGTCTGGGCGACGGTGCGGCTGAGGTCGCGGGGATCGGCGATGGGCTGGCCGGCGAAGCCGACGATCACGTCGCCGACCTGGACGCCGGCCTTGGCCGCCGGGCTGCCGGGGGTGACCATGGCGACCAGCGCGCCCTGCGCCTTGTCGAGGCCGACGGCGTCCGCCACCTCCGGCGTCACCGGCTGGATCTGCACGCCGAGCCAGCCGCGCTTCACGGCGCCGCTCTCGCGCAGCTGGGCGACGACGTCGCGGGCGATGTTGGAGGGGATGGCGAAGCCGATGCCGACGTTGCCGCCGGTCGGCGAGAAGATGGCGGTGTTGACGCCGATGACGTTGCCGTCGATGTTGAACAGCGGGCCGCCGGAGTTGCCGCGGTTGATCGAGGCGTCGGTCTGGATGAAGTCGTCGTAGGGGCCGGAGTGGATGTCGCGGGCGCGGGCGGAGATGATGCCCGCCGTCACCGAGCCGCCCAGCCCGAACGGATTGCCGATCGCCACCACCCAGTCGCCGACCAGGGCGCCGTCGCTGTTCCCCCACTGCACCGCCGGCAGCGGCTGCGCCGGCTTGACCTTGAGGACGGCGAGGTCGGTGCGGGCGTCGCGGCCCACCAGCTCGGCCGGCAGCTCGGTCTTGTCCTGGAGGATGACGGTGATCTCCTCGGCGTTCTCCACCACGTGGTTGTTGGTCACCACGAAGCCCTGGGCGTCGATGACGAAGCCGGAGCCGAGCGCGTGCGCCGGGCCGGGCGGCGGCTGGTTGCGCGGCTGACCGAAGAACTCCTCCATGCCCGGGGGAAGCCCCGGCGGCAGGCGGGGGATCAGGTTGGGGCCGCCGGGGCCCGGTGCCGGACCCTCCTCGGGCTTCTGGGTGGTGGCGATGGCGACCACCGCCGGCAGCTTGGCCTGGGCCAAGCCGTTGAAGCTGCCGGGCAGCGGCCGGTCCACGCGTTGGCCCGGCGGCGTCTGCGGCGCCTGCGCCTGGGGCGCCTGCCCCTGGGGCGCGTTCTGGGCGTGGGCCGGCGCGCCGAGCGCCAGGACGGCGGCGGTGGCCAGGGCGACGGAGAGTCTGGATCGCATGCGTTCCCCCCTCGGGACGCCGGCCGGGGACGCGCAGGGATCGCCCGGGAGGGGCGGGGCGCCGCCGGTCCGGCTCGGGTTTCAGGCTGATGGCGTGCGGCGTGCGCGGCGTCCATGCCGCGGCACCGCCCCGTCAACACGAGCGCCGGGCGAGGGGTTCCGGCCGGCGGCCCGGTCAGCGGACCGGTGCGGTGACGACGTCGACGGTCGTGGTGACGGCGGTGCCGGCGAGATCGACCGCCGTGCCGGCGACGCTGGCCGCCCCGCTGACGACGCCGCAGCCGGCCAGGGCGAGGGCGATGGCGGCCAGGGCGGCGAAGGCAAGGGTGCGCGCCATGCAAGGGACTCCCGGTGCGATCCAGCCATTCGGCCGGGCGGGCTTTGCACAATCGCGCCCGCTGCCTAGGTTAGCATCGGCAACCCTTATCCTTTCGTGAATCGATCCGTTCCATGTCCGCTTCCCGCCCGCCGTCCGCCACCGAACCTTCCCGCGGACCGTCGTCCCGCCTGGGCGAGACGGGGGCCCTGCGCGCGCTGCTGCCCTATCTCTGGCCCAAGGACGAGCCGGGGCTGCGGGCGCGCGTCGTCGTGGCGGTGCTGTTCCTGGTGGGCGCCAAGGCGGCCACCGTGACCATCCCCATCTGGTTCAAGCAGGCGGTGGACGCCCTGTCGGCGCCGGCCACCGCGGTGGCGGTGCCGCTGGCGGTGATCCTCGCCTACGGGCTGGCGCGGGTGATCTCGCTGGCGTTCGGCGAGATCCGCGACGCCATCTTCGTGCGGGTGGAGCAGAGTGCGGTGCGCAAGGCCGGCCTGTCGGTGTTCCGCCACCTGCACGCGCTGTCGCTGCGCTTCCACCTCGAACGCCAGACCGGCGGCCTGACCCGGGCGCTGGAGCGCGGCACCCAGGCGATCAAGACGATCCTCTCCTACGCCCTCTTCAGCATCCTGCCGACCCTGGTGGAGATCGTCCTGGTCACGGTGATCCTGGCGCGCATGCTGGGCATCTGGTATGCCGTGGCGACGCTCGCCACGGTCGGCGCGTATCTCGCCTACACCTTCGCCATCTCGGAATGGCGGACCAAGTTCCGCCGGGCGATGAACGAGACGGACCAGCAGGCCAACACCAAGGCGATCGACAGCCTGCTCAACTACGAGACCGTCAAGTACTTCGGCAACGAGGCGCACGAGGCCGGCCGCTACGACCAGGCGCTGAAGCGCTACGAGGACGCCGCGGTGCGCAGCGAGCAGAGCCTGGCGCTCCTCAACGTCGGCCAGTCCCTCGTCATCTCGGTCGGCCTCGTCGTCGTCATGGCGATGGCGGCCCGCGGCATCGTCGCCGGGACGCTCACCCTCGGCGACTTCGTGCTGGTCAACACCTATCTCCTGCAGCTCTACCAGCCGCTCAACTTCTTCGGCATGGTCTACCGCGAGATCAAGCAGGCGCTGACCGACATGGAGGCGATGTTCCAGCTCCTCCACGTCGAGCGCGAGGTGGCCGACGCCGCCGACGCCCGGCCGCTGGACGCGGCCGGGGGGGAGGTGCGGTTCGAGGGCGTGTCCTTCGGCTACGACCCGCGCCGGCCGATCCTCAAGGGGGTCGACTTCACCGTCCCGGCGGGCCGGACGGTCGCCATCGTCGGGCCCTCGGGTGCCGGCAAGTCGACGATCTCCCGCCTGCTGTTCCGCTTCTACGACGTCTCGGGCGGGCGGATCTGCATCGACGGGCAGGACATCCGCGCCGTCACCCAGGCGTCGCTGCGGGCCTCCATCGGCATCGTCCCCCAGGACACGGTGCTGTTCAACGACACCATCTTCTACAACATCGCCTACGGCCGCCCCGGGGCGACGCCGGAGGAGGTGGAGCGGGCGGCCCGCCTCGCCCACATCCACGACTTCGTCCTCGGGCTGCCCGACGGCTACCGGACCATGGTGGGCGAGCGCGGGCTGAAGCTGTCGGGCGGCGAGAAGCAGCGCGTCGCCATCGCCCGCACCATCCTCAAGGACCCGGCGATCCTGATGTTCGACGAGGCCACCAGCGCGCTGGACACCCACACCGAGCGCGAGATCCAGGCCAACCTGCGCGAGGTCAGCCGCGGCCGCACCACCCTAGTGATCGCCCACCGCCTGTCCACCGTGGTCGACGCCGACCAGATCCTGGTGCTGGAGCAGGGCCGCGTCGTCGAGCGCGGCCGTCACGCCGAGCTGCTGGCCCGCGGCGGTGCCTACGCCGCCCTGTGGACGCGCCAGCAGGAGGCCCGCCACGACGAGGAGGCGGACAAGACGCTGGGGCCGGTGCCGCGCGCGGCGTCGGCCTGAGCGGCCTCAGTCCGCGCCCTCCAGGGGCGCCGGTGCCGGTGCCGCGCGCGACGGCCGCCGCACGGCGGCGAGCGCCAGCAGGACGGCGCCCATGCCGCCGGCCGTCAGCATCAGGCCGTGCGGCGTGGCGTGCTCCATGACGGCGCCGGCGACGGCCGGCCCGGCCAGGCTGCCGAGGGTGTAGCCCACCGCCAGCGCCGCCAGGGCGCCGGCCATCCCGGAGTCGGCGGTCCGGGTGCCGGCCTCCATCACCGCCAGGGTGTAGAGGCCGCCGACCGCGCCGCCCCACAGGAACATCGGCGCCGCCGCCAGCCAGGGCCAAGCCAGCGCCGGCGGGATCGCCGCGGCGCCGGCGAGCAGGACGGCCGCGCACAGGACCTGGCCGGCGCGGCTGCCGAAGCGGTCGGCGAACCAGCCCAGCGGCACCTGGAGCAGGGTCGCCCCGGCACCGTGGGCGGCCAGCAGCAAGGTCGCCACCACCGCCGGGAAGCCGAGCCCGGTGACGTAGACCGCCATCAGCGCCCCCGCCGCGGTCTCCACGAAGCCGCCGGCGAAGGCGCCCAGCAGAGCCACCGGCAGCAGGCCCAGGAGACGCCGCAGGGCGGCCGGCCGGTGCCCGTCGGCCGCCTCCGGCCGGTGGTCCCGGCGCGTCAGCGGCAGCACGCAGGGCAGGGCGGCGAGCTGCACCGCCGCGCCGGCGGCGAAGGGCAGAAGCCCGTGGATGCCGGTGAGCGACAGCAGGAGCGGCCCCGCGGCGATGCCCAGGCACAGCAGCGCTTCGTGCAGGCCGATCGCCCGGCCCCGCGCCGTCGGCGGGGCGAGGGCGACGATCCAGGTGTCGCAGGCGACCCAGCGGACGATCATCGCCGCGCCGACGACGGCGTTCAGCGCGAACAGGCTGGCGACGTCGCCGGCGAACGCCAGCAGGAGCGTCGCCGCCGCCGACACCGCGCCGCTGCCGGCGACCGCGCGCCGCGCGCCGACGCGCGCCAGCAGGCGCGGCACCAGGCGCGCCAATGCCAGCACGGCGAGCCAGGGCGCCGTCGCCAGGACGCCGATGGCGAAGGGGTCGAAGCCGCGCGCCGCCAGCACGAGGCCGATCAGCGTCGGCAGCGCGCCGATCTGCACCGTCTGCGCCAGAAAGGAGGCCGCGTTCACCGCGGCCATGGCGCCCAGCCGCCCATCCGTTGCCATGTCTGCCACCTCCGTGTCTGCCACCTCCGTCGTTCCGCCGACGATCCTCCTTTGTTCCTGTGACGTTTTCAACCCTCGCGGGTCATGGCAGGGCAGACCTTGGCAGCGGCACCGGCCGTTCCCATAACCGGAGCTTGCCCCCGACCCGACCGGAGCGCCCATGGGACCGGCCCGCCGCGCCTTGCGCGACGCCACGAACACGTTGCACGACCGCCTGCACGGCCATGCCGTGCTCCGCCCGCTGACCGGGCCGGCCCTGACGCACGCGCAGTACCGCCGTGCCCTGGTGGCGCTGCACGGCTTCCACGACCCGGTCGAGCGGGCTCTGGCGGGCGAGGGCGGCCGGGTGGCGCTGCTGCGCGCCGATCTGCGCGACCTCGGCGTGGCGGCGGAGGAGCTGGGCGAGGCCGGCGGCCTGCCGGACCTGCGCGGCCGGCCGGCGGCGCTGGCCGCCCGCTACGTCCTGGACGGCTCGGCCCACGGCGGGCGGGCGATGCGGCCGATGGTCACGGCGGCGCTGGGCTACGACGCGGCGCACGGCGCCCGCTTCCTCGCCGCCGGGCCGGGAACCGGCTGGGCGGCGCTGCTGGACCGGCTGGAGACGGATCTCGCCTCCCCGGCCGCCCGGGCGGCGGCCTGCACCGCCGCGGCCGGCCTCTTCGCGGCGCTGGAGCGCTGGCTGGACGGAGTCGCCGCGGCCGGCTAGGGTGGCGGCCATGACGACCACCCCTTCCCTGAACGACCCGGCGGCGCTGGCCGAGGCGGTGCGGCGCGGCGAGCGGCGGGCGCTGGCCCGCGCCATCACCCTGATCGAATCGACGCGTCCCGACCACCGCGCGCGGGCCGACGCGCTGCTGGAGGCGCTGCTGCCGCACACCGGCCGCTCCGTGCGCATCGGCATCTCAGGCGTGCCGGGGGTGGGCAAGTCGACCTTCATCGAAGCCTTCGGGCTGCACGTCATCGGCCAGGGCCACCGGGTGGCGGTGCTGGCGGTCGACCCCTCCTCGCAGCGCACCGGCGGCTCGATCCTCGGCGACAAGACGCGCATGGTCGACCTGTCGCGCGAGGGCGACGCCTTCATCCGCCCCTCGCCGGCCGGCGCCACGCTCGGCGGCGTGGCGCGCCGCACCCGCGAGGCGATGCTGATCTGCGAGGCCGCCGGCTTCGACGTCATCGTCGTCGAGACGGTCGGGGTGGGGCAGTCGGAGACGGCGGTGGCCGACATGGTGGACCTGTTCCTGCTGCTGCTGCTGCCGGCCGGCGGCGACGAGCTGCAGGGCATCAAGAAGGGCATCATGGAGCTGGCCGACCTGGTGGTCGTCAACAAGGCCGACGGCGACCTCGCCGCGACGGCGCGCCACACCGTCGCCGACTACCGCCACGCGCTGGCGCTGTTGCGCCACGACGGCACCTGGCGGGTGCCGGTGCTGAGCTGCTCGGCCGTCACCCGGGCCGGGATCGAGGCGGTGTGGGACACCATCGGCGAGCACCGCGCGGCCATGGAGTCCTCCGGCCGCCGCGCCGCCCGGCGCGCCGAGCAGGCGCGGGCCTGGCTGTGGAGCGAGATCCGCGAGAGCCTGGTCGACGCCTTCCGCCGGCACCCCGGGGTGCGCGCCGACCTGCCCACCCTGGAGGCGCGGGTCACCGCCGGTGCCCTGGTGCCCGCCGCGGCGGCGCGCTCCCTGCTGGAACGCTTCCTCGGCCGGCCGGTCGAGGCGGTTGACTGACGGCATCGTGCCGCAGCGCAAAGGTTCATGTTGCGCCGCAGCAGCGGGGTGACTAGGCTTCGGCGGGCGGCCGCGCGCCAGAGGCGCCGCCGGCGGCGCTCCGCCCGACAACCGGTCCAGTCAGGAGACAATGGGGATGAGCGCCAATCTGTTGGACGTCTATGCGTCCGTCGGCACCACCGTGCAGAAGCTGGCCAGGAGCAACGCCGACGCCGTCGCGGCGCGCTCGGCCCGGGTCGCCGGGGTGATGCAGGACGGCTACCGCCTGTGGGTCGACGGCATCACCGCCAGCGTCGACCAGGCGGCGCGCGCCGTCGAGGATCTCGCCAGGGCGCGCAGCCAGGCCGACGTCATCGCCGTGCAGCGGGCATGGCTGGACCGCACCACCGCCCGCGTCGCCAACGACGTGCGCGCCCTCGCCGATCTGTCGGCGAAGCTGGTGGCCGGCACCGTGGCGCCGGCCACCGCACCGAAGGTCGAGCTGAAGGCGCCCGAGGTGAAGGCGGAGGAGATGAAGGCCACCGGCGCCGCGCCCGCCACGCCGGAGCCCCAGCCGGCGCCGGCCGAAGCCCCCAAGGCCGCGGCCAAGCCCGCTCCGGCGCCGCGCCGGCCGGCGGCCAAGGCGGCGCCGAAGCCGGCCGCCGCGAAGGCCGACGCGCCGAAGGCGGTGGCGAAGGCTGCACCGAAAGCCGCACCGAAAGCCGCACCGAAAGCCGAGGAGCCGACGGTGGAGCTGACGGCGCCGGAGGTGAAGGCGGAAGAGGTCAAGGCGGCGGCCGATCCGGCGAAGGCGGCGGAGTAGCGTCACCGGCGCGGCGTGGTTGCGTCGCTCCCTCTTGCCGCCTCCCCCCGCGCCGGTGGGGGGCTGGGGGGGCGGGACGACCGCCCGCGCCCCGGACTCCTTCCTTGACGGGTGCTCGGGTGTTCGACTATAACGCCGCCTCTCTCGGGCGGAGCACCGCCCGGTACCGGGTTTCATGTGCTAATCGATAAAGGAACAGTCCGATGGCTCGTCGGTGCTCCGTGACCGGCAAGGGCACGCAGTTTGGCAACAACGTCAGCCACGCCAACAACAAGTCCCGCCGGCGTTTCCAGCCGAACCTGCAGGAGACCTCGCTGCTCAGCGACGCGCTGGGCCAGATGGTGCGCCTGCGCGTCTCCACCAACGCCATCCGCTCGATCGAGCACAAGGGCGGCCTCGACGCCTTCCTGCTCGACGCCAAGGACGATGTGCTGAGCCTCGACGCGCGCCGCGTGAAGCGCCGCATCGCCAAGGCCCAGGCCGCCGCCGCCGAAGCGTGAGCCTCCGGGGGCCGCGTGCCCCCGCGGTTGCCGCCGCACGTCCAACGCCGTCCGGACCCGTCCTGGGACCCGCGACGGCTTTTGGCGTTTCAGTCGAGATCGTCCGGGTCCTCGGCATCGACCACCCGCCGCGCCGTGGCGTAGTCGAAGCCGGCCCGCCCCAGCGCCGCCAGGTCCTTGTCGCGGTGGCCGGCGCGGGCGTCGGGCGGGCGGAAGGGGCCGAGCCGGCGGCGGCGCGCCAGCGCCAGCGCGGCGGCGAGATCGAGGCTGCCCTCGGTGTCGGCGTCGAGTCGCTCCAGGGCGGCATCCACCCGCTCCGCCGCGACGCCCTTGGCGGCGAGCTTCTCGCGGATGGCGCGGGTGGAGGCGCCACGGCGGTGCAGCGAGCCCGCCCGCATCTCCGCGTAGGCGCCGTCGTCCAGCAGGCCGCTCGCCACGTAGCGGGCGACCAGCGCGTCGACCCAGCCGGCGGCCTCCGCCCGGTCGGTGCCGTGGGCGCGCACCGAAAGGTCCACCTTGCGCATCAGCACGCGGCGCAGGTTGGCGGCGGAGCTGGCGAAGCGCTCCAGATAGTGCAGCGCCGCGTTCTCCAGGTACTGCGGGGTGACGCGGCGGGGCTCGCGGCGTGGTGCCCGGGAGGGGGTGGTCATGGCGGTGCCCCTCGCCAGTCGCGGAAGCGCCGCGTGAGGTCGGCCAGGAAGCGGCCGAGCGAGGCGTCGAGCATCGCGACGCGGTCCAGGTCGACCACGTCGAAGATGTCCCCGGCGAATTCCGTGCCACCGAGATTCGGCTGGAGGCCGGCCGCCCGGAACGAGTCCATCAGCCGCTTCTTGTAGCGGCTGCGCTCGCATTTCCGGTCCGGTGCGTCGCATCCCTTGCCTGCCACCTGCCGGAAGGCGTGCGAATCGAGCAGCAGCCAGCGTTCGACGTGCGGGTCGGGAATGGCGAAAACCACGGCCTCGGCGACCGGCTCGACGATGGGGCTGAGCTCGTCGCGGCGCTCCGCGTAGCCTTTGCAGTTGCCGTCCGTAGCGATCACCAGAAGGTCCGGGAGGTCCTGGACGCCGCGCCGCAGATCGCGGACGAACAGCCGGAGTTCCGCCACCACCGCCGGGTGGCCGTGCCGGACGTTGAAGTCGCGCAGAGAAACCGGCACGCCATGATCGCGGGCCAGGCGGTTGAGGATGGCGGCGACGACCCGGCGATGGGCGGAATCTTCCACGAACAGGAAAATCCTACGCATCGAAGTCTCCGCGCAGCAGACGGTCCGACACGGTCTCCAACCCGTCCGGGTCGTCGAGTGCGTTGGCGATGAAGCCCGCCTTTCCGTCGCCGCTTCCGATCGCGAGGGGGCCCCATTCGGCAAAGGGCCGGATGTCCGTACCGTCGGCGGTGCGGCGGGTGACGAACAGGCTTTCCCAAGGCATCCGGTCTACCAGCCGTGACGAATGGGTGGTGACGATCACCTGTGAATCGCCGTAGTCGACCATGTTGCGCAGGATCTCGATGACCTGCTCCAGGCGGCGGGGATGGATGCCGTTTTCCGGCTCCTCGAACGCGATCACCGACGGGGCGCTCTCGGTACCGCGCAGGGCGAGCAGGCCCAGCAGGCGCAGTGTGCCCTCGGACATCAGCCGGGCGGGAATCGGCGTGTTGCCCTCGAAAATGCGCAGTTCGACCTCGCCAAGCTGGTTGATGGCGACGTCGATCTTGTCGATGGACGGAATGACGTCCTTCAACGCCAACTCGACCAGGCGGAACTGCTTCTCGTTGGTTCCCTGCAGCGTGTTGAGGAACGCCGCCAACTCCTCGCCCATCATCCCGATGTGGCGCACCTCCTTGATGGGCGTGGCCGCCCGCATCCGCTCCCGCGGTTCCAGGTAGAAGAAGAACCAGTTCGCCAGCTCTTCCCGCAGGGCGACCATGTGGGGATAGTGGGGCGCGTAGAGCGGGGTGGAGAGGATGCAGTAATCCAGGTGCAGCTCGTGGTACTTGGGATGCGATTGGCCCTCCAGGCGCAGGTGCAGGCGGTCGCCTTCCCGGCTCAGGAACGGTTTCCGCTTTCCGGTCTCGCTACCGTCCTGACGCAGGGCGGCGACGTATTCGTCCGTCACCCGCAAGAACCCGAACTTCGGGATCACTTCGATCTCGATGCGGTAACGCAGGTTGCGCTCGCGCACCGCGACCTCTTCCGGTTCCGTCTTCGAGTCGGCGGGTCGCTCCTCGTCGCGCCCACTCGGCTGCTTCAGCAACCGAATCTGCCGGTTGACGGTCTCCACGACGGAATCGGACAGCTCGACGTCCACCTCGATGCTGAGGCGGGCCGCCTCCTGCTTCAGCAACTCCTCGACGCCACCCGGCGGGAAGGAGAAGGATTCCACGGCCTTGCCGCGGTAGGGCGGGGCGAACGCTTCCCGCAGCGTGCGCGTCTTGGCGATGCTGGAGAGCAGTTGCAGCGCATCGAGGAAGTTGCTCTTGCCGGCGGAGTTGGGACCGAAGAGGACCGTCAGCGGCTCCAGGCGCACCTCGACGTCCCGCAACGACTTGTACCCCTTGATATGCACGCGCCGGATCAACAGTTCCTCCCGTTCATGATCGCCGCCGGCGCACAGAGATGCCCGCCGGCCGCATGCGCGACCCGCGTAACGCCAGTTTGCCAAGCTTCCTGTTGGGAGGCTAGGTTAACGCCCACCATGAGCAAGCGCCCACGATCGATATGACACATCCTCTTCCTCCGCTGCCGCGCACCGTCGGGACGGTCAACTGGATCGGCCTGTGGACGCTCTATCTGCGCGAGGTCCGTCGCTTCATCAAGGTGCACCAGCAGACGATCTGGGCGCCCGTGGTCACCACCCTGCTGTTCTACGCCGTCTTCGCCCTGGCGCTGGGCGGGGCGGGGCGGTCGGTGGGGGACGTGCCCTACATGATCTTCCTCGCCCCCGGCCTCGTCATGATGACGATGGCGCAGAACGCGTTCGCCAACACCTCCTCCTCGGTGGTGATCGCCAAGGTCCAGGGCAACATCGTCGACACCCTGATGCCGCCGCTGGCGCCGATGGAGCTGGTGACGGGCTTCGTCATGGGCGGGGTGACGCGCGGCCTCATCGTCGGGCTGGTGGCGACCGTCGCCATCCGCCTGTTCGTGCCCATCGGCATCGCCCATCCCGGCTTCGTGCTGTTCCACGCGGTGATGGCGTCGATGCTGCTGTCGCTGCTGGGCCTCGTCGGCGGCATCTGGTCGGAGAAGTTCGACCACATCGCCGCCGTCACCAACTTCGTGGTGACGCCGCTGTCCTTCCTGTCCGGCACCTTCTATTCGGTGGGGTCGCTGCCCACCGTGTTCTGGTGGATCGCCCACTTCGATCCCTTCTTCTACATGATCGACGGTTTCCGCTACGGCTTCATCGGCCGCTCCGACGGCACGCTCGCGGTCGGCGTCCTCGTCCTGCTGGCGAGCAACGCCGCGCTGTGGCTGCTGGCCTGGCGCATGCTGGCGACGGGATACCGCCTCAAGGCTTGAGTTGACAGCGGCCTGAGATCCCCGGATATTGGCCGTTTCCCGGCGGGCTCCCTGTCCGCCGGGTGCTTTGTCTTTGGGGAGTTCCGCGCCGTGATTCCGGTCGTCATGCCCACGTACAACCGCGCCGACGTCGTGTTCGAGCGGGGTGAAGGTCCGTATCTCTTCGATACGGCCGGGCGACGATACCTGGATTTCGCCGCCGGCGTGGCCGTGACGGCGTTCGGCCACGCGCATCCCCATCTCGTGGAGGCGCTGACCCGGCAGGCCAACAAGGTGTGGCACACCTCCAACCTGTTCCGGGTGGCCGGCCAGGAGAAGCTGGCGGAGCGGCTGGTGGCCAACACCTTCGCCGACACCGTGTTCTTCACCAACTCCGGCGCCGAGGCGTGGGAGTGCGGGCTGAAGGTGTGCCGCAAGTACCACTCCGCCACCGGCAACCCGCAGCGCTGGCGCGTCATCACCTTCGAGCAGGCCTTCCACGGCCGCACCCTGACCGCCATCTCCGCCGCCAAGCAGGAGAAGCTGGTCAAGGGATTCGGGCCGCTGGTCGACGGCTTCGACCAGGTCGCCTTCGGCAACCTGAACGAGGTGCGCAACGCCATCACCGACGAGACCGCCGCCATCTGCGTCGAGCCGGTGCAGGGCGAGGGCGGCATCCGCGTCGGCGACGAGGACTTCCTGAAGGGGCTGCGCGCGGTCTGCGACGAGTACGGCATCCTGCTGTTCCTTGACGAGATCCAGACCGGCATGGGCCGCACCGGCCGGCTGTTCGCCCACGAGTGGGCCGGCATCCGGCCGGACGTCATGGCGGTCGCCAAGGGCATCGGCGGCGGCTTCCCGCTGGGCGCCTGCCTCGCCACCGAGGCGGCGGCGGTCGGCATGATCGCCGGCACCCACGGCAGCACCTACGGCGGCAACCCGCTGGCCATGGCGGTGGGCGACGCCGTCATGGACCTGGTCCTGGCGCCGGGATTCCTGGAGAGCGTCGAACGCATCGGCGAGCGCCTGCGCCGCGGCCTGGACGGCCTGGTGGAGACGCATCCCACGGTCTTCGCCGAGGTGCGCGGCAAGGGCCTGCTGCTCGGCCTCAAGTGCATCCCGGCCAACACCGACGTGGTGGCGCGCCTGCGCGACCACGGCATGCTCAGCGTGCCGGCCGGCGACAACGTGGTGCGCCTGCTGCCGCCGCTGATCATCGGCGAGGAGCAGGTGGAGGAGGCGCTGGCGGCGCTCGGCCGCGTGGCGCGGGAGGTGGGGGCATGAACGCACCGCGGCATTTCCTCGACCTCGACCGTTTCGACACCGCCACCTTGCGCCGCATCCTCGACCGCGCGGTGGCGATGAAGCGCGACCGCGCCGCCTTCCGCGACCTGCTGCGCGGCCGCACCTTGGCGATGATCTTCGAGAAGCCGTCGACCCGCACCCGGGTGTCGTTCGAGGTCGGCATGCGCCAACTCGGCGGCGACGCGCTGGTGCTGAAGCAGGACGACATGCAGCTCGGTCGCGGCGAGACGGTGGCCGACACGGCGCGCGTGCTGTCGCGCTACGTCGACGCCATCATGGTGCGCACCGGCGGCGAGGAGCGGCTGCGCGAGCTGGCGGCGTACGCCAGCGTGCCGGTCATCAACGGCCTCACCAACGAGTCGCACCCCTGCCAGATCATGGCCGACGTCCTCACCTACGAGGAACACCGCGGGCCCATCGCCGGGCGCGTGGTGGCGTGGAGCGGCGACGGCAACAACGTCGCCGCGAGCTGGGTGCACGCCGCCGTGCGCTTCGGCTTCGAGCTGCGCGTCGCCTGTCCCGACAGCCTGCGCCTGCCCGGGGCGCTGATGGACTGGGCGGTGCGCGAGGGCGGGCGGGTGTTCCACGTCCGCGACGCCGCCGAGGCGGCGCGCGGCGCCGACTGCGTGGTCACCGACGCCTGGGCGTCGATGAACCATGTCGGGGCGGAAAAGCAGGCACGCCTGGAGTCACTGGCGCCGTATCAGGTGAATGACCATCTCATGGGCCTGGCGAAGCCGGATGCGCTGTTCATGCATTGCCTCCCCGCCCACCGCGGGGAGGAGATGACCGACAGCGTCATCGACGGGCCCCAGTCCGTCGTGTGGGACGAGGCCGAGAACCGCCTGCACGCCCAGAAGGCCATCCTCGCCTGGTGCCTGGAGGCCTGACGCCCGAAGCCTGATCGGAACAGCATGAGCGACACCCCGGTTTCCCACGGTCCGGTTTCCCATCCCGGGAACGACGACCTCGTCCAGCCCTTCCAGATCGAGACCTCCCGCCTGCGCGGGCGGCTGGTCAAGCTGGGCGAGACCCTGGACGAGATCCTCACCCGCCACGCCTACCCGGAGCCGGTGGCGCAGTTCCTGGCCGAAACCGTGGCGCTCGCCGTGGCGCTCGCCAGCATGCTGAAGTACGAGGGCGTCTTCACCCTGCAGACCAAGGGTGACGGTCCGATCCGCCTGATGGTGGCGGACGTCACCTCGGTCGGCGACGTGCGCGCCTACGCCCAGTTCGACGAGGCGGCGCTGGCGGCGGCGGCCGACGACGTCGCCATCGCCCCCGCCCCGGCGCTGCTCGGCAAGGGGCACATCGCCTTCACCGTCGACCAGGGCCCGAACACCGACCGCTACCAGGGCATCGTCGCCCTCTACGGCAAGACCCTGGCCGACTGCGTGCAGCACTATTTCCGCCAGTCGGAGCAGATCGACACCGGGCTCGCCGTGCACGCCGGCCGGGTGGACGGCCATTGGCGGGCCGGTGCCCTGATGCTGCAGCGCCTGCCGCCGGAGCCGGGGGCCGCGGCGCTGGCCAGCGATCGCGAGGACGACTGGCGGCGCGCCATGGTGCTGATGTCGAGCACGACGCGCGAGGAGATGCTGGCTCCGGCGCTGGGGGCCAGCGAGCTGCTGTTCCGCCTGTTCCACGAGGACGGCGTGCGCGTGTGGTCGCCCAACCACCTGCGCTTCGGCTGCCGCTGCTCGCGCGAGCGGGTGGTCGGCATGCTGGCCGGCCTGCCGCGCGAGGAGGTGGAGGGCCTGCGGGTCGAGGACAAGACCGTCGAAGTGGTCTGCCAGTTCTGCTCCACCCCCTACCACTTCGACGACGCCGACCTGGACCGGGTGTACGGGGCGAAGGAGGCGTAGGCAGGCCTCGGGCGGGGGCGGACGCGCCCGCCCGCGCCCATTCACGCCCGCGTCAATCGTCGCCGATGTAGATGGACGTGTCGTACTTGATGCGCTGCAGATTGAAGCTCGTGCGGAAGCGCTTCACGTTGTGCTCGTTGGACAGCACGTTTCTCACGAACGCGTTGTAATGGTCCATGTCCCGGCAGGTGATGACCAGAAAATAATCGCTCTCGCCGGATACGAAATAGCACTGCTGCACTTCTCTGTGCTCCGATATGCGTCTTTCGAAGGACGTCAGGACGTCTTCCCGCTGGCGGTCGAGTTCGACGTCGACGAAGGCGATCAGACTGTTGCCGACCCGCTCCGGATTGACGATGGCGACGTCCTTGACGATGTAGCCTTCGTCCCGCAGTCTCTTGACGCGGCGCGAGACCGGGGCGGGCGACAGGTTCACGCGGCTGGCCAGGTCCTGGTTGTTGATGCTCGCGTTCTGCTGAAGGATTTCCAGGATCGCGCGATCCGTCTTGTCGATCGCCGGCGCCTTTCTCGCCCGTGGGGTCTCGGGTTCGTTCCGTCTGGGCGATGGTCCCTTGGCCGTCTTCCGAAGACTCATGGTGCGGCCCCGCATATCCCGAGAACAGGCTGATGCCCGGTGCCCGATGCTAGCGACGGGGCGAGTGCGAATCAACCGCAGCCCTCGGGAGGGGGGCGCGCCGGCCCCCCTGGTGTCACCCGTTCCGGAAGGTGTAGCTGTAGCCGTTGATGGCGGGCACGCCGCCGAGATGGGCGTAGAGAACCTTCGCCCCCCTCTCGAAGAATCCCTTCCTCACCAGGTCGATCATGCCCTGCATCGACTTCCCCTCGTAGACCGGGTCGGTGATCATGGCTTCGAGCCGGGCGCTGAGGCGGATCGCGTCGAGGGTGTCGCGCGACGGGACGCCGTAGACCGGGTGGGCGTAGTCCTCCAGGAGCACGACGTCGTCGCCCGCGATGGGCTTGCCGCCGACGAGGGCCGAGGTGGCCTGGGCGATGCGCAGGACCTGGGCCCTGGTCTGGGCCGGGGTGCACGAGGCGTCGATGCCGATCACCCGGCGCTGGCGGCCGTCTTCGGCGAAGCCGACCACCATGCCGGCGTGCGTCGAGCCGGTGACCGTGCAGACCACGATGTAGTCGAACGTGAAGCCGAGGTCCTTCTCCTGGGCGCGCACCTCCTCGGCGAAGGCGGCGTAGCCGAGGCCGCCGTACTTGTGCACGGACGCGCCGGCGGGGATGGCGTAGGGCTTGCCGCCGCGGGCCCTGACGTCCTCGAGCGCCCGTTCCCAGCTCGGCCGGATGGCGATGTCGAACCCCTCGTCCACGAGATGGACGTCGGCGCCCATGACCCGGGAGAGCAGGATGTTGCCGACGCGGTCGTAGACGGCGTCCTCGTGCGGCACCCAGCTTTCCTGGACGAGGTGGCACTTCATGCCGATCTTCGCCGCGGTGGCGGCGACCATGCGGGTGTGATTCGATTGCACGCCGCCGATCGACACCAGCGTGTCGGCACCGCTGGCGATGGCGTCCGGGACGATGAACTCGAGCTTGCGCAGCTTGTTTCCGCCGAAGGCCAGACCGCTGTTGCAGTCCTCCCGCTTGGCGTAGAGGTCGACGTCGCCGCCGAGATGCGCCGACAGGCGCTCGAGCCTCTCGATCGGCGTCGGTCCGAAGGTGAGCGGATAGCGGGGGAATTGGGCCAAGTTCATCGTCGCTTGCTCCCTGGGGCCAGGATTGCATGGGGCGTCGGGCCGCCGCGTCGCGCCGTGGCGGCGGACGCGTCGCGAGCGCACTATGGCGCTGCGGCGCTCCCGGCGGCGTGCTATTTGGCGCATGTTCGATGCAGGGGATTGCGCTTCCGGCGGCCTTCACGGCAATCCGGGCGCGGAATCGGACCGATGTGCGCACGCCGCGTGCGCGACCGGCGTGCGGCGCCAGCGCCCGCCGGCGCCCGCCGGCGCGCCGGTGCGCCGCTGGCCGCTTCCGCTTTGCGCCGCCGGCGCTATAGTGCCCCTCTCGTCCTCAAGGTTCCGTGTGCGACGCCATGCCCACCCGCCGCCTTCTCCTGCTCGCCGCCGCGACCGCGGCCGCCTTGGCCGCCTGCCAGAGCGCGCCGCCCGTGTCGGCGCCGCGTCCCATCGACTTCGCCCAGCGCGGCCCCATCGTTCTCAACGCCGCCACCGTCGGCTTCGTCGACGCCACCCGGCCGTCGGCGGGGGCGGTGCACGTCGAGGACCGCGCGCCGACGCCGCCGCTGGAGGCGGTGCGGCAGTGGGCGGCGCAGCGGCTGCAGGCGGCCGGGCAGAGCGGGACCGTGCGGGTGGTCGTCAAGGACGCCAGCATCGTCGAGGTGGCGCTGCCGCGCACCGGCGGCATCACCGGCTACTTCACCAAGGACCAGGCCCAGCGCTACGACGGGCGGCTGGAGGTCGAGGTGCACGGCGAGCAGGCCGGCGCCGCCAGCTCCTTCAGCGCCTTCGCCAAGGCGGTGGCGACGCAGTCGACCACCGTGCCGGAGGACATCTCCCTGGCGGCCCGCGAGGCGGCCCTGCAGGAGCTGACCCGGCGTCTGGTGGAGGACATCGACGCCCGCCTCGACGCCGGCATCCGCCGCGACCTCGCGCCGATGGTGGTGCGCTGAGCCATGAAAAAGCCCCCCTCCTTGCGGAGGGGGGCCGGTTCGGCGGGCCGGGGCGGCGCCGGTCAGTAGCGGTAGTGGTCCGGCTTGAAGGGGCCCTCGACGTTGACGCCGATGTAGGCGGCCTGCTTCGGCGTGAGCTCGGTCAGCTTGGCGCCGATCTTCGCCAGGTGCAGACGGGCGACCTTCTCGTCCAGGTGCTTGGGCAGCACGTAGACCTTGCGCTCGTAGTTCTGGTGGTTGGTCCACAGCTCGATCTGCGCCAGCACCTGGTTGGTGAAGCTGGCGCTCATCACGAAGCTGGGGTGGCCGGTGGCGCAGCCGAGGTTCACCAGGCGGCCCTTGGCGAGAACGATCAGGCGCTTGCCGTCGGGGAAGACGACCTCGTCGACCTGCGGCTTCACCTCTTCCCACACCAGGTTCTTCAGCGCGTCGATCTGGATCTCGCTGTCGAAGTGGCCGATGTTGCAGACGATGGCGCGGTCCTTCATCGCCCGCATATGGTCGAGCGTGATGATGTCGACGTTGCCGGTGCAGGTGACGAAGATGTCGCCCTGCGGGGCGGCCTCGTCCATCGTCACCACCTGATAGCCTTCCATGGCCGCCTGCAGCGCGGTGATCGGGTCGATCTCGGTCACCAGGACGCGGGCACCCTGGCTGCGCAGGGAGGCGGCCGAGCCTTTGCCGACGTCGCCGTAGCCGGCGACCACCGCGACCTTGCCGGCCAGCATGACGTCGGTGGCGCGCTTGATGCCGTCCACCAGGCTCTCGCGGCAGCCGTAGAGGTTGTCGAACTTCGACTTGGTGACGCTGTCGTTGACGTTGATGGCGGGCACCTTCAGCGTGCCCTTCTTCATCATCTCATAGAGGCGGTGCACGCCGGTCGTCGTCTCCTCCGACAGGCCGCGCACGCCGTCGAGCATCTCCGGATACTTGTCGTGCATGATCTGGGTGACGTCGCCGCCGTCGTCCAGGATCATGTTCGGGGTCCAGCCGGCAAAGGGACCTTCGGCGGGGCCGCGCAGGGTCTGCTCGATGCACCACCAGAACTCCTCCTCCGTCTCGCCCTTCCAGGCGAAGACCGGGATGCCGGCGGCGGCCATGGCGGCGGCGGCCTGGTCCTGGGTGGAGAAGATGTTGCACGACGACCAGCGCACGGTGGCGCCGAGGTGCACCAGCGTCTCGATCAGCACCGCCGTCTGGATCGTCATGTGCAGGCAGCCGACGATGCGTGCACCCGTCAGTGGCTTGGCATCGCCGTACTCCTCGCGCAGGGCCATCAGGCCCGGCATCTCGGTCTCGGCGATGGCGATCTCCTTGCGGCCCCAGCCGGCAAGGGAGATGTCCTTGACCTTGTAATCCGTGAAGGCGGCGGCGTCGGGCATGACTGTCTCCTGGAGCGCGATTCGAACGGCGGACGGGCAGGCGCGGGCACCGCGCACCCTCTCGACGCCCCCGATGTAGCAACGGCGGCGGCGGCATGCAAGCATAAAGATATCTTTATGTTTCCCTGGCAGCCCGGCGATGGCCTCCGCTCGCGCCGCCCCTCCGCTTCTGCCGATCGTTGGAAACATTCGAACGTTGCGGTGCAAAAACATTTCCAGGTAGTAAAAGATAATGGCTTATGCTCGCGTGCGACAAAATGACCGCTACCGCACGCGCGGTGGCCGTGGATGTCTGAGCCAAGCTTTAGCGGCGTTTTAGAACCCACGGCCCGACGGAGCATCGCTGACGCCATGACTGTGAGAACCGACCCTGTTGAGCGCCGGGCGTCGCGGCGCGCCGGCACGATGAACGTGACGGCAATCGCCTTGTTGAGCGTTGCCTTCGCCGCAGACTTCATCCTGTCGATGGTCGCCGGGATCGGCCGCTCCGATCCTCTGGAACCGCCTCTGTGCCTGGTGATGGCGGCGGAATCCGTGGTGATCGTCGCGCTGGGGGCGGCGATCGTCGCGCTGCTTGCCGGTCACGCCGGCACGGGCTGTGGTGTGGCGGCAACCGGCCCCGTGGAGGCGGCTGCCGCGGCCACCGGCGTCAGCGGTCGTGCGAGGGCGCCATCTGGTCGAGGCGGTGGGCGAACTCCACGTCCTTGCCGGTGACGCCGTCGACGGGGCGGGTGTAGAGGATCACCTCGACACGGCCGACGTCGTTGAACCATTCCGGGTGGTGGTCCATCTTCTCCGCCAGCAGGGCGGCCTGGCTCATGAAGCCCCAGGCGGCGGCGAAGCTCGGGAAGTGGTAGGTCTTGCGCAGCGCGTCGCGCTCCAGCACCTCCGCCCACCCGTGCAGTTCCTTCAACGCCGACTGGCGCTTGGCGCCGACCAGCTTCTCCGCCATGGTGGTCTCTCCTTCCCGTGCGTGTTCGCTCCCGTGGGGGATCCGATTAGCGCCGCTTGGCGCGGCGGTCAAGCTCCGCTAATTTGCTGGCCATGACGCAGGATGCCACCCCCCGCGCGCCGCTGCACCCGCCCTCGCTGGTCGAGATGGAGGCGATGGCCGAGGACGCGCTCGCCACCATCCCCGCGCCGCTGCGCGACCATGTCCGCGGCGTGCTGATCCGGGTGGAGGAGTTCCCCGACGAGGAGACCGAGCGCGAGATGGAGCTGGAGAGCCCCTTCGACCTGCTCGGGCTCTACCGCGGAGTCGGGATGACGCAGCAGAGCGTGTCCCACGTCCGCACCGACCTCGACGCCATCTTCCTCTACCGGCGGCCGATCCTCGACTACTGGTGCGAGACCGGGGAGGACCTGTTCCACGTCGTCCGCCACGTGCTGATCCACGAGATCGGTCACCATTTCGGCTTCTCCGACGACGACATGGAGCGCATCGAGGAGAGCGGGGAGTAGGCGGCCATGGACCGGGAGCGCTTCTTCGCCCTGCACGACGGACTGCCGCGCCAGGCGCCCGGCTTGGACGCGGCGACGCGGCAGGCGTTGCGCCGGCTGCGCGCGCACGGGCTGCCCGAGGCGCCGGAGGCGCTCGACATCGGCTGCGGCCCCGGCCGGTCGCTGATGGTGCTGGGCCGCGACACCGGCGGGCGGGTCACCGGCATCGACATCCACCCGCCGTTCCTGGGCGAGGCGCAGCGCCGCATCGACGACGCCGGGCTCGGCCGCCGCCTGTCGGTGGAGCGGCGCTCCATGCTGGAGACCGACGCGCTGCCGGCGGGGCGCTTCGACCTGCTGTGGGCGGAGGGCTCCATCTACCTCGCCGGTTTCGACGCCGGGCTGGAGCGCTGGCGCCGCCTGCTGCGGCCGGGCGGGCTGGCCGCCGTCAGCGAGCTGACCTGGCTGACGGACTCCCCGCCGGCCGGCGCCGCCGCCTTCTGGCGCGACGCCTATCCCGCCATGCGCGGCGAGGCGGCCAACCGCGCCGCCGCCGAACGGCTCGGCTACGCGGTGCTGGAGACCTTCGCCCTGCCGCGCGAGGCGTGGTGGGACGAGTACTACCGGCCGCTGGAGGAGCGCATCGCCGAGCGGCGCGAACGCCACCCCGGCGACGCCGCGTGGCAGGCCGTGCTCGACGCCGAAGCGGCGGAGATCGACGTCTGGCGGCGCTTCGGCGCCAGCTTCGGCTACGTCTTCTACCTGCTGCGCCGCCGCGGCTGACGTCCGCGTGCAGGCTGCCGCATCTTGTCGCGCATCACTTGTCGCCGGTGCGGCACGGGTGCTATGCAGACGCATGCAGGGGCCGTGCGGGAGGCTGCCGTGACCGTCGCCGACACACCGCCCGGTGCCGCAGCCGGCGATGCGCGGGTGCTGGAGACGCCGGTGCTGGAGACGCTGTTCGCCGGCCTTGCCATTCCGGTCGCCCATCTCGATTCCGATGCCGTCTACGTCCGGGTCAACCGCCTCTACGCCGAGGCCTGCGGCCGCAGCGAGGCGTATTTCCCCGGCCGCCGCCATTTCGACCTCTCTCCCGACCCCGACGTCGAGCGCCTGTTCCACGCGGCGCTGGCGACCGGCCGCGACCAGCAGGCCGACGCCAGACCGCTGCACCGCCACGCCGACGCCGTTTGGGACTGGGTGCTGCGGCCGGTGGCCGGCGCCGACGGGCGGCGTGGCGTCGTCCTGAGCCTCGCCGACGCCACGCGCCGCCTCGCGCTGGAGCGCGAGGCGCGGTGCCGGGAGGGGATGCTGCGTCGGGTCAACCGCGCCCTGAAGGCGCTCAGCGCCGGCAACCAGGCGATCATCCACGCCGAGAGCGAGCCGGCGCTGCTGGAGGAGATGTGCCGCGCCGTCGTCGACGCCGGCGGCTATCCCTATGCCGGCGTGGTCGCGGACGATCGCGGAGAGCCTGCCGCCGCGGCCGAGCGGGCGGCGCACGGTCGGCGCCCGGCGGCGCCCGGCGCCACCTGGACGGACCTGCCGCCGTCGCCGCAGCTGAAGGGAGGGCGCGCCCGCCTCGCCGTGGCCGCCGCTGCCGCCGACGGCGGGACGGCGCCGGCGCTGCTGTCCCTGCCGGTGGCCGGCGAGGGGGGCATGCCCTTCGGCCGCCTCGTCATCGCCGCCGCCGGCCCGGACGGTTTCGACCCGGAGGAGATCCGGCTGCTGGAGGAGATGGCCGCCGACCTCGCGTTCGGTCTCTCGGTCCTGCGCCTGCGCGCCGAGCGCCTGGGCCACCTCGAACGGCTCGAGCGCAGCCTGGAAGGCACGGTCGCCGCGATCGCCGCCACGGTGGAGCTGCGCGACCCCTACACCGCCGGCCACCAGCGCCGCGTCGCCGGCCTCGCCCGCGCCATCGCCGAGACGCTCGGCCTCCCGGCGGACGCCGTCAAGGGCATCGCCATGGCCGCCGGCGTCCACGACATCGGCAAGATCTCCGTGCCCGCCGAGATCCTCACGCGGCCCGGCCGCCTCAGCCCGGCCGAGTACGGGCTGGTGAAGGCGCACGCCGAGGCGGGGTACGAGATCCTCAGGCCGGTGGACGCGCCCTGGCCGCTGGCCGAGCTGGTCCGCCAGCACCACGAGCGGATGGACGGGTCCGGCTATCCCCTGGGCCTGGCGGGGGAGGCGATCCTGCCGGGCGCGCGCATCATCGCCGTCGCCGACGTCATCGAGGCGATGGCCTGCCACCGCCCCTACCGGCCGGCGCTCGGCATCGACGCGGCGCTCGACGAGGTGCGGCGGCACCGCGGCACGCTCTACGACGGCGCGGTGGTCGACGCCTGCGTCGCCGTCTTCCGGGAGCGGCGCTTCGCCCTGTGACGGGCCGCGGGAGGATCAGGCCTGCACCGGCGCCGGCAGGCCGAGCGCGTCGGTGGTCTGGGCGCCGTCCAGGTTGGCGCCGGTGAGGTCGGCCCCGGTCAGGTCGGCGCCGGTGAGGTCGGCGCCGGTGAGATTGGCGCCGCGCAGGTCGGCCCCGGTCAGGTTGGCCCCGGTCATGTTGGCCTTGTGCAGATCGGCGTTCCTCAGGACCGCCATGCTCATGCGGGCGCGCTGCAGGTTGGCGCGCCAGACGTGGCCGCTCATCGACTGGATGTGCACCGGGCCGAGCCGGGCGTCGGTCAGGTCCGCGCTGGAGAGGGTGGCGCGCTCGAAATTGACGCCGCGCAGATCGGCGTCGGCGAAGTTCACCTTGCGCAGGTCGGCCAGCGACAGGTCGGCGATGGCCAGGGTCGCCCCGACCAGCGAGGCGCCGCGCAGCGTGATGCACTGGAGGACCGCGGCCGACAGGTTGAGGCCGTCGAGGTTGCGCCCGGACAGGTCGAGCGCCGAGAGGTCGGCGCGCCGCCCCGTCTTGCCGCCGCTGTCGATCCAGGCGACGTGGGCGGCGAGGATGTCGCGCAGCTCCTTTTCCGGATTGTCCATCGCCTTCGCCATCACCGCGCCGGCGAGGTTGGGCGAGCGCAGCTGGGCGGCGTCGAGGATCGCGCCGATCAGCACGGCGTTGGTGAAGTTGGCGCGGTTGATGGCGGCGCCGGTCATCACCGCCCCCGACAGGCGCACGCCCGACAGGTTGGCCTCCGACAGGTCGGCGTCGGTGAGGTCGCAGCCCGTCATGTTGGCGTTGGTCAGGTTGGCGCGCATGAACTTGGTGCCGCGCAGCACCGCGTCGGTGAGGTCGGTCTGCATGACGAAGGCGTTGGCCAGCTTGGCCCGCGACAGGTCGGCACCGCGCACGGTGGCGGCCGTCAGCTCGGCGGTGATGACGCCGCCGTCGAAGCTGTGCTCGCGCATCTCGCCGTTCTCGCCGTAGTGCAGGAGCGTGCCGTCGCGCAGGTCCACCTCGACCAGGCAGGCGTCGCTCAGCATGGCGCCGCGCAGGCACGCCCCGCGCAGGTCGGCACGCCGCAGATCGGCCTTCTCCAGGTTGGCCAGCCGCAGGTCGGCGGCGTAGAGGTTGGCGTTCTGCAGATTGGCGCCGGTCAGCCGGGCGCTGAACAGCTTCGCCCCGGACAGATCGGCGTCCGACAGATCGATCCCCGAGAGATCGAGGTGCGAGAGATCCTGCATCTTGAGGTTGGCGCGGGCACCGCCCGGCTGGCTCTTCCGGAAGGCCTGGTGACGCAGGAGGATGACGTTGAGCTGGCTCTGGGTCAGCTTGCTGCGCTGCGAATTCGACCCGAAGCCGTGCGCTGTCGACATCGCGGACCCTCGATCGGTGAAGCGGACAGCTTGCCGGCAAGCCGCCAACAAAGCGTTAACAGTCGGTAAGATTCTTTCGGATTTTGCGTCGAACTGTAGCAATCGACCACCAGCTATACGCGGTGCGCGCGGCGGCTGTCCATTCCCGCAATGGTCGGAGAGGGCTGGCCGTAGGTCAAGGGCGGCCGGGCCGCCGCCGGCCGGATCCGCCCCTTTTCCGCGTCGCGGTGGCAACGCTTCGCCGTCCCGGCCGGTTGACGGGGCGAGTCCCGACCGGCCGCCACGGGCCGTCGCCGCCCGCTGGCCGCCGCCATCCCCGTTCCGCTTCGAGAGGGCCGGATGCCCGACACCATCGCCCGCCACATCGACGTCGACGCCCTGGCCGCCGACCTCCGCCGCGCCGTCGACGGCGAGGTGCGCTTCGACTCCGGCAGCCGGGCCCTCTACGCCACCGACGCCTCCAACTACCGCCAGGTGCCCATCGGCCTGGTGATCCCGCGTCACGTCGAGGCGATCCGCGACGCCGTGGCGGTGTGCGCCCGCCACGGCGCGCCGATCGTCCACCGCGGCGGCGGCACCGCGCTGGCCGGCCAGACCTGCAACACCGCCGTCGTCATCGACAGCTCCAAGCACTGCAACCGCATCGTCGAGCTGGACCCCGACAGCCGGACCGCCACGGTGGAGCCGGGCTGCGTGCTCGACGACCTGCGCCGCGCCGCCGCGGTCCACGGGCTGACCTTCGGGCCCGATCCGGCGACCCACGACCACTGCACGCTGGGCGGCATGATCGGCAACAACTCCGGCGGCGTGCACGCGGTGATGGCCGGGCTCACCATCGACAACGTGGAGTCCCTCGACGTCGTCACCTACGACGGCCTGCGCCTCGCCGTCGGCCCGACGCCGGACCGTGAGCTGGAGCGCATCGTCGCCGAGGGCGGGCGGCGCGGCGAGATCTATGCGGGCCTGCGCGACCTGCGCGACGGCTGCGCCGACGAGATCCGCCGCCGTTTCCCCGACATCCCGCGCCGGGTCTCCGGCTATCCGCTCAACCAGCTGCTGCCGGAAAACGGCTTCAACGTGGCGCGCGCGCTGGTCGGCACCGAGGGCACCTGTGTCACCGTCCTGCACGCCACCGTGCGCCTGGTGCCGAACCCCGCCAGGCGCGTGCTGCTCGCCATCGGCTTCGACGATCTCGCCTGCGCCGCCGACTTCGTGCCGCGCCTGCTGGAGCACCGGCCGATCGGCCTGGAGGGCGTCGACGAGCGGCTGGTGCAGAACATGCGCCGGAAGGGGCTGCACCCCGACGAGGTGCGGCTGCTGCCCGACGGCGACAACTGGCTGCTCGTCGAGTTCGGCGGCGACACCACGGAGGAGGCGGTGGCCGCCGCCGGGCGGGTGAAGGAGGATCTGAAGGGCAACGCCCACGTCCGCGGCATGGTGGTGCACGCCGGCCCGAAGGAGCAGGAGGCGCTGTGGACGGTGCGCGAGTCCGGGCTGGGAGCCACCGCCTTCGTTCCCGGCGCCAAACGCGACACCTGGCCGGGCTGGGAGGATTCCGCCGTCCACCGCAAGGACCTCGGCAACTACATCCGCGACCTCAAGGCGCTCTACGCCCGCTTCGACCTGCACGGGGCCATGTACGGCCATTTCGGGGACGGGCTGGTCCACACCCGCATCGACTTCGGCCTGCACACCGAGGCGGACATCCGCCGCTTCCGCCGCTTCATGCAGGAGGCGGCCGAGCTGGTGGCGCGCTACGACGGCAGCCTGTCGGGCGAGCACGGCGACGGGCTGGCGCGGGCCGAGCTGCTGCCCGTCATGTACGGCGATGCCATCGTCGCGGCCTTCGAGCGCTTCAAGGCGATCTGGGATCCCGCCGGCCGCATGAATCCCGGCCGGGTCGTCCATCCCTATCCGCTGGACAGCCACCTGCGCATGGGCACGCGCTTCCGTCCGCCCGAGGTCGACACCTGGTTCCGCTTTCCCGAGGACGGGGGCTCCTTCGCCCGCGCCACCCTGCGCTGCGTCGGCGTCGGCAAGTGCCGGCGCCACGCCGGGTACGGCGGCACCATGTGCCCGTCCTTCAAGGCGACCCGCGAGGAGAAGCACTCCACCCGCGGCCGCGCCCATCTCCTGCAGGAGATGATGGCGGGCGATCCGATCAAGGACCGCTGGCGGAGCGCGGCGGTGCACGAGGCGCTCGACCTCTGCCTCGCCTGCAAGGGCTGCAAGAGCGACTGCCCCGTCAACGTCGACATGGCCAGCTACAAGGCGGAGTTCCTGGCCCACCACCTGGAGGGCCGGTTCAAGCCGCGCGCCGGCTACGTCATGGGGCGCATCCACCAGTGGGCGCGCCTGTTCGCCCCGCTGCCGTGGCTGCCCAACGCGGTGGTGAGGACGCCCGGCGTCGGCCGGCTGGCGCGCTGGGTGGCCGGCATCCATCCCGACCGGGCGGTGCCGGCCTTCCACCGGCCGTTCCGTCCCCGCTTCCGTCCCGCCCACGGCCGCCCGGGCCGGGTGCCGGTGATCCTGTGGACCGACAGCTTCAACAACCACTTCACGCCGTGGGTGCTGGAGGCCGCCAACGCGGTGCTGAACGCCACCGGCCACCCCGTCGAGATCACCCGGCGCAACCTGTGCTGCGGCCGGCCGCTGTACGATTTCGGCTGGCTGGAGGAGGCCAGGCGCCGTCTCGCGCGCATCATGGCCGAGCTGAAGCCGCGCCTCGACGCCGGCGCCGTCGTGGTGGGGGTGGAGCCGAGCTGCCTCAGCGTGTTCCGCGACGAGCTGGTGAACCTGTTTCCCGACGACGACGAGGCGAAGCGGCTGGCCGGCCGCACGCTGACCTTCGCCGAGTTCCTCGACCGCTACGGCGCTGAGCTGCCGTGGCCCGACGTCGGCAGGAGCGCCGTCGTGCACGGCCACTGCCACCACAAGGCGGTCGTCGGCATGGCGTCGGACCGGGCGGTGCTGGAGCGCGCCGGGGTGGCCGCCGACGTGCTGGACAGCGGCTGCTGCGGCATGGCCGGGGCCTTCGGCTACGAGACGCGCAAGTACGAACTCTCCATGGCCATCGCCGAACAGGTGCTGCTGCCGACGCTGCGGCGTACCGACGCCGACCTCGTCGTCGCCGACGGCTTCAGTTGCCGCGAACAGATCAACCAGGCCCTCACCGCCCCCGGCGGCGGCCGCCGCGCCGTCACCCTGCCGGAGGTGCTGGCCGAAGGCCTGGGTTCCACCCATCGGAGGACATCATGAAGGTCACCGTCCTGCAGGACGCCAACCCCCGCACCTACGCCGTGGTCTTCGGCGAGGGCGACGATCCCATGGCCGGGCTGAAGGACTTCGCCCGCGCGCACGGCGTGACCGCCGCCGGCCTGACCGCGGTCGGCGCCTTCTCGCGCGCGGTGCTCGGCTTCTTCGACATGGCGGCGAAGGACTACGTCCGCATTCCCGTGGAGGAGCAGGCCGAGGTCGCCGCCCTGGTCGGCAACCTCACCTGCTTCGAGGGCCGGCCGAAGCTGCACCTCCACCTGGTGCTGGGCCTGCGCGACGGAAGGGCGGTGGCGGGCCATCTGCTGGAGGCCGCGGTGCGGCCGACCCTGGAGGTCATGGTGACGGAGACGCCGGCCCACCTGGTGCGCGAGACCGACCCGGACACCGGCCTGTCGCTGCTGGCCCGGCGCGGATGAAATCGTCCGTGCCGCCGGGCCGCTCGGGAACCTGCGCGATCCCTGGCGTTGTCCTTTCCATGAACCGACGCATCGAGGATTACGCGCTGGTCGGCAACACCCACACCGCGGCGCTCGTCGGGCGCGACGGGTCGGTGGACTGGATGTGCCTGCCGCGCTTCGACTCGCCGGCCTGCTTCGCCGGCCTGCTGGGCGACGCCGACAACGGCCGCTGGCGCATCGGCCCGGCCGGCGGGGCGCGGGCGGTGCGCCGCCGCTACCGCGACGGCACGCTGATCCTGGAGACCGAGTTCGAGACCGCCGACGGCACGGTCGCGGTGATCGACCTGATGCCGCCGCAGACGGGCGACATCCGTGCCGACCTGGTGCGCCTCGTCGAGGGGCGGCGCGGGCGCGTCGCCATGACGACCGACCTCGTGTTCCGCTTCGACTACGGCTCCATCGTGCCCTGGGTGCGGCGCACCCGTGACGGCATCGTCGCGGTGGCCGGCCCGGACTCCGCCCATCTGCACACCCCGGTCCCGCTGCAGGGCGAGGACTTCCACACCGTCGCGAACTTCACGGTGGCGGAGGGGGAGAGCGTGCCCTTCACGCTGACCTGGCACCCCTCCCACCGGCCGGAGCCGGAGCGCGAGGACCCCCACCACCTGCTGCGGGAGACCGAGGCGTGGTGGCGGCGCTGGTCGTCCCAGTGCCAGTACGAGGGACCGTGGCGCGACGAGGTCCATCGCTCCCTCATCACCCTGAAGGCGCTGACCTACGAACCGACCGGCGGCATCGTCGCCGCCCCCACGACGTCGCTGCCGGAGCAGATCGGCGGGCCGCGCAACTGGGACTACCGCTACTGCTGGGTGCGCGACGCCACCTTCACGCTCTATGCCCTGCTGATCTCGGGCTACCGGGAGGAGGCCGAGGCGTGGCGCGGCTGGCTGATGCGGGCGGTGGCCGGCATGCCCTCCCAGCTTCAGATCATGTACGGGCTGGCCGGCGAGCGCCGGCTCGACGAGCGGGAACTGCCCTGGCTGTCCGGCTTCGGCGGCAGCCGGCCGGTGCGCATCGGCAACGGCGCCTACTCCCAATGCCAGCTCGACGCGGTCGGCGAGATCATGGACGCCTTCCACCTCGCCCGGCGCAGCGGGGTGGCGGCGGACGGCTACGGCTGGACGGTGCAGCGGGCCCTGCTGCGCCATCTCGAAGACATCTGGCAGGAGGACGACAACGGCCTGTGGGAGGTGCGCGGCCCGCAACGCCCCTTCACCCACTCCAAGATCATGGCGTGGGTCGCCATGGACCGCGCGGTCAAGACGGTGGAGACCCTCGGTCTCGACGGGCCGGTGGAGCGCTGGCGCGCCCTGGCGGCGCGCATCCACGCCGAGATCTGCGAGAAGGGCTTCGACCGGCGGCGCAACACCTTCGTCCAGTACTACGGCGCCCCGCACACCGACGCGGCCCTGCTGCTGATCCCGCAGGTGGGCTTCCTGCCGCCCGACGACCCGCGCGTCGCCGGAACGGTGGAGGCGGTCGAGCGCGAGCTGTCGCAGGACGGGCTGATCGCGCGCTATCCCAGCGAGCCCGCCATCGACGGGCTGCCGCGCGGCGAGGGCTGCTTCCTCGCCTGCTCGTTCTGGCTGGTCGACGCCAAGGTCATGCTGGGTCGCCACGACGAGGCGCGGGCGCTGTTCGATCAGCTGCTCGGGCTGGCCAACGACGTCGGACTGCTGGCCGAGGAGTACGATCCCGTGGCGCGCCGCATGCTGGGCAACTTCCCGCAGGCGTTCTCCCATGTGGCGCTCGTCAACTCGGCGCACAACCTGGCCCGCGCCGTCGGTCCGGCGCGCCGGCGCGCCGCGCCGTGAGGACGCCGATCATAGCCGGGACGGCATAGCAGCGGCGGTTCGGACATATTGACCCTCGGCCGGCGAGGGCCGATCTGTGGGCCGGATGCACCGACCGCCGGACGCAGGGGCGACGGCGGGGTGACCGGGCATTGCGAACGGCGGGCCATGGCCTCCAGGACGATCGAACCGCCGACCGGATCGGTCGGCTCCGTGCGTGCGCTTGCGCTGCTGGTCGCGGCGTCGGTGATCGTCCCGGTGCTGCTGTTCGGCCTGATCGCGTGGAACAGCTACGCCCTCGCCCTGGCCGAGACCGAGCGCAACATCCGCAAGACCACCCAGGTGCTGCAGGAACACGCGGAGAAGGTCCTGGAGACGCTGGAGGGCGCGCTCGACCGGGTCGACGAGCGCCTCCGCGGCAGGAGCTGGGGGGAGATCGCCACGTCCCCCGAGGTGCACGCGTTCCTGCAGGCGGTCAACGCCGGCATGCCGCAGATGGGCTCCGTCGGCGTCGGCGATTCGCAGGGGCGCCTGCTGGCGTCCAGCCGCCGCTTCCCGATGGAGCCGATCGACGCGAGCGACCGCGAGTACTACCGCCTCCTGCGCGGCGGCGACCTCGGCTACGTCGTCAGCCCGCCGATCCGCGGACGCATCAGCGGCATGGCGCAGTTCAACATCGGCCGCCGCCGCTCCAGCCCCGACGGCACGTTCGACGGGGTCGTGGTGTCGGCCGTCTACCCCCAGTACTTCGTCGACTTCTACCGCCGCGTCGCCTCGGGCGAGAACGAATCCATGGGGCTGGTGCGGGCCGACGGCGCGCTGCTGGTGCGCTTTCCCGCGGTGGACGAGGACCGCGCGCTCATGCTGGGGCCGGACAGCGGGCTGCTGCGGGCGATCCGCGACGACCCGCGGGAAGGCTTCTACCGCGTGTACGGCCAGATGGACGGGGTGGAGCGCATCTTCGGCTACAAGAAGCTCGACGACTATCCGATCTACGTCACCTACGCCGTGGCGACCGCGTCGGTGGTCGCCGACTGGATGCGCACCGTGGCGATCTACGGGGTGTTCGCCCTGCCGGCGACGCTCGCCCTGGTGCTGGTGGCCTGGACGGCGCTGCGCCGGGCGCGCAGCGAGGCCGCCACGGTGCGGCTGTGGGCGGACGAGGTGCGCCAGCGCGCCGCCCTGGAGAGCGCGCTGCGCCAGTCGCAGAAGCTGGAGGCGCTGGGCCAGCTCACCGGCGGCGTCGCCCACGACTTCAACAACCTGCTGACCGCGGCGCAGACCAACCTGCACCTGCTGGCCCGCCATGTGCCGGAGGCCGGCACCGCCTATCACGAGGGCGTCAAGTCGGCCCTGCAGCGGGCGGAGAAGCTGACCCGCCAGCTCCTCGCCTTCTCCCGCCAGGAGGCGGTGAACCCGGAGGTGATCGCGTTCGACGCCCATCTGCGGGCCATGGGCGACCTGCTGGAACGCTCGATCCGCGCCGACATCGCGCTGGTCTGGGACCTCGCGGCGCCGGGCGCCTTCGTCGAGGTGGATCCCGTCCAGCTCGAGCTGGCGGTGCTCAACGCCGTGGTGAACGCCCGCGACGCCATGCCGACCGGCGGCACCCTGACCATCGCCACGCGGCGGGCCGGCGACGGCCGGGTCGCGGTGGAGATCCGCGACACCGGCGAGGGCATGCCGGCCGAGGTGCAGGCCCGCGCCTTCGAGCCGTTCTTCACCACCAAGGAGGACGGCAAGGGCACGGGCCTCGGCCTCTCCATGGTGTACGGCTTCGCCCGCCAGTCCGGCGGCTCCGCCGACATCGAGTCCCGCGTCGGGCGGGGCACCTGCCTGCGCCTGTGGCTGCCGCTCACGACGCGCCGGCCGACGCCGCCGGCGGATCTGCCGCGGGCGGTGCCGCTGGCCGACCGGCCGATCCGCGTGCTGGTGGTGGAGGACAACGCGCTGGTCCTGCTCGCCACCGTCGAGGGGCTGAAGCAGGAGGGGTTCGAGGTGCTCACCGCCGACCACGGCGCCGCCGCGCTGGAGGTGCTGGAGCGTCAGGCCGGGATCGACGTGGTGGTCTCCGACGTGGTGATGCCCTACGGCGTCAGCGGCCTCGATCTGGCGCGGCGCATCCACGAGCGCTGGCCCGGCATGCGCGTCCTGCTGACCTCGGGCTACAGCCCGGAATCCCTGGCCTCGATGGGCGCCGCCGCGGACGCCGCCGTGCTCTCCAAGCCCTTCACCCCCGACCAGCTCGCCGCCCGGGTGCGCGCCCTGCTGTTGCCCGCCCAGGTGGCGTGACCTTCGCCGCCGCCGCCGGTTGGCGGACCGAGGACCCGTTCAGCGAGGCATTGCATGGACCAGCCGGTCACGGATAACACCGCCCGCCGCCGCTTCGAGCTGGAGATCGACGGCATGACCGTCTTCGCCAGCTACCGCCGCGAGCCGGGCGAACTGCACATCCCCTACGTCGAGGCGCCCGTCCCCCTGCGCGGCACCGGGGCGGCCGACCGGCTGATGCACGGCATCATGCGCATCGCCCGCGACGAAGGCCGCCGGGTGGTGCCGATCTGCGGCTACGCGGCGCTGTGGATGCGCCGCCACGGGGAGTACCGCGACCTGCTGGCGTGACGGCGGCGCGGCCCCCGTCGTGCGATCCCCATCGACAGCGGGCGGCCCCCGCGCTACATCGCCTCCATGACCGACTCCACCCTGGCCGCACGGGCCGTCGCGCTGGACCTGCTGCGCGACGTGCTGCGCAAGAACCTGCCCCTCGACGACGCCTTCGACGCCCACCCCGGGCTCGGCGGCCTGGAGGCGCGCGACCGCGCCTTCGTGCGGCTGCTGGTGGCCACCGTGCTGCGCCGGCTGGGCCAGATCGACGCCGCGGTCGACGCGGCGCTGGCCAAGCCGGGGCCGCCCAAGGGCGCCGTCCTCGACCTGCTGCGCCTGGGCGCGGCGCAGCTCCTGTTCCTCGGCACCCCCGCCCATGCCGCCGTCGACACCGCGGTGACCCTGGCCGCGCAGCGCGGCGCCGACCCCTACAAGGGGCTGGTGAACGCCGTGTTGCGGCGGCTGGCGCGTGAAGGGCAGGCGATCGTCGCCGGCCAGGACGCCGGCCGCCTCAACACCCCGGACTGGCTGTGGCTGGCGTGGCGCCAGGCCTACGGCACCGCGCGCACCCGCGCCATGGTGGAGGCCCACCTGGGCGAGGCGCCGCTCGACCTCAGCGTGCGCGAGGACCCGCAGGGCTGGGCGGCGCGCCTCGACGCCACCGTGCTGCCCACCGGCACGCTGCGCCGCCCGGCCGGCGGCGCCGTCGCCGAGCTGCCGGGCTTCGCCGAAGGGGCCTGGTGGGTGCAGGACCTCGCCGCCTCGCTGCCCGCCAAGGTGATGGGCGACCTCCGCGGCCGGCGCGTCTACGACCTGTGCGCCGCCCCCGGCGGCAAGACCGCCCAGCTCTGCGCCGCCGGGGCCGCGGTGGTGGCGCTGGACCGCTCGGCCCGCCGGCTGGAGCGGGTGACGGAGAACCTCGCCCGCCTGCGTCTGTCGGCCGAGACGCTGGTTGCCGACGCCGCCACCTGGCAGCCGCCGGCGCCGGCCGACGCGGTGCTGCTGGACGCCCCCTGCACCGCCACCGGCGCGATCCGCCGCCACCCCGACGTGCAGCGCCTGAAGACCGCGGAGGACGTCGCCAAGCTGGCGCGCGCCCAGGGCCGCCTGCTCGCCCACGCGGTGGAGCTGGTGCGGCCGGGCGGTCTGCTCGTCTACTGCACCTGCTCGCTGCAGCCGGAGGAGGGCGAGGAGCAGGTCGACCGGCTGCTGGCGGCCGACCCGCGGGTCGAGCGCGTGCCCATCGTCCCGGCCGAGCTGGACGGCCTGGCGGAGCCGATCAACACGCGCGGCGAGATCCGTTCGCTGCCCGGGATGCTGGCCGAACTCGGCGGCATCGACGGCTTCTTTGTTGCAAGATTGCGACGGCGTGACTGACACGCAACCGTCGGCGCGTGGCGCCGGCTTGCGGCGCTTGCCGGGAATTTGTTAGGAACCAGCACATGCCGTCGATCCGTCCCCCCATCCATCGCCGCCGCGACCCGGCCGACCCTCCCGTCGGCGCGGCGAGGTAGAGCCATGTCCTCGGGCCGCGACACCTTCGGCCGGTTCCGCGATGGCGTCGCCCAGATCGCCTACGGCAACCCGATCTATCAGCTCATGCTGGGCGGGCGGGCGCCGACCGCGCTCGCCGTCGTGCCGTCCGATCCGTGGCCCGGCCGGATCGAGGAGGGGAACGCGCTCCTCGCCGGCGTCTACCGCTTCGCCGGCCACACCGAGACCGGCGGCCCGGCGGGCGAGCCGGTGTGGCTGCCGGCCGGGGCGGGCCGGCGCTGGATCGCCGGCCTGCACGGCTTCGAATGGCTGCGCGACCTGCGCGCGGTCGGCGGCGACGCGGCGCGGCGGCGGGCGCGGGCGCTGGTGAGCTCCTGGCTCGACGACAACGCGGCGTGGAACGCGCAGAGCTGGGCGCCGCCGGTGCTGGCGGCGCGCATCGCCAACTGGATCGGCCTGCACGACTTCTACTGCGCCAGCGCCGACGACGATTTCCGCGCCCGCGTCTTCGACAGCCTGGCTCGCCAGACCCGCCATCTCGCCCGCGTCGTGCCCGGTCCGCTCCAGGGGGCGGCGCTGCTCGGCGCCGTCAAGGGCCTGGCCTACGGCGGCCTCTGCCTGCCCGGCCACGAGAAGATGGGGAGCGAGGCGCTGCGCCTGCTGGAGCGCGAGCTGCCGCGCCAGATCCTGCCCGACGGCGGCCACGTCGAGCGCAGCCCGTCGCTGCAGCTCCAGGTGCTGCGCGACCTGGTCGATCTGCGCGCCGTGCTGCGCGCCGCCCGCGCCGACCTGCCGGAGTCCCTGCAGCACGCCATCGACCGCATGACCCCGGCCCTGCGCTTCTTCCGCCACGGCGACGGCGGGCTCGCCCTGTTCAACGGCAGCGACGAGGAGGAGCCGGCGCTGGTCGACGCGGTGCTGGCCCAGGCCGACGCCCGCGGCCGGCCGCTCAAGAGCGCGCCGCACACCGGCTTCGAGCGGCTGATCGCCGGGCGCACCCTGGTGCTGATGGACACCGGCGCGCCGGCGCCGTCCGGCCTCGACGACCGCGCCCACGCCGGCACCCTCTCGCTTGAGGTGTCGGTGGGCAAGGAGCGGCTGATCGTCAACTGCGGCAGCCACTCCGCCCAGGCCGGCCCGTGGCGCGCCGCGCTGGCCGCCACCGCCGCCCATTCCACGGTGACCATGGCCGAGACCAACTCGGCCGAGGTGCTGGAGGCCGGCGGCCTCGGCCGCCGGCCCGGCCACGTCGGGTGCGAGCGCCAGGAGTCCGACGGGGCGGTGCTGGTGGTCGCCACCCACAACGGCTACGCCCGCGCCTTCGGCTATCTGCACCGCCGCCGCGTCTACCTCGCCGAGAACGGCGAGGACCTGCGCGGCGAGGACACGCTCGAGCCGGTGCTGGGGGCCGAGCCGGCGCCGCAGGCCTTCGTCGCCCGCTTCCACCTCCATCCCGCGGTGACGGTGGAGGCGGTGTCCGACGGCGCCGCCGTGCTGCTGCGCCTGCCCAGCGGCACCGGCTGGCGGCTGCGCGCCACCGGCGGGCTGCTGGAGACCTCGGAGAGCGTCTATCTCGGGGCCGGCGACGAGCCGCGGCGGACCACCCAGGTCACCATCACCGGGCACGCCGATTCACGCGGCGCCACCGTCAAATGGGCCTTGCGCCGCGAGCGCAAGGGGGGGTAAACCCCCGGCGACCGCGGGCCGCCTCCAGCCGGGGCGACCGCGGGCCCCCTCCGCCTGGGGCGGAGGAGTCCGCACGAGCCAGGAAGCCCCCCATGACCGCCCCCGACACCGTCCGCATCGCCCGCGCCCTCATCTCCGTGTCCGACAAGACCGGCCTCGTCGCCCTGGGCCAGGCGCTGGCGGCGCGCGGGGTGGAGATCCTGTCGACCGGCGGCTCGGCGCAGCGCCTCGCCGAGGCCGGCGTGCCGGTGAAGGAGGTGTCGGCGCACACCGGCTTCCCCGAGATCATGGACGGCCGGGTGAAGACGCTGCACCCGCGCATCCACGGCGGCATCCTGGCGCGCCGCGACGACCACGCCGAGGCGATGGCGGCCCACGACATCCCCGGCATCGACCTGGTGGTGGTGAACCTCTACCCGTTCGAGGCGACGGTGGCCAAGGGCGCCTCCTACGACGACTGCGTGGAGAACGTCGACATCGGCGGGCCGGCGATGATCCGCGCCGCCGCCAAGAACCACGACTTCGTCGCCGTGGTCACCGACCCCGCCGACTACGAGGCCCTGCTGGCCGAGCTGGAGCGCACCGACGGCGGCACCACGCTGGCGCTGCGCCGCACGCTCGCCCAACGCGCCTACGCCCGCACCGCCGCCTACGACGCCGCCATCTCCCAGTGGCTGGCCGGCCAGCTCGGCGAGACCTTCCCGCCGCGCCACACGCTGTCGGGCGCCCTGGCGCAGACCCTGCGCTACGGCGAGAACCCGCACCAGCAGGCCGCCTTCTACGTCACCGGCGCCGCCCGTCCCGGCGTCGCCACGGCGATCCAGCTCCAGGGCAAGGAGCTGTCCTACAACAACCTGAACGACACGGACGCCGCCTTCGAGCTGGTCGCCGAGTTCGAGCGCCCGGCGGTGGCCATCATCAAGCACGCCAACCCCTGCGGCGTCGCCGAGGGCGACAGCCTGGTCGACGCCTACCGGCTGGCGCTGCGCTGCGACCCGGTCAGCGCCTTCGGCGGCATCATCGCGCTGAACCGGCCGCTCGACGCCGACACCGCGGCCGAGGTCGCCAAGCTGTTCGCCGAGGTGGTGATCGCCCCCGACGCCGACGACGCGGCGCGCGCCGTGCTGGCGTCCAAGAAGAACCTGCGCGTGCTGCTGACCAAGGACATGCCCGACCCGGCCGAGCCGGGGATGATGGTGAAGCAGCTCTCCGGCGGCTTCCTGCTGCAGAACCGCGACGCCGGCCGGGTGGCGGCGGCCGACCTCAAGGTCGTCACCAAGCGCGCGCCGACCGACCGGGAGCTGGCCGACCTGCTGTTCGCCTTCCGCGTCGCCAAGCACGTCAAGTCGAACGCCATCGTCTACGCCAAGGACGGCGCCACCGCCGGCATCGGCGCCGGCCAGATGAGCCGGGTCGACAGCGCCCGCATCGCCGCCATCAAGGCGGCCGAGGCGGCCACCGCCGCCGGCCTGGCGGAGCCGCTGACCCGCGGCTCGGTGGTGGCGTCGGACGCCTTCTTCCCCTTCGCCGACGGCCTGCTGGCGGCGGCCGAGGCCGGCGTCACCGCGGTGATCCAGCCCGGCGGCTCGATCCGCGACGGCGAGGTGATCGCCGCCGCCGACGAGAAGGGGCTGGCCATGGTGTTCACGGGCATGCGCCACTTCCGCCACTGAGGCGGGGCAGGGGGCGGCGCGCTTCCTTCGATGGAACTCCCGGCCGCCGCGCGCCGCGCGCCGCGCGCCGTGGGGCCGGGCGGGGCGTGCCGGCACGGGCTTCGCTCCCATCCGTGCTGCGGGAAATCGTCGCACGGCATGGAGGATCGGGACGGACCGGTTCCCGCCGGCCGGGATCGCGTCGCCGGCAATCGCCCGGGGCCGCGCCGTGATCCGCCGCGATGAAGTCATTTCTGCACGAACGCTGCCGGATCGGTTGTGACGGTGTCGCGAAACAAAGTTGCCGAAGCGGCGTGCGCCCTTGACATTGCAGATCCGCAGTAAATCCTCTTAAGATCATTCACGAAAGAACCCAGTCTGCCGGTCCGTGAACTGTCGGTTTGCATCCAAGGCGCAGCCGGGCGACGACCGCTCATGCCCTGCAAACCTTCGATCGGCGAAGAGTGAGAAAAGATCGATGACTCGCAGCATTCCCTTGGTCAGCGCCATCGCGCTGCTGGCCGGCGTCGGCACGGCGCACGCAGACATCACCATCGGCCTCGGGACCGCCACCTCCGGTCCGGTCGCCGCCCTCGGCGAGCAGACGGTGCACGGCGCCCGGCAGGCGATCGAGGACATCAACGCCAGGGGCGGCGTCCTCGGGCAGAAGCTGGTTCTGGAGGTCGGTGACGACGCCTGCGACCCGCGCCAGGCGGTGGCCGTGGCCAACCGCTTCGTCACCGCGGGGATCGTCGCCGTGGCCGGCCATCTCTGCTCGGGCTCGACGATCCCGGCCGCCGAGGTCTACGCCGAGGAAGGCGTGGTGATGGTCACGCCCACCGCCACCAACCCGGCACTGACCGACCGCGGCCACGACACCGTGTTCCGCGTCTGCGGGCGCGACGACCAGCAGGGCGTGGTGTCCGGCCGCTTCCTGGCGGAGCGGTACAAGGACAAGGTCATCGCCGTCATCGACGACAAGCAGTCCTACGGCAAGGGGCTGGCCGACGTCGTCGCCGCCACCCTGGAGCAGGCGGGCGTGCCCGTCGCCTTCCGCGGTTCGGTGACCGCCGGCGAGAAGGACTTCACGGCTCTGGTCAGCAACCTCAAGTCCAAGAACGTCGATGCGGTCTACTACGGCGGCTACCATCCCGAACTCGGCCTGATCGTCCGCCAGGCCCGCGACCTCGGTCTGCAGGCCCAGTTCATCGCCGGCGACGGTCTCAACGATTCCGAGTTCTGGGCGATCACCGGCGCCACCGGCCAGGGCACGCTCTACACCGACAGCCCGGCCGCCGCCAGCAACCCCGAGGCGCAGCAGCTCGTCGCCTCGTTCGCCGCGGCCGGCCTGCCGAACCCGGGCAACTTCGCCTTCTACGCCTATGCGGCCGTCCAGGTCATCGCCCAGGGCATCCAGCAGGCGGGCGCCGCCGACGGTGCCAAGATCGCCGAGGCGCTGCACGGCGGGACGTACGACACCGTCGTCGGCCGGGTGCAGTTCGACGAGAAGGGCGACGTGGTCAAGCCGGCCTACGTGCTCTACGAGTGGCGCGACGGCAAGAACGTGCCGCTGGCCAACTGACCGCCACGGGCGGCCCTGCCTCGGCGCCGCCAAGGGGGCCGGGCGGGGCCGCCTTCCCCTCGAGCCACCATGACCGCCCCCACCACCCCGCACCCGGTCGCCGGCGTCTCGCTGTTTCTGCTGCGCGCCGACGGCAGCTTCCTGATGATGCGCCGCGCCGGCTCGCACGGCGCCGGCTGCTGGGCCCTGCCGGGCGGCAAGATCGACTCCGGCGAAACCATCTCGCAGGCCTGCGCGCGCGAGTGCCTGGAGGAAACCGGCGTCGGCGTGCGGGCCGAGGACGTCCGCATCGGTCCGGCAACCAACGACATGTTCCCGGATCTCGGCCGGTACTTCGTCAACCTGTTCTGCTCGGTCGCCATGCCCGACGGGCAGTCGCCGCGCATCATGGAGCCCACCAAGGCGACCGACATCGCTTGGGCGCGCTTCGACGCCCTGCCGGCGCCGCTGTTCGCGCCGCTCCACTGCTTCCTGTCGCAGCCGTCGCGGCCGCCGTTCGCACAGCCGGACACGCCGCCCAGCCCGGTGTTCGAGCGCGTCCCGGGCGGCGGCGCACCCTCCCTCTGACGCCGCACCCGCCCTTCCACGGCGGCATCCCGGCGCGGGCCCGACTCTCTCCAAAGGGGTAGGGAGTCGAACAGAATATCCGCCGGCTGAATCGTCCGCCTCTTGGAATGCGTGAACGGTTGCGGTAAGCTTCGCGAAGAAGCTTGGAGCGACCGACATGGCCGAGCTTTTTCTACCCATGGACGATCTGGACGTCGTCGGCATCGGCCTCGCCGGATCGTGGTCCGAGCCGCCGCGCTGGCTCGCCGACGCTCTGGCGCGCGCGGTGGCGGCGCAGCCGGGCGAGCTGCTCGCCCTGTCCCATCAACGCAACCAGATCGGATTGCTGGAGTCGGCGTTGCGGCGGCTCGACCTGCTGGAGGCGCTGCCGCCGGCCGAGCGGGCGCGCCTGGACGGCGAGCTGCTGGCCATCGGCCTCGTCCAGGACGTCCTGCTGGGCCAGCTGGTGAAGCTCGACGCGCTGTTCGGGATGCTCGGGATCCGGCCGACCTATCTCAAGGGATTCGCCTGCGCGCGCTACTATGAGCGGCGCTGCGACCGCCCGTTCAACGACGTCGACGTGCTCGTCCCGCGGGCCGACGCCTTGACGGTCTACACCGCGCTCCTCGAACTCGGCTTCGCCCAGGGGCGCTTCAACAAGCGCACCGGACGGTTCGAGCCGGGCGACGAGCGGCCCGGCCTCGACGATCCCGCGGCCTATGAGCTGCCCAAGCTGACGCGGATGCTGGCGGTGGAACTGGTGGAGCCGTCGCTGCGCCGCCGCCTGTCCAGCAACCGCGTCGCCCGGTCCGGCGACTCCGTGCTGGTGCCCATGCCGGTCGAGGTCCATTACGCGCTGGAGGCCGACGGACGCTTCCCCCTGGAGACCCGGGATCTCGGGGTGGCCGATCTGCCCAACGGCCGGGATCTCGTCCCCGAGGTCCAGCTCGCCTACCTGTCCTACAAGGCCTACACGGACATCGTGCTGCTCGGCGCGCGCGCCGGCCTGAAGATCGTCGCCGACGTCGTCCGCTTCCTCGCCCTCCACGCGCCGTCGATCGCCTGGAGCGGCCTGCTCGAGCGCTGGCACCAGCGCGGCCTCTGTGCGCCGCTGCGCTACGTGCTCGGGGCGGCGGCCGACATCTACGGCTGCGCCGTGCCGATGGCGCGCCTGGGCGGCTGCGCCTGCGACCGCACCGCCGACGAGCTCGGCGACGTCACCGCGGGAAGCCCTCTCGACGTCGGCGACTTCCTTCCCTTCCTGGCGCGCCGGCGCGCGCGTTTCGCCTTCCGGCCCGAGCCCGCGTTCTGACGGCCGACGGGCACAACCCCAGAGGAGAGTGACCATGACGCCTTCGACGCCCATCCTCGTGCAAGCCGCCGGGGTCTCCGCCAAGGAGTTGAACAGCCTGATCGCCGACGCCGGCGGATCGGCGGGCGCGGTCGCCGAGCAGAACGACCGCTTTGCGGCGGCGCCGGGGGGCGGCGACGCGGTCGCCGTCGTCGACGAGGCGACCTACACCGCGCTGGCGGGTGCGAAGTCGGTCACGCTGGAGCGGGTGGAATGGCTCGGCTCCATGGCCGATCCCGAGGGCGTGCCGAAGGACCAGTCGCTCTATCCCGGCCATGTGCCGCTCACCGAACGCCAGGTCGAGAGCCTGCGCAAGGAAGACGCCAAGCTCTACCGGGTCGGCGGGATTTCCGACGAGGACCTCAAGGCGGTCGTCGCGCGGCTGGAAGGCGGCGGCTCTCTGGAGCTGGTCAAGATGGCCGGCCGCCTGCACGACGGCGCCCGGCGGGAGATGACGGTCAAGGCCAACGACCAGGGCATCCTGGGTCTGCTCGCCAAGGTCGGCGCCCAGGTGTCGATCTGCTGATGCCGATCTGCTGATCGGCGGTGCCCCGACCGCCCGCGGCCGGGCCCGTCCGGATGGCCGGCACCGTCAGGGTCCGGCCGTCCGGAACGGGCCGACCGCCGGCCGGGCCAAGGTCGCGGCGGCGCCGAGCGCCTCCTCGATGCGCAGCAGCTCGTTGAACTTGGCGCCCCGTTCCGAGCGGGCCATGCCGCCGATCTTGACCATCGGCGCCGCCCAGCCGACCGCGAGGTGAGCCACGCAGACGTCTTCGCTGTCGCCGGAGCGGGCGGCCAGCACCGGCAGCAGCCCGTGGCTCTCGGCGGCCGCCAGCGCCGCCCGCGCGGCGGTCAGGGAGCCGGCCTGGTAGGGCTTGATGATGACGCCGCCGCACGCCGACGCCGCCGCGGCCTGGCGGATCGCGGCGGCGTCGGTGGTCAGGAAGTCGTCGCCGATCACCACCACCCGGTCTCCGAGCGCCCGGTGCAGGGCACGGAAGCCATCGGCGTCGTCCTGCGCCAGGGGGTCTTCCAGGAAGCCGATGGGGAAGTCGCGGCACCAGTCCTGAAGGCGCTCCAGCATGGCGTCGGTCGACGACCAGCCGCCCCAGGTCGCGCCGACATAGCCGTCGGCCTGGCGGAACGTCGACGCGCCGACGTCCAGCGCGATGGCCATGTCGGCCATGGGGGTGAGGCCGGCCGCGGCGATCGCCGCCGTCAGCGCCTCCAGGGCGGCCTCGTTCGTCGCGAACGCCGGCCAGTAGCCGCCCTGGTCGGCCAGGCCGCGGGAGGCGCCGCGCCGCGCGAGGGCGTCGCCGGCGACGCGGAACACCTCGGCGCAGCGGTCGAGCGCCTCGGCGAACGACGCCGCCCGCAAGGGCACCACCATGAAGTCCTGGATCTCCAGGCTGCCCGGCGCGTGGGCGCCGCCGCCGAAGATCTGGATCTCCGGCACCGGCAGCCGGACGTGCGCATCTCCGGCGGTCGTGTCGGCCGCGAGCCGGCGGAACAGCGGCTCGCCGCGGGCCTGCGCCGCCGCGCAGGCGACCGCGGTCGACGTCGTCGTGGTGACGTTGGTGCCCAGCCGCTCGGTTCCCCGGCGGTCGAGATCGCCGAGGATCGCGTCGATGGCGGCCTGGTCGCCGCACGGCCGTCCGCGCAGCGCCGGATCGACCCGCCGGGCCACGTCGGCCAGCGCCTGGCGCACGTCGTGGCCGCCGAACGCGGCACCGCCGTCGCGTCGCTCCGGCGCCTCGCGGCGCCCGCGCGATTCGCCCGCCGCGGCGATGGCCCGCCCGACGGCACCGCCACGGCAGTGCACCTCGATCTCCAGGGTCGGCCGGCCGCGCGAATCCCACAGGCGCCGACCCGTGACGGCGGCGATGCGGTCGTCGCCGCCACCCGATGCGCGGCGCGATGCCGCTTTCGCAGGTGTTTCTCTCATGATCGTCTCGTTTCCGAGGAGTCGGGACGGCCGGTATCTATGATATAGAAGCGTGATCCGTACCTGCACAAGCGAGAGGGCCATGAGCTTCGACGGTGCCCGCCGCACCTTTCGCGCCGCCGCCGGCGATGCCGGTGCGCGGCTGGAAACCCACCCGTTTCCCGACGGTGTCGGCCCCGACGGCGAGGACCTGGCGGTCGACGTCGCCGTTCTCGGCCGCGAGGACGCCGCCGCCACCCTGATCGTCGTCAGCGGCACCCATGGCGCCGAGGGCGGCCCGGGGTCCGATATCCAGACGGAGTGGCTGCGCCGGGCGGCCGCGGCGCCGGACGTCCACACGGTGCTGGTCCACGCTCTCAACCCCTACGGCTTCGCCTGGCACACCCGGACGACCGAAGGGAACGTCGACCTCAACCGCAATTTCGTGGACTTCGCCCGGCCGCTGCCGGCCAACGATGCCTATCACGCCCACCGCCGGGCGATCGAGCTGGAGGACCTGTCGGCGGAAGCCATGGCGCGCCGCCAGGACGCGCTGCTGCGCTGGATCGCCGGCGACGGCATGCCCGCGGTGCAGCGCGCGATCACGGCGGGGCAGTACGAGGCGGCCGACGGGCTGTTCTTCGGCGGTCGCGCGCCGACCTGGTCGCGCACGCTTTTCGAACGCGTGCTCGGTGCCGTCCCGGCGGACAGGGCGGTGTGCCTGGTGGATCTGCACACCGGCCTCGGTCCGCGGGGGCAGGGCCAGGTCATCGTGGAATCGCCGGACGGCCTCGGTCTCGGTCCGGTGTGGCCGGACCTGGTGCCGGCCGGCTCGGCCCAGTCGGTGTCGGCGGCGGTGACCGGCACCCTCGCCGGCGCGCTGGCCCGGCGGGGCGGTCCGAGCATCGGCGTCGTCATGGAGTTCGGCACGATCCCGGCGACGGAGGTCCTGCACGCCCTGAGCGTCTCCAACTGGGTCCGGAACCAGGCCTCTCCGCCGCCGGAATCGCGCGACCTGGCCCACCGCCTGATGCGCGACGCCTTCGCCCCGGACGACCCGGTGTGGCGCGACCGGGTGACCACCCAGGGCGTCGCCCTCCTCGCAACGCTGACGGAACGGCTGGCGGCCCGGGGGTGAGCGCAGGCGGCTCCAAACATTTGAATTTGGAGCGGGCCGGCTCAGTCGCCGGGCGCCCACTCGACGCGCGCGCCGAGCGTCGCGAGCTTTTCCACGAAGCGCGGATGGGCCCGGCGGATCGGCGTGGCGTTGTGGATCTGCGAGCGCCCGGGAATGCTGGCCGCGACCATGAACAGGGCGAGGGCGACGCGGATGATGAACGGGGACTCCACCGTCGCCGGGGCCAGCGGCTTGCCGCCGAAGGTGACGAGACGGTGGGGATCGCACAGCAGCGTGTGGGCGCCGAACTTGGACAGCTCGCCGACCCAGCCGAACGCCCCCTCATAGACCTTGTTCCAGTACATCATGCTGCCCTCGGCGCGCAGGCCGAGGGCGACGAAGATCGGCAGCAGGTCGACCGGGATGTAGGGCCACGGGGCGGCCTCGACCTTCGGAAGGACGTACTGGGTGAAGGAGCCCTGCACCCGCAGCCCGTCGGGCACGTGCGAGGAGGACCATCCGTCCTCGTGGCGGATCTCGACGCCGAACTTCTGGAAGGTGCGATCGAGCAGGGGAAAGTGCTCGGCGCTTGAGTTGCGCACGCGGATGTGGCCGCCGGTGATGGCGCCGAGCGCCAGGAAGGTGGCGACCTCGTGATAGTCGTCCGCCAGCTCGAACGTGCAGCCGCCGACCTCGGACGTCCCGCGCACGCTCACCTTGGAGGTGCCGCGGCCGACGGTCTCGACGCCCAGCCGCTCCAGGAAGGCGCAGAATTCCTGGACGTGCGGCTCGGAGGCGGCGTTGGTGATCTCCGACACGCCGCTCGCGCAGGCACCGCAGAGCAGGAAGTTCTCGGTCGTCGTGACCGACTGGTAGTCGGCCCAGAAGCGATTGGCGCGGAACGGTCCGTCGAGGGTCACGAGGATGCCGGCGGAGGTCTTCGCCACGGTGGCGCCGAAGGCCCTGAACACGGCGATGTGCGGGTCGATCTCCCGCGATCCCAGCGTGCAGCCCTTGACGTCGTCCTCGATGACCACCCGCCCGTAGCGCTTCAGAAGCGCTGGCACCAGCATGATCGACGAACGCATGCCGTCCGGCAGCCGGACCTGGGCGACGGCGTCGGGGCCGTCGTGCAGCAGCCGCAGGCGGCCCGACGCGAAGTCGACGTCGACCGTGCTGCCGAGGCTGCGAAAGAACGCCAGGACCTTGTTGACGTCGGTGATGTCCGGAACGTTCCGGATGACGATCTCCCGGCGCGACAGCAGGCTGGCGCACAGAATCGGAAGAATGGCGTTCTTGTTGGCGGATGGGATGATGTCGCCGCTGAGACTGCGCCCGCCGTCGACGAACAGGATGGACATGCCGTCACCTGGGTTGTCCGGACACCAAGCGGGGTCCGGGGAATGCGGCGATGATAGTGGCCGGTCGCCGGCGCTTCAACCGGAAGCCGGCGGCCGCGGCCGGAGGACCGCTCGTCCCTAGGGAGAGACCCGGAGCGGCGGCGCGCGGAATCCATGGCCGCCGGCGAAGAGGGGTGCGCCTGCGAGATCCGGATCATGGATTTTCTGGCGAAGATGGTGGATGATCATCCAAGCGTCGCGACCGCCGGTGCGCGGTCGCGGTTATTCCACCGAAAGGGGGAGCCATGCAGGGCCATGCGAAGCGGCTGCCGTTCGGCATCGATCCCGGCCAGCCGGCCGGCGCGCCCAATCCCGTCGCCGAGGCGGCCCGGCCGACGATCGACGCCCTGCTCGACGGGATGATCCGGGAGTTCTACGACAAGGTCCCCTACGCCACCCATCTCGCCACGGCGAATCCCGTCGACGTCGACTACTACAAGCGCTTCACCGTGGAGATCATTCTGCGGCTGCGCATGAAGCGGGTGATCGACGCCCTGACGATCCATTATTTCACCAGGACGAACCCGCAGATCGCAAGGAAATGGTGCCAGTACACCGAGGACGAGATGCTGCACGACGGCCTGTTCCTGGCCGATCTGGAGCGCCTCGGGATGACGCGCCAGGAGGTCTACGGGACCGAGCCGCTGTTCGCGACGAAGCTGCTGCAAGGCTATTTCTACTATGGCCTGGAGCATGAGGGCGTGCCGCTGGCGTCGTTGAGCAGCAGCTATTTCATCGAATACACCGCGTCCCGCACCCAGGGGCGCTGGCTCGACAACGTCGAGCGGACGGTCGGTGCGGCGGCCGTCAAGGGATCGCGCGCCCATGTCGCGCACGACCGCGAGGACGATCACGTCGATTTCGTCTGGGACGTCCTCAGCTCCTTCATCCGCTCCGAGGACGACGTGGCACGGATCGTCACCCACCTCCGGAGCGTCTACGAGCTGTTCGTGATGTTCTTCGTCGAACTGCACGGCCGGGTCGTCGCCAAGCGGCCCGAACCGTTGGTCGCCGTTCCCGGCGGCAGTGCCGTGTGAACCGGCGGTCCCGGCGGACCGGCGGCGTCAGCGGAGGAGGCCTCGCATGGCGGACCCGGGGCGTGCGGACGGCGGCGGTGCGACGGCGGAGACCCCGTCCGGGGAGACGCCGTCCGGGGAGACGCCGTCCGGGGAGCGGGCGGCCGAGGAGCGGGCGTGCCTGGACGGAGCGTGGGCGCGTCTCGGCGGTGCCGGCGATCCCATCGCCGCCTTCGAACGGCTTTCCGGCGGCGTCTCGTCGGACGTCTGGCGCTGCCATCTGGCGTCGGGGCGGCGAATCGTCGCCAAGCGGCCGCTGGCCCGGCTGCGGGTCGCCATGGAATGGCGCGCCGATCCGCGGCGCGGCGCCATGGAGGCGCGGTGGCTCGACTGCATGGCCGACCATCGCCCGGGGTTCGCGCCGCGCGTCGTCGGCTACGTCGAGGCGTTCCACATGCTGTTCATGGAATGGCTGGACGAGGGGCGGCTTGCCAACTGGCGCGAGGTCCTGCTCGCCGGCCGGTGTGACGTGGACGCCGGCCGGCGGCTCGGCGCCGGCCTCGCCGCGGCGCATGGGCTGTTCGCGGCGGACGACCGGCTGCGGGCGCCGTTCCAGGCCCGGGACATCCTGATGGGGACCCGCATCGATCCCTATTTCGACGCCGTGGCCGCGGCCCATCCCGCCGTGGCCGACCGTATCCGGCGGCTCGCCGAGGAGCTGCTGCGCGCCGATACGGTCGTCATTCACGGCGACGTCAGCCCGAAGAACGTTCTCGTCGGGCCCGGCGGCCCGGTCCTCCTCGACGCCGAATGCGCCTGCCTCGGCGAGCCGGCGTTCGATCCCGCCTTCTTCCTGGCGCAGCTCTGCCTCAAGAGCCTGGTCCGGCCCGACCGCGCCCGCGGCTATCGCGACCTCGGCGTGGCCTTCGTCACCGCCTATCTGTCGGGTGCGACCTTCACCGACCGGGACGAGCTCGACCGGCGGGTGGTGCGCTACCTCGCCCTCTTCATGCTCGGGCGGATCGACGGGAAGGTGCCGGTGCCCTATCTGCGGGCGGAGCCGCACAAGGCCCTCGGCCGGCGCTTCGCGCTGTCCCTGTTCGACGATCCCCCCGCGGCCACCGCCGAGGTGATCGAACGCTGGTGCACCCACGTGCTGTCGTCACCGGCCGCATGAGGTGGCTCCGGCGAGGATGGTGGCGAGGACGCCGTACAGGGAGGGCATGTCGATCATGCCGCCGAACGCCACCTGACCGGTCGCCACCTCGGTGCCGTCGACCGGCTCGACCACATGGCGGCCGGCGTCGCGCAGGATGGCGACGTTGCGCGCCACCAGACGGTTGCGCCACATGGTCTCGTTCATGCTCGGCACGAACACCACGGGCGTGGCCTCCGGGGTCGCGCAGATCAGCGTCGACAGGAAATCGTCGCACGCCGCGTGGGCGCAGCTGGCGAGGATGCGCGCCGTCGCCGGCATGACCAGGACGATGTCGGCCGACTGGGCCAGGGCGATGTGGGGAACGCGGTGGTCCTGCCACCCGTCGGCGTCGGTCAGGGCCGGCTGCCCGCTGGTCGCCGCCGCCGCCAGCGGCGTCAGGAAGCGTAGCGCCCCCCGCGTCATCACCACGTGCACCTCGTCGGCCACCAGGGTGCGCAGGACCTGCAGCTTGGGCGGCATCCAGCTGGCGGCGACGGCGCCGGTGATGCCGACCACCAAGCGGCGGCACAGGCGGGCGGCGCCGGCCGGCCCGGCGGCGGGATCGGGGCCGGGCACGGCGTGCTCCCCGGGGGGCGGCGGGGCGGTCATGCCAGGCGCCCGCGGCCGGCCAGCCATCCCGCCGTGCCGTCGCTCGGAACGAAGGGAGCCTCGCCGTCGAAGCTGTGCTGGATGGTGGCCGCCGCCAGCACCAGATGGTCCCAGGTGAGCGGCACGCCGGCCGCGGCCAGGTCGCGCTCGAACGGCATCCACGCCAGGGTGCGCCCGGCCGCGCAGGCCGCCAGCGCGCTCTCGAAGCGGCGGTGCAGCCCGTCGAGGGCGGGGTCGCGGGCGGCGCGGTCGCGAAGGTCGGCGGCGAGGCGCGCGACGGCGTGGCCGTGGTCGAGGTCGTGGGCGGGATGGCGGGCGTGCAGATCGGCGATCGCCGCGTCGGGACCGGCCGGCGTGTCCGCCCGGCGCGCCGCCGCCATGGCGGCGTAGAGCGCCCGGCGGTCGTCGCCGTCGAACAGGATGCCGATCTCGCGCACCAGGTCGGCCGGTTCGTCGGGCGCATGGACGAACTTCAGCAGCCGGCTCCAGGACCGCAGGGCGAAGCGCAGGTGCTCGGCCGTCTGCCGTTCGGGATGCGACGGACCCTTGAGCATCTGCAGACGCACCGACGCCGGCACCCGCCGGTGCTCCGGCGGCGTCTCGTCGCGCAGGACGACCATCAGGGACGGGCTCATGCCGGCGAGCAGCGTGTTCAGGCGCATGCGGTCGAGGGTCAGCTGGTTCAGCTGGAAGCGCCAGTCCTCGCGCAGGTGCAGCCGCCCGTAGGCGAAGGGGCGGGCGAACAGCGGGGTGAAGCCGCGGCGGTGCAGGAACTCCAGGGCGACGGGGATGCGCCGCCCGACGACCGCGTCCGGCTTGAACACCAGGACGGTCAGCTCCTGCAGCAGACGGACGGCACCGTCACCGAGCACCAGCCCGGCATCGGCGAGGGACTCGCGGAAATAGCTCTCGCCGCCGTAATAGCGGACCTTGGTGTCGACCGTCGTCAGCCAGCGCCAATCGAGCCATGCCCGTTCGCTGGCCAGGGTGTGGCCGAGCGGCTCGTCCAGCAACCACGGATGGGGCGCTTGGCGATCCCGGCGGCCGTCGCCGTCGTTCGCCACGGCGGCCGGACGGCCTCGTGCGGGCGGCGTCGGCGTCACCATGGCGGCGTCTCCCGCGCCGGCGGGCCGAGGCGGAACCGCAGCGGCAGCCCCTCCCGCAGCCGCCGCAGGTTCTCGGCGATCTGCGCCACGCGGCGGTCGACGGTGCCCGTCGTCCAGGCCGAGACGTGCGGCGTCATCGTCACGTTCGGCAGATCCGCGAACGGGTAGCGCGAGGGTGCCGGGTCCGGATCGCCGGCCGAGGGATAGCGGTACCAGACGTCGAGCACCGCCGCGCCGAGGCGGCCGTCCCGGCACGCCTCGTACAGCGCGGCCTCGTCGACGCAGTCGCCGCGGGCGACGTTGATCAGCGTCGCCGTCGGCTTCGCCGCGGCCAGCACCCGCGCGTCGATCAGGCCGCGCGTGGCCTCGGTCAGGGCGATGGCGACGACGATGAAGTCCGCCTCGCCGACCACCGCGGCGATCTCGGACAGCGGACGCAGATCGGCCACCCCGGCCGCCGCCGCGTCCGTGCTGCGGTTGCAGGCGACCACCCGCATGCCCAGGGCCGCGGCGCGTTCGGCGACGGCGCGGCCGATGCCGCCGAGACCGATCAGGCCGAGGGTGGCGCCGGCCAGCTCGCGGCGCAGCGGCCCGCCGGCGCGGCTGCCCCGGGCCCAGGAGCCGGCGGTGAAGTCGGCGACGCATCCGACGAAATCCCGGGCCGCCGCCAGCATGGCCAGGACGACGTACTCCGCCACCGCGACGTCGTGGCCGGTCACGTGGCAGACGGCGACGCCGTCCGGCACGGCGGCCCAATCGATCTGGTCGACGCCGACGAGCGGCACCTGGATCAGGCGCAGCGCCGGGGCCGCCGGCCAGCGCGCGTCGAACGACGGCGTGATGGCCGCCGTCGCCGCCGCCATGGCCGCAGGGTCGGGCCGCGCCGGATCGAAGGCCACGAAGTCCCAGTCGCCCGCCGTCGCCCGGGTCAGGGGATCGATCCAGGCGATGGCCATGGGGCCGGCGACCACCGCCAGCGTCACGACGGAACCAGCGCCATGTCGTCGCCCTCCCTGACGGGGTCCACGGGAACGCCGAAGGCCCGCAAGATCCGCTCGCCGGCCCGCGGCGAACGCGCGAAGAGGCAGGCGAGCAACCGGTCGTCGGCGGTCAGATGGCTGCGGAAATGCTCGTCGACGGCGCTCTTGCCGCAGATCGGCAGGGCCGGATAGAAGCCGGTGACGCCGTCGGCGGCGCCGGCGATCACGCCGGTGCGCTCGTCGAAGGCGCGGCCCGGCGCCAGCGTCGCGGCGATGCCGCGCACCGTCGGCAGCAGGGACGCGGGGAAGGGCGCCGGGCCGACGGCCGGAAAGATGGCGGTGTCGGGGACGTGGGCGAAGGCGCGCATGGCGGAAAAGGACTTGGGGTTGTACGTCTTCAGGGCGATGACCGGCGGGAAGGCCGCGCCGTCGCGCAGCAGCCCGATGAACAGCGCCCGCCACACCGCGCGCAGCAGCGCGCCGCGGTGCCACGCCTCGCCGAGGAGCATGGTCTTGACGTGCAGGAACCGCGCCGGGCCGCCCGCCGGCCAGCCGGCCACCGCCAGGCCGATGCAGGCGCCGCTCCGACGGTCCCGGGCGATCACCGTGACGTCCTGCGGGTCGAGCAGGTCCGCCTTGGTGCGGAAATAGCCGGCGACCCCGTAGGTCGGCATGGCCGCCACGAGGTCACGGACGATGCCGCGGCGCGCCCCGGCGTCGAGCGGAGCGGCGGCGCGGTCGCGGATGTCGGTGGCGATCACCGCGGCGGCGCCGCACGGGGTGGACACGGCCGCGCCCATCCCCTCGCCCTCATCGCGCCGTCGGCAGCACCGGCCGGCAGGCGAAACGGTCGGTTGCCGCGATCGGCCTCAGGTCGGACGGCGCGTGCGCCATGAAATACTCCAAGCCGACGCGGACGCGGGCGATGCGGTCCGCCGCCGCCTCCGGCTTGACGCTGTCGTAGGGGTGGCTCTGCACGCTGGCGCCCATCTTCAGGAACATGGGCGCGGCGATCTGGGCCAGCTCGGCCAGTTCGAACCAGCGGATGAAGCCGCCCTTGGCGAGATAGACGTCGGTCGGAACGTCGAGCACGGCGGACGGAGCCGCGTCCCGCATGGCCTGCAGGACCGGCAGCCCCAGGTCGTGGGTGGTGGTGATCGCGTCGGCGCCGCATTCGGCGAAGATCGCCGCGATCGCCGGGTTGGTCGCCATGCAGTGGGAGGAGGTCTTCAGCACCAGGTCGGCCGGCAGCGTGCCGCCGGCGCGCAACTGGCCGAGCACCTTGAGGACGCCCACGTCGTACACGGTGATGCCGCGGCAGCCGAGGTCGCACAGCCGCAGCGCCTCGTCGACGGCCTGGGCGAAGGCGTCGAGGTTGTTGATCTGGCGGCCCATCTCCAAGCCGAAGGGCGTGCGGTAGAAGGTCGCCTTCACGTCGTATTCCGGGCGCGGTCCGAGGCCGATCACCAGGCCGTAGCCGTGTTCGTGGCAGAGGGCGAGCATGTCGCCGATCTCGGCGTTCGACAGCAGGAACGATCCGTGCGTCTCGTCGAACCGGGTGCAGTAGACCTCCTGGTCCCGCAGGGCGGCGATGGTCGCCTTGAGCTGGCGGAAGCTGTTGATCGCCGGGATCTCGACGCCGAACTGGCCGCCGTCGGGAAAGGTGGCTCCGGAGCGACGCAGCGGCACGTCGTCGCCGGCGGGATAGCCGAGGGCCGACAGCGCGGCCCGGCCGCGACCCGCACTTCGTGAAACAGCGTCCATCGCTCACACGCCAGGGAGCCGGTTTCGAACTCCCTTATCGTGATCGGAGAACAAGTTCTTTGTCAACACCCGGTAAACCGGTCGCCTTTATGGCAAATGAAGCCGACGCGTGTCCTTGTCCATGGTTCGCGCAAGGGCGCGGCCGCGGTCGGGGCGGCGGCACGGCCCTCCGGTGCCTTGCCTTCCGGCCGGTCGATGTCGTCTCTGGTGTCGGTGCGCGCCGCCGTGGCGCCGGAGGAGGGGGGAGAGGAGCATGGACGAACACCGCCACGCGGGCGAGGGGCCCGCCGGCCTCCGCTTCGTGCACAGCACGGCGCCGCAGCGGGTCGTGTTCGGGTGCGGGGCGGCCGCGCGCCTCGCCGAGGAGGCGGCGGCCGTCGGCTGCCGGCGGGTGCTCCTGGTCAGCATGCCGCGCCTCGCGGCGGTCGCCGGGACGGCCGCGCGAAACCTGGGCGCCGCCTGTGCCGGCCGCTTCGACGTCGCCGTCCAGCATGTTCCCCACGAGGTGGCCGTCGCCGCCGCCGAGGCGGCGGACGCGGTCGCCGCCGACGGTGTCCTCGCGGTCGGCGGCGGCTCCGCCATCGGCGTCGGCAAGGCGGTGGCGCTCCTCCGGCGGCTGCCGCTGCTGGCGCTGCCCACCACCTACGCCGGCTCGGAGATGACGCCGATCCTCGGCATGACGCGGGACGGCGTGAAGACCACCCAGCGCGACGAGGCCGTCCGCCCGCGGCTGGTGGTCTACGACCCCGACCTGCTGCGCGACCTGCGCCTTCCCGTCGCGGTCGTCTCGGCGGCCAACGCGCTGGCCCACTGCGTCGAGGCGCTGTGGGCGCACGACCGCAACCCCATCGACGAGCTGATGGCCGAGGAAGGGCTGCGGGCGCTGGTCCGCGGCCTGCGCTCGATCGCCGACACGGGCGATGCCGCCGCCGCCGCGGACGGCCTGCTGTACGGCGCCTGGCTCGGCGGTGCGGTGCTGGGGTCCACCTCGATGGCCCTGCACCACAAGCTGTGCCACACCTTGGGCGGCCTGTACGCCCTTCCCCACGCGGAGACCCACGCCGCCGTCCTGCCCCACGTCGTCGCCTACAACGGCCGGGCGCTGCCGCGGCTGATGGAGCGGCTGGCGGCCCTGGGCCTCGCCGACGCCGCCGGCGACGTGGCCGGGGGGCTGTTCGACCTGCTGCGGCGCTGCGGCGCCGCCATGCGGCTGGCCGACCTCGGCTTCCCCGCGGAGGGCGCCGCCGCCGCCGCCCGGCAGGCGACCGTGGCACCCTACCCGAACCCGCGGAGCTTCGATGCCGACGCGGTCGCGACCCTGCTGCGCGACGCCCGCGACGGGCGCCGCCCGGTGACGGGCCGATGATGAACGCGCCGAGTCGCCCGGATTCCTACACGCGCCCGGGTCCGGTGCCGTCGCCGCGGTAGCCGAGCTCGCGGGAGATCTCCTGCGCGGTGGCGCACACCTTGGCGACGAGGTCGTCGAGATGGGCGACGTCGATGTCGAGCACCGTGCCGACGGCGCTGATGGCGGCGACCACGCGGCCCCGCATGTCCCGGATGGGCGCGGCGACGCAGCGGATGTTGGCGAGGTCCTCCTCGTCGTCCAACGCCCAGCCGCGCGCGCGGACCTCGGCCAGATGCGCCTTGAAGCGGGCGGGATCGGTCAGGGTGTTGGGGCCCCGGCGCGTCCAGTCGACGTGGCGGAGCTTGTCGTCCAGCTCGGCCTCCGGCAGCCACGCCAGCAGCGCCTTGCCCAGCGACGAGCTGTGCAGCGACAGCCGCTTGCCCACCCACGTGTTGACGCGGATCTCGCGCTGCCCCTCGACCTTGAGCAGGTAGATCGGCGCGTGGCCTTCCAGGACGCCGAGGTGGCAGGTGAGCTGGACGTCGTGGGCCAGGCGGCGGATCTGCGGCAGGGACTGGTGTTCGATCGGGCGCTGGCTGGCGGCGATGGCCCCCAGCTCCAGCAGGCGCAGCCCGAGGACGTAGCCGCGATCCTCGCCCATCTGCAGCGCGCCGCACTGGCACAGCGTGTTGATCAGGTGATGGCAACTGCTGTTGGGCAGGCCCAGCCGGGTGCGGATCGCCGCGAACTTGAGGCCGGGCTCGCTGGCGATCAGCTCCATGATCGCGAACCCCTTGGTCAGCGCCGGCGCCGCCGACTTCTCGCGGGCCGCCTCTTCCAACCCTTCGACGTCCGTCATTCCACGCTCCACATGCACGCTCGTTCCCGTGTCGCGGCCGGGCGCCGCGGCGCGGCCATCCGACGCACCCCCCTCGCGGCGGCCGGAAATCGGCCGGCGGCAAGGCTCCTGGCGTCTTCGCCGGCCGCCGGCGTTCCTTGATCTGCCGGCCGTTCATTGATAGCATTCCCACATACAGAACACAAGTTCCATATACGGAACTTCAGCCGGAAGAGAGCCCCCCCCATGCCCCTCGGTTTGTTCCACGGCGTCATCACCCCCGTCCTCACCATCGTGCAGGACGACGGCCGGTTCGATCCGGCCGGCATGGCGGTGCTGATCGACCGTCTGCTGGACAGCAAGGTCGACGGCCTGCTGTTCCTCGGCAGCGCCGGCGAGTTCTTCCAGATCCCGACGGAGGAGCGGAAGAGGATCGCCGAGTTCTGCGTGTCACGGGTCGACGGGCGCCGGCCCGCCATCGTCGGCATCGCCGCCTGCGCCACCGCCGAGGTCATCGAGCTGGGCCGTCACGCCCGGTCGATCGGCGCCGACGGCGTCATCGTCGTGAACCCCTATTACGCCCCCCTCACCGAGGAGCGGCTGTACGCCCATTACCGCACGATCGCCGAGGCGCTGGAGCTGCCGGTTCTGCTCTACAATTTCCCGGGCATGACCGGTCAGGAGCTGTCGGTCGAGCTGGTCGGCCGCCTCGCCCGCGACTGCCCGAACATCGTCGGCATCAAGGACACCGTCGACTGCGCCAGCCACACCCGGCGGCTGATCACCGAGGTCAAGGCGGCGCGCCCCGACTTCCTCGTCTTCGCCGGCTACGACGAATACCTGATCAACACCCTGATGCTGGGCGGCGACGGGGCGATCCCCGCCTCCTCCAACTTCGCTCCCGAGATCACCTGCGGGCTCTACGAGGCCTTCCGCGAGGGCGACTGCGCCCGCATCGCGGTGCTCCTGCAGCGGCTCGCCGTCCTGTCCGGCATCTACACCCTGGACACGCCGTTCGCCGGCGTCATCAAGGAGGCGGTCCGCATGACCGGATCGCCGATCTCCACGGCGGTCGTCCCGCCGTTCACCAAGCCGTCCGAGGAGGTCAAGGAGGCGCTCGCCGGTCTCCTCGTCCGGGCGGGCGTCCTGGCCGGCGCACCGGCCGGACGGCGACCGTAGCCTCCGGCCGGCCGCCGCGAGGCGGTCCGCCGAACCACCGAGCATCGTCGAACGATCTGACCGCACGGGTCCTCCGCGCCTCCCGGGCGCGGAACGGCCCCCTGCATGCGAAGAATGCCAAGCGACGCACCGTCGCACGACGGCGGCGTCAGGAGGAAAACACCATGAGTGCTGCAACAACGTCGGGCATCCCGTCCGCCCGCTGGTGGCGGATCATCCCGCCAGCGATCCTCGTCTACATCTTCTCCTTCATGGACCGCACCAACATCGGCTTCGCCATGGCCGGCGGCATGAACGAGAGCCTGTCCATGACCGCCTCCATGTCGGGGCTGGCGGCCGGCATCTTCTTCGTCGGCTACGTCGTCCTGCAGGCCCCGGCCGGCCACTGGGCCGAGCATCGCAGCGCCAAGATGTTCATCGGCGCGTCGATCTTCGCCTGGGGCGGCCTGTCGATCCTCTGCGGCTTCGTCGAGACGGCGTGGCAGCTGCTGGTCATCCGCTTCCTCATCGGCGTCGCCGAAGGCGGCGTGTGGCCGGCCATGCTGGTGATCCTCAGCCACTGGTTCCCCAACGAGGAGCGCGGCCGGGCGAACGCCTACTTCATCATGAACATCGCCATCGCCTCGATCATCACCGGTCCGCTGTCGGGCTGGATCATCAGCTCCTTCGGGTGGCGCTGGGTGTTCATCGCGGAAGGCGCCCTCTCCCTCCTGCTGATCCTGGTGTGGTGGCCGCTGATCAGCGACAGCCCCGAAAAGGCCAAGTGGATCTCCGAAGAGGAGAAGACCTACATCATGAGCCGCCTGCGCGAGGAGCAGGCCGCCCTGAAGTCGGCCGGACCGGCGCAGGCGTCCTATTCCGAGCTCTTCCGGGACGTCAACCTGTGGAAGCTGATCCTGCTGTACTTCTGCTACCAGGTCGGCATCTACGGCTTCGCGATGTGGCTGCCGACGCTGCTCAAGGAGCTGACCAACACCGGCATGACGGGCATCGGCTTCCTGTCCATGTTCCCGTACATCGCCATGATCTTCGGCCTCTACGCCTTCGCCCAGCTCTCCGACCGGACGATGAACCGGCGGCGCTACACGGCGATCCCGATCATCGCCTTCGCCGCCTGCTTCCTCCTGTCGACGCTGCTCAAGGAGAACGTCTGGGTGTCCTTCGGCTTCCTCGTCGCCTGCGGCCTCTTCATGCAGTCGGCGTCGAGCATCTTCTGGACGATGCCGCCGATCCTGTTCCCGGCCGAGGTCGCCGGCGGCGCCCGCGGCGTCATCAACGCCATCGGCAACCTCGGCGGCTTCATCGGGCCCTTCGCGGTGGGCTGGTTCCGGTCCTCCTTCGACAGCTACGACGCCGGCATCTACTTCCTGGTCGCCATGCTGGTCGCCGGCTATCTGCTGACCCTGAGCCTGCCCGCCAAGACGACCGGGCGCGTCGCCAAGGACGCCGAGGTGCCCCTCCCGTCGGTTCGCACGGCCTGAGCCCGGCCCTGCCGTCACGCACAGAGGAGTGAACGCTATGACCGAGCAGAAATGCAGCAAGGTCAGGGACATGTGGGCGCAGGTCGACGCCCTGATGCTGGGGATGAACTGGACCGAGGAGGATCTTGAGAAGCCGCAGATCCTGGTCGACGACGTCCACGGCGACAGCCATCCCGGCAGCTTCCACCTGAACGTCCTGAACCAGGAGGCCTGCACCGGCGTCTTCGAAGCGGGAGGCAAGCCGGCGCAGTTCCACGTGACCGACATCTGCGACGGCTGGGCGCAGGGCCATGACGGGATGAACTACATCCTCGCCTCGCGGGCCATCATCGCCGACATGGTGGAGATCCACGCCTCCGTCATCCCCTGGGACGGGATGATCCTGCTGTCGGGCTGCGACAAGTCGACCCCGGCCCACCTCATGGCGGCCGCCCGGATGGACCTGCCGACCATCCACATCCCGAGCGGCGCCATGCGCTCGGGCCCGGGCAACTCGACCTCCGGCCTGGCCGGGCCGCTCTCCGCCCGCGCCAAGAAGGGGCAGGTCGAGCACGCGGAGATGCACAACTACAAGCTGACGGGCTGCCCGTCCTGCGGCGCCTGTCAGTTCATGGGCACCGCCAGCACCATGCAGTGCATGTCCGAGGCCCTCGGCCTCGCCCTCCCCGGCACCGCGCTGATGCCGGCGACCATGATGGACATCCGCCGCATGGCGCGGCGCGCCGGCAAGCAGATCATGGCCCTGGCCGCCGGCGGCCTGACCGCCCGCAAGATCCTGACCCGCGACGCCTTCCTCAACGCGCTGAAGGTGCACGCGGCGATCGGCGGCAGCACCAACGCCCTCATCCACATGCCGGCCATCGCCCATGAGCTCGGCTGGGAGCTGGAGCCCGAGCTGTTCGACCGCATCGGCCACGAGGTGAAGTACCTCACGAACATCCAGCCCAGCGGCAAGTACACGGCCGAGCTGTTCTGGTTCGCCGGCGGCGTGCCGCGGGTGCAGTGGCTGCTGAAGGACCAGCTCGACCTCGACGTCCTGACCGTCACCGGGCGCCCGCTCGGCGAGAACCTGGAGATCCTGCACCAGGACGGCTTCTTCGACCGCGGCCTCGGCCACCTGCGCAGCTACGGCATCCCGGCCGAGGAGGTCATCCGCACGCCGGAGGCGTCGCAGAAGTACGGGTCGATCGCCGTGCTGCGCGGCAACCTCGCCCCCGACGGCGCGGTGGTGAAGTTCTCCGCCGTGGTGCCGAAGATGCACCGGCACGTCGGTCCGGCGGCGGTGTTCGACAGCGAGGAGGCGGCCCAGGCCGCCATCGTCGGCGGCCGGATCGCCCCCGGCGCGGTGGTGGTCATCCGCTACGAGGGGCCCAAGGGTTCGGGCATGCCCGAGATGTTCATGACCACCGACGCCGTCGTCTACGATCCCCTGCTGAACGGGACCGTCGCCATCGTCACCGACGGACGGTTCTCCGGCGCCACCAGCGGCCCCTGCATCGGCCACGTGTCGCCGGAGGCGGTGGACGGCGGGCCGATCGCCCTGGTCGAGGACGGCGACCTCATCGAGATCGACATCCCCGGCCGCAGCCTGAAGGTGGTCGGCGTCGCCGGCCGGCCGTGTCCGGCGGAGGAGATCGACGCGCTGCTGGCCGACCGCAAGGCCGCGTGGCGGCTGCCCGAGCGGCCGGCCAAGCGGGGCGTGCTGAAGCGCTACACCGAGAACGCCGTCTCGGCGATGGCCGGCGCCTACATGGCGTGACCGTGCCCGCCTCCGGTGGCCCCGTCGCCGCGACGGATCGTTCGGCGAGATCGTTCGGCGACGGGGCCGCCGCAGCGCGACCAGGCCGCGGTGACCGCGCCGTTGCGGTCGATGCGGCCGGCGGTCGGTCCCGTCCTCCTCCCTTCAGCTCCCGTCCCGTGCTCGCTCCGCCACGCCCGCCGACGATCCGTACCGCATCCAACGGTTGAGGTTGACCGGGGGGCGGGCGGTCCGATACCTCCGCTCCTGGAAACGGAGGAGAGCCGGGCATGCCGGAACCGATGGACGGTGGCGACGATGGGATGGCCGAGGCGCTCGACGTGCTGCTCGACGCCGCCGAGGCGGTTCCCCCCGCCCAGGCGGCGTGGGATCTCGACCTCCTGAAGACGGCGCTGCGCATCGCCCGCGCCACCGAGGCGCCGGAGGACCTGCAGCGGGCCCGCCTCGCCTACGGTGCGCTCGGCCCCGAGAGCCGGGCCCGGATGGCCGAGCGCATCCCCGACGCCACCCGCCGCGAGCGCCGGCGCGCCGACCTGCTGTCCCGCTCCGGCGAAGCGCGGGCCGGGCTGGCGACGTTCCTGGCCGGCCTCGTCGGCCGCGCGCCGGCGAGCCGGACCGGGGCGACCGCCAAGGCCCGGCTCATGCGCGACGTGGCGGCGTCGAAGTAGGCCGCCGGCGGCGACTCAGGCCGCGACCGCGGTGGCCGCCACCGCCACCGGGGGCTCGATCGGCAGGTCGGGGTCGCGCGACCACTCGTTCCACGAGCCGAAGTACATGCGCACGTCCTTGACCCCCGCCTCCTTGAGGGCGACGAAGGTGTTGGCGGCGCGCGCCCCCTTGAAGCAGTAGAGGATCACCGGCGTGTCCACGGCGATGCCGACGGTGGCGCACTCCGCCAGGATCTCGTCGCGGCTCTTGAAGACCGGCGGGCTGGACGGCTTCATCATGCGGTACCACTCGATCCACACGGCGCCGGGGATGCGGCCCTTGCGCGGGCAGAAGTCGACGCCGTAGGGCGAGGAGCTGGTGCCGATCCACTCGTCGACGTCGCGCACGTCGAGCTTGGCCACGCCGGGCTCGGACAGGGCGGCCAGCATGCCGGCCTTGTCCACCATGATGGCGGCGCCGGCGGTGCCGACGGGGAAGCTGGCCGGCGTCGGCGCCGCCGGCTCGGTGGACAGCGCCAGCCCCTCCTTGGCCCAGGCGGCGAGGCCGCCGTGCAGCACCCGCGCCTTGGGATAGCCCAGCCAGTGCAGCAGGAAGTAGCCGCGGCAGGACTGGCCGAACCCGGAGTTCATGCTGTCCTCGTAGATGACCGCGGTCTCCGCCCCGGACAGGCCGGCGGCGCCGAAGGCGGCGGCGAACAGGCCGCGCAGCTCGGCCAGCCCGTCCGGCGTGCTGGTGGCGAGATAGGTGAAGATGTCCCGCAGGTTGACGGCGCCGGGGATGTGGCCGGCGGCGTAGGCCTCGGGGTCGCGGGTGTCGATGACCACGACCGGCTCGGTCTTCATCAGGGCATCGAGTTCCTTCGGCGAAATCAGCGCTCCAGTCATGACCTGCTCCCTGTTGATGGTGGTTCGGATCTGGAGAATGGGACGCCTTCCCCGCTTCCCGGTCGTCAGCCCGGCAGGCGGACGGTCAGCCCGTCCATGGCGTCGTCGACGATGATCTGGCAGGCCAGCCGCGAGGTGGCCGCCACGTTGAAGGCGGTGTCCAGCATGTCCTCCTCCGCCTCGCCGGGGGCGCCGACGGCGGCGAACCAGGCGGGATCGACCACGACGTGGCAGGTGGCGCAGGCCAGCGAGCCGTTGCACTCCCCGGCGAGGAGCTGGTCGGCGTCGCGCAGCGCCTCCATCACCGAGAGGCCCCTGGCGGCCTCGATCTCGCGGCGGTCCCCTCGCGGGGTGAGGACGATCAGCTTCGGCATTCTTCATGGTCCCGGCTGGGCGGCCGCCGGTGTCCCGGCGCCCGGATCGATCACATCTCGGCGATGGCCTTGCGCAGGTGCTTGGTCGCCGGCGTCACGACGGCGACGAAGATCGTCTCGCGCAGCCGGCGGTCGGCCTCGGCGCCGACGATGTAGCCCTTGGCCCCGGCGTGCAGCATGGCCGACTGGGCGCAGTCCAGCGCCAGCTCGCCGGCGTCCAGGCGGGCCTGGTAGACGGCGCGCAGATAGTCCTTGGAGGAGTCGAACGGGTCGCGCAGCAGCTCGACCAGCCGCGGCATCAGCGCCGCCACCTCCTCCTCGTAGTGCTCCGGCCGCTTGGGCAGGTACTTGTTGACGTGCAGGTGCGTCTTGTCGCAGTCGCGCATGATGTTGACGCAGCCGCGGATCTGGCCCAGCGCGAAGCCCGCCTGCATCAGGAAGAAGGCGGGCTTGATCCGCTTGACGTAGGGCGGGATCGGGTCGGCGAGGACCATGGAGTCGGGAACGAACGCCTTCTTCACCACCACCGTGTAGGTGCCCGAGCCCTCCAGGCCGATGAAGTGGACGTTCTGGCTGATCTTGACCATCTCGCCGTCGATGCGCAGCGCGGCCATCACCCGGTGGCCCGGCGTATCGGCCAGCTCGAAGGCGGTGCCCATGTAGTGGCCGTCGCCCAGGTTGGAGACGTAGGGCAGCACGCCGCTGACGACGTAGCCGCCGCTCACCCGCTCGCCGCGCAGCTTGAAGTTCTCGATCCCGTCCATCGCCTTGACCGGGTTCGACATGCCGGACGTGCCGAACAGCGCGGCGCTGGCGATCTGCGGCTGCAGCCGCTCGCGCAGGCCCGCGTTCTCGGTGGCCTCGAGGTACCAGCCGAAGGCGTTCTGCAGCCACATCAGGAAGCCGGTGCAGCCGCAGTGCTCGCCCGCCGTCGCCATCGCCTCGATGGTGGTGAGGAGGTCGCGCTCCCGGCCGTAGCCGTGGTCCGAGAGGTGCTGGGCGAAGGCGCCGACCGCCCCCAGCTTGCGCAGGGTGTCGGCGGGGTAGAGCCCCTCCTTGTCGACGGTGGGGGCGAGCGCGCGGATGTCGCCGTCGCCGAGCGCCTTGCAGGCGGCCAGCAGTTCCTCTCGGCTGCGGGCCGGCGCCAGGGCGGCGGCGGTGTCGTCGGCGGCAAGCTGGGCCATGACGGGTTCCTCCTTGGGCGGGACCGGGGGCGGGGCCGGGAGACCGGCGTCGCCGCCGGCCTCCGGCCGGGGGGCGGGTCAGACGACCGCGGCGGTCAGGGCGACCGGGCGCATGAAGGTGTTGGCGACGGGCGACCATTTCAGGACGTGGTCGACCAGCGCCTGGACGTCCTCCTTGGCCACCCCCTCGCACGCCATGTCGACGCCGACCCGCACGTCGGTGAAGCCGACCGGCTTCTCGCTGACGTCGCCGGTGCCCCAGACGGCGGTGATGTTGAGGTCGCCCTCCAGGTTGAGCTCCAGCTTGCTGACCTTCCAGCCGCGGGCCACGGCGTTGGCGTGCAGGCCGACGGCGATGCACGAGCCGAGCGCGGCCAGCGACGCCTCCGACGGGTTGGGTGCGGTGTCGTCGCCGAGCAGCCCCGGCGGCTCGTCGACCACGTAGGGCGGCAGGTTGCGGATGTAGTTCAGGTGGCGGAACCGCTTCTCGGCGACGGTCTTGCACGTCAGCGTCTTGACCGCCTTGGGGTTGGCCTTGCCCGATTCGATCAGCTTCTTCAGGCCCTCCAGGTCGATCGGCTCGAGGCCCGGGATCTCGGGGGCGAGGCAGCCGGTGAGGACGGGCGCGTCGTTAGGCATCGGTGGCACTCCTTGGTTTTTCGGTGCGAGGCGGGGCTCGATCCCCGGCTCACGGTTCCTGGACCCAGCCGTAGCGCCGGATCAGGGCGAGGCAGGCGGCGTCCAGAACGAAGCCGATGGCGCCGATCACGAGGACGAAGGCGGCCAGTCGGTCGTATTCGAGGGTGTCGCGGGCGTCGTTGATGGCGTAGCCGAGGCCCGACGTCACGCCGAGGTATTCGGCCGGGACCAGCACGATCCAGGCGACGCCGAGGGCGAGGCGGACGCCGGTCAGGACGTCCTGGGCGATCGCCGGCATGATGATGGCGCGCAGCATCTGCCAGCCGTTGGCGCCCAGGTTGCGGGCCACCTTGAACCACGCCGGATCGATGCGGCGCAGGCCGTTGGCGGTGGCGAAGGTGACCGGCCAGACGGCGGCGGCGGCGATCAGGAAGACGATCGCCCCGTCCCAGGTGGCGAAGGTCAGCACGGCGATCGGCATCCACGACAGCGGGCTGATCATGCGCAGGAACTGGAAGGGCAGGTGGGTGACCTGCTGGAAGCGCGGCCAGCGGCCGACGGCGATCCCCAGCGGCACGCCGGCGGCGACGGCCCAGGCGAGCCCGCCGCCGACCCGCAGCAGGCTGGGCGCCATGGCGTCGGCCACCGCGCCGTCGGCGAGCATCCCGGCCAGCGCGGCGAAGGCCGGCCCGGGGGCGAAGCCGGCGAAGGACGCCGTCGCCGGGTCGAGCGCGATCAGCAGCCCGCCCAGCCACCACAGGGCCAGGAGGCCGGCCACGCCGGCGGCGGGATAGGCCGCCCGGCGGGCGGCCCGGCCGAGGTCGGCGGGCGACGGCGGCAGGGCCGGGCGGGCCGCGGTGGCGGCGGAGAGCGAGGCGCCGGTCATCGTCAGACCTTCAGCACTTCGGTGCGGGTGTAGGGGTCGCCGGCGTTGACGCTGGGGTCCTGCTTCCACTCCGGGAACTTCTCCAGCGCGCTGCGCACGTAGGTGTAGTCCACCAGGTCCTCGGCGACGAAGTCGGGCGACAGGCCGTCGAGGAAGGTCTTGTCGCCGGCCACCACCGTGCGCCCCATGGCCTCGACGATCAGCTTGGTGGCCGAGGGGTAGGGCCAGGGCTGGAAGTCGATGCGGCCGTTCCGGAACTCCTGCTTGTGCTTGATGGCGCCGAGCTCGGCGTAGGCGGCCTCGTCGTAGTGGGTCATGGCGCGGGTGACGACGTCCGACGTCACCGGCAGGTAGCCCTTGCCGTCCTTGGCCAGGATCTTCGCCACCTCGGCCTTGTTCTGCGAGGCGAAGACCTCGGCCCGCACGATGGCGTTGACCACCCGCTGGGTCCATTCCCTGCGGTGGGCGGTGTCGTCCTCGTGCATGCAGACGACGCAGCAGGGATGGTTCTTCCAGATGTCGCCGGTGAAGCGCAGCATCTTCGCCCCGGCCTTCAACTCGCCCAGCGCGTTGAACGGCTCGGCGACGATGTAGGCGTCGATCTTGCGGGCGGCCAGGGCCGGCGGCATGTCCGGCGGGGCCAGCACCTGGAGGTTGCACTCGTCGGCGGCGACCGCCTGCCCGCCGTCCTTGATGACCGGTGTGATCCCGGAGGCCCGCAGCACGTGCTGCAGCACCACGTTGTGCATGGAGTACCAGTAGGGCACCGCCACCTGCCGGCCGCCGAGGTCGGCGAAGGAGGCGATGCCGGTGTCCTTGCCGACCACCACGGCGGAGCCGTTGGTGTGCGCCCAGGCCATGATCTTGACCGGGAACTTGTTGTTGTAGCGCATCCACAGGGGGATCGGCTTCAGCAGGTGGACGAGGTTGAACTTGCGCGCGGCGAAGGCCTCCACCAGCGGCGACCAGCCGCGCATCAGGGTCGGCGGCTCGGCGTCCAGCCCCTCGTCCTTGAAGTACCCCTGGGCGTGGGCGACCAGCAGGGCGGTGGCGTCGGTGATGGGCAGGTAGCCGATGCGCACCTTGTCGTCGGCCGGCGCCTGCGCCCGGGCGCCGCCCGCCGGCAGCGTCGCCAGCCAGGCCGCCAGCCAGGCCGCCAGCCCGCCGGCGGCCAGCAGGTCGAGCGTGCGGCGGCGGTCGATCGGGGCGTGCAGCAGGCCGGCGCTCTCGCATTTCTCGCACATGGCTTACCCTCTCTCCGGTTCAGGCTGGGGCGTGGCGCCGCGTCACAGCGCCGTGGCGGCGGCCGGCACGGCGGCGCCCCCGTCGTCCTCGCGGTCGTCCCCCCGGCCGTGTCCGGCGTCGCGCCCGGCGGCGGGATCGGTCCCCGCGACCTCCTCGAAGCGGCGCATCAGCGCCTCGCGCGCGGCCTTGACCTCGGGGGTGCGGCGGTCGCGCGGGTCGGCCAGGGCGATGGCGACCTCGGCGACGACGCGCCCGGGGTTGGCGGTCATGATCAGGGCGCGGTCGGCCATCAGCACCGCCTCGTCGATGTCGTGGGTGACCAGGACCAGCGTGATGCCGAGCTGGCGGGCGATGGCCCGCACCTCCCGCTGCAGGGTCGCCCGGGTGAAGGCGTCGAGGGCCGAGAACGGCTCGTCCAGCAGCAGGACCTCCGGCTCCATCACCAGGGAGCGGGCGAGCGCCACGCGCTGCTGCTGGCCGCCGGACAGCTCGCGCACGTCGGCGTCGGCGAAGGCCTCCAGGTCGACGAGGCGCAGCCGGTCGAGGACGCGCGCCCGGACCTCCGCCTTGCGCAGCCCGGCGAAGCGCAGGCCGACGCCGGCGTTCTCGGCGACCGTCATCCAGGGATAGAGGGAGGGCGACTGGAACATCATCACCCAGCGCGGCGAGGGGCCCTCGACCCGACGGCCGTCGATGAAGACGCCGCCCCGGGACGGCCGGTTGAGGCCGGCGATCAGGTGCAGCAGGGTCGACTTGCCGCAGCCCGACCGGCCGATCATCGCCAGCGCCTCGCCCGGCCGGACCTCGGCGTTGACGTCGTCGAGGACCAGGCTGCCCCGCGAGCGGTAGCGGTGGGCGACGTGCTCGATCCAGATGTGCGCGCCGGGCTTGATCATCATCCGGTGTTCCGTCCGGGGAAAGGGGATGGGCCGACCGTTCTGTCTGTTCCTTCAGCAAGGGCCGTGCCAGCCCGGCGGGGTGCGCCGAAAGGGGCGCCGCGCAAGGGGTGCGGGGGATCCGCCCGTGTGGTGGGGGCGCCGGTCCGGCCGCCCGCCCGCCTGTTTTTTGATCGCACACGGGCTTTGCCCGGATTTTCGGCCGTTTCCGTCAGTCGGAATACCCAGCGCCTTGATTTTGCAGCGATCCGGTGACCGGCCCCGGCGGAGCGGGCGGGGCGTCCCGGCGCCGCCGCCGGCCGCCGACTTGCGGAAGTCGGCCGTAACCCGTTGACGCAGCTGCCTTTGATCAAGTACAGACCGGTCTGTCTATTTGATGGGCGACGGCGCCGCGCGGCGCACCCCCGCGCGGCGGCCGCGGGACGCCCGCGCCCCGCCCCCTGTTGATGCGGCGCGCGCGAACGCCCGGCCGCCATCGGCCGATTGTCGGAGGTTTCGGCCGTGGAGTAAGATCCGCCCCGCCTCCGCCCCCCGCTCCCGCCGTGGCGCGGCCCGGCATTTGCGTCATGGCGGCGGTGGGAACAGGGGTGCCTCGGATGAGCAGGAACCGCGCAGCGAATTCAGTCATGGCCCTGGCGGACGGCGCCGGCGGCCCGGACCCGTCGGCGAGGGCCGACGAGGGGTCGACGGAGGCGCGCATCCTCGAGGCGGCCACCCGCCTGTTCTGCCGGGAGGGCATCCACGCCACCGGCATCGACCGCATCCTGGCCGAGGCCGGCAGCGCCAAGATGAGCCTGTACAAGCATTTCGGCTCCAAGGTCGGGCTCGTCCACGCGGTCCTGCAGCGCGAGGGCGACCTGTGGCGGAGCTGGTTCACCGCGGCGCTGGAGCGCCACGCCGGCGAGCCGGCGACCATGCTGGTGGCGGTGTTCGACGTGCTGGGCGAATGGTTCGCGGGCGAGGATTATTTCGGCTGCGCCTTCATCAACGCCGTGGCCGAGCACGACAAGCGCGACGAGGACATCCGGGCCCTGGCCCTGGCCCACAAGAAGCAGGTGCTGGGAGTCGTCCGGCAGCTCGCGGCGGAGGCCGGGGCCGAGCGGCCGGACGAGCTGACCCACCAGCTAGGCCTGCTGATGGACGGCGCCATCGTCGCCGCCCTGGTCACCGGCGACAGCGGGGTCGCCCGGCACGCGCGCGCGGCGGCCGCCGTGCTGGTCGAGGCGTCGTGCCGGCGGCGTCCCGCCGCGCGCTGACGGCGGGGCGCGGCGCCGCCGGTCAGGCCGGCACCGGCACGCCGCGGCTGGTCGAGTGCTCGAAATGCAGGGCGGCGCCGGGACGCGCCAGCCCGTGGGCGGCGTGGGCCGCCATGGCGGCCTCCGTGAAGCCGCACAGGATCAGCTTGAGCTTGCCGGGATAGGTCGCGATGTCGCCGCAGGCGAAGACGCCCGGCCGCGTCGTCGCCATGGTGGCGGGGTCGACCCGGATGCCGCCGCGCTCCAGGGCGATGCCCCAGCGGGCGACCGGCCCGGGATCGCTGGCCAGCCCGAAGAACGGCAGCAGCGCGTCGGCGTCGAGCCGGCGTTCGCGGCCCTCCAGGTCGCGCACCAGCACCGCCGACAGGACGCCGTCCGCCCCGTCCAGCGCGTGGAGCTGGTAGGGCACCACCAGCTCCACCGCACCGGCGGCGGCCAGGGCCTCCAGCCGGCGCACGCAGTCCGGGGCGGCGCGGAAGCGGGGACGGCGGTGCACCAGCCGGACGGACGCCGCCACCTCGGCCAGGGACAGCGCCCAGTCGACGGCGGAATCGCCGCCGCCGGCGATGACCACGCGCTTGCCGGCGAAGGCGTCGCGGCGGCTGACGAAATAGTGCACCGACGTCCCCTCGTAGGCGTCGATCCCCGGAAGCGGCGGGCGGTTCGGCCCGAAGGTGCCGCCGCCGGTGGCGACGATCACGGCCGCCGCGGTGATGCGGTCGGCGTCCGAGGTCACCACCGTCAGCCGCCCGTCCGGCCGGTCCTCGATGGCGGTGGCGACGCGGCCGAGGTGGAGGCGCGGCGCGAAGGGCCGGCACTGCTCGCTCAGGCGCCCCACCAGCTCGTCGGCGCGGACGGCGGGAAATCCGGGGACGTCGTAGATCGGCTTCTCCGGGTAGAGCGCGGCGCACTGCCCGCCGACCTGCGCGAAGGCGTCGACCACATGGGTCCGCAGCCCCAGCATCCCGCACTGGAACACGGCGAACAGCCCCGCCGGCCCGGCGCCGATCACCACCACATCGGTCTCGTGCATGTCCGCCCCTTTCCTAAACAGACCGGTCTGTCTGTTCAAGGGTGCCATGCCGGCCGCGGCTTGGCAAGCACCCGCCGCGCCTCCGGCGCTGCCCGCTCACTCCAACCCCTCGCCCGCGCGGGGCTAGAAGATTCACACGTCTTCCGAGGCCGGGCGACCGCCCCTCCCTCGGCCCCGGCTCTCGGCGAATGCCAAGGCATTCGCCTGACGCCGTCAGCGGGACCTTCGGTCCCGCGAGAGGCGGGGGAGGGTGGCGTCCGAAGGACGCCGGGTGGGGGCTCGGTTTCGCAGCAAGGCCGAACCCCTGGCTGCGCAAAATTGGGGCGTCGGCTCGTCCCGCGAGACCTCGCCCCCACCCTCCCAGCCTTCGGCCGGGCCCCTCCCTCCCCCGGCGGGGCCGAGGGAGGGTTGTTCTGCGGTGCCGCATCAGATGTGTGAATCCGTTATCCCGGCGGGGCCTAAAGTTCCGTCTGCGGCCGGGCCGCGTCGGCGGTCGCCGCGGTGGTCGGGTCGAGCAGCGGTCCCAGCGCCGGGGCGAGGCTCTTGAGGAGCTGGGCCGGCAGCGCGCTGGTGAAGCGGTAGTCGTCGGCCTCGCGGCCCGAGACGAAGGCCGTCATGGTGCCGAAGAAGCGGTCGCCGATGTAGAAGACGAAGGTGGCCGTGCGCGCCACCGCGCGCGACTCGATCAGCCGGCCGCCGGCGCCGTAGCGGTCGAGGCGGTGGTCGCCGGTGCCGGTCTTGCCGCCGATCGGGATGACCTGGCCGGAGCCGTCCTTGAAGGAGCCCCAGACCCGCTTGGCCGTGCCGTTCTGGGCGACGTCCATCAGCGCCTTGCGCACGGTGCGGCAGATCTCCGCCTTCAGCACCCGCTGCCCCTCCAGCGGCCCCAGCCCGACCACCGCCTCGTAGGGCGTGCCGGCGGCGAAGTGCAGCTTGCGCACCCGCACGGTGGGCTGGCGGATGCCGTCGTTGAGGATGATGCCCATGAGCTCCGCCAGCGCCGCCGGGCGGTCGGCCGAGCTGCCGATGGCGGTGGCGAGCGACGGCACCAGGGTCTCGAACGGGTAGCCGAGGCGGCGCCACGCCGCGGTGATGCGCTCGAACGCGTCCTGCTCCAGGCCGACGCGGATGCGGTTGTTCTGCGCCCGCAGCCCCTTCTTGAACAGCCAGCGGTAGCTCTCCTGGCGCTCCGAAGCGCTCGCCGCCAGCACCTGGGCGCGGGTGGCGTCGGGGTTCTTCAGGAGATGGCCGACCAGCCACAGCTCCAGCGGATGGACCCGGGCGAGGTAGCCGAGGTCGTTCAGCGGGAACTTGCCCGGCGCGTACTTGGCGTAGAGCGCCGCCACCTCGCGCTCGCCCAGCTTGGCGTCGGGCAGGCGGGCGCGCAGGAAGGCGGCGAAGGCCTCCGGGCCGGCGTCCGGCCGCACCGAGCGGAAGACCACGGCCATGCGGTAGGGGGCGGGACGCGAGCGGCTGGCCAGCAGCGCCAGCATCTCGTCGGCCGTGTGCTTGCGGTAGAGCGAATAGAAGCGGTTGAGGAACTCCGACCCCTCCTTGTCGGCGAAGCGCTCCAGGTACGCCTGCCGTGCGGGATGGTCGGGGTTGTGCAGGATCTCCGCCGTGTCCTCGCCGCCCTCGGCCATGTAGAACTGCACGATGTCGCGCATCATGCGGATGAAGGGCAGGTTGACGGAGTTGCGCAGCGCCTCGGTGACGGTGAGGACGCTGCCGTTGTCGCGGCTGTTGAAGTTGACGAAGCTGTGCACGCCGCCGCCGGTGTAGAAGGACTCCGCCGGGCTGGCGGAATAGCGCCGCTCCATCGCGGCGTCGAGCAGGGCGGTCAGGCCGCGGTCGCGCGCCCCGCGCAGCCACACCGCGGCCCAGCGGGTCAGCGGGTCGGACGCCTCCTGCTCCACGTCCGCCAGGAAGTCGTCGGGCAGATGGGCGTAGCGGGTGTGCAGCTCGGCGACGATCTCGAGATAGGTGACCAGGGTGCGCAGCTTGGCGGTGGAGCCGAGGTCGAGCTTGGCGCCCTCGTTGATGTCCAGCGGCTGGTCGAGGTTGTCGGCCTGGACGCGCAGATAGTTGGCGTCGGCCCCGCGCTCGTAGAGGGTGAAGCTGTAGACGATCTTCGCGAGGTCGTTGCCCCGGGTGTCGAGCAACCGTTCGCCGGTCAGGCCCATGGCGCGGGCGAACGCGGGGTCGCCGAGGCGGCTCAGCACCTCCACCACCCGCTGCTGGGTCGGGGCGTCCAGCGTCGCCTCCACCGTCAGGTCGGTGCGGTCGAGCTGGTAGAGGCTCGACACCCCCAGCATCGACAGCAGGCGCGCGCGGATGGCGTTGGGTGCCTTCTGCTCGACGAACGAGGCGACCTGCGGCGGCGGCGGATCCACACGGAAGACCAGCTTGGTCGCCAGTGCGGCGTCGCGCAGCGCGGCGTCGATCACCCCTTCGTCGGCGAGCAGGCGCAGATGGCTGTCGGCCAGCCGCTCCAGCGCCGGACGGTCGGCGATCAGGTAGTGCGAGGGGCGGCGCTGCGCCAGGACCAGACTCAGCACCTGCTTGTAGGCCAGCGCCTTGAGGCGCAGCGAGCGGGCGTCGGGCGCCGGCGCCGAGAGGACCTTGACGGCCATCGGCAGCTCGGTGCCGAACCACGCCCACAGCCCGTCGCCCAGCCCGTTGACCTCGCCGAAGCCGGGACGGGCGGTCAGCGGCGTGGAGTTGAGATAGTCGACGACGATGCGCCGGCGGGCATCGCCGGTGTCCTCGCCGTCGAGATAGGCGCGCACGCTCGCCGCCGCCATCTGCCGCAGCTTCTCCAGCGGCCCTTCGGTCTGGCCGTCGGGCGAATGGCGGTACTTCTCGATCTGCGTCGCCAGGGTCGAGCCGCCGGCCACCCGCGTGCCGGGATGGATGTACTTCATCGGCAAGGTCAGCACCGCGGCGGCGAAGCGGTCCCATTCGACCGCGGGATTGCGCCGCGGCTCCGACGCGTCCAGCAGTTCGCGGTTCTCGATGAACAGCAGCGTGTCGGTCACCAGGGGCGGTACGTCCTCGAACCGCTCGAAGACGCGCTCGGGGAAGCGGGCGGCATGGAGCGTCGCGCCGCCGCGGTCGAGCACCGTCAGGCCGGCACGCGTCTTCTCCCGGTAGACCGCCGAGCCGGTCGCGGCGATGAGCGAGTCCAGCTCCGGCGAGGCGACCGCCTGCATTTCCACCGTGTAGCGGTCGTCGGTCAGGGCCTTGAGGTAGGCGGGCAGGGCGATGTAGCCGAGACGCTCGTCGTAGGGGCCCTGGGTGGGAAAGCGGGCCGCCGGATTCGCACCTTCGCGCAGGTTGAAGGTCAGGCCCTCGGCGTAACCGGCGAGCAGGCGAGCCTGCAACCGCGAGGTGCGCACCTCCTCCATGGCGGCGGCGCCCAGCGCCGCCAGCGTCACCACCGCGCATCCCGCGACCACAACGCGCCGCCACACCGACCGGCCCATGGAGCGTCCACTCCGTTCGCGAATTGGTTAAAATGCCGGGTGATCCGTCGAGCCGGAGCCGCAGGAATCCGGGCCTTGACGGGGACGCTAAGCGGTCATTGGTTAACGAGGCGTATAACCGAGAGCGGTGAATGCCCGAAAAGCGGGCTGCCGCGGCGCCACAACACTTTATTGTTGCAGGCGTTGCAGGGCGGCAACGGCATCGCGTTCCGGTTGCGAGGCGTTCGCGGGCGCGCGGTCGTGCCGGCGGCGGCCCGCTGTTTTAATACAATTTTGGCTATATTTTCTTCGTGAACGTTGTTTCCTCTGGGGATGCTTGGGCATATTGCCTTCTACATAAGCTTTAATTAGGCCGAACCGAGCCGGTCTCGGAGACGACTTATTAAGTCATTGCCGTCATACTGTGACACGCTGGCGTCGTGTCGCCGCCGTTACCGGAGTGAGCGCCCTTGTCCCTGCAAACCCGCGTCCTGCTGGCGATGGTGGCGCTGATCACCTGCATGGTGGTGGTGAACATCGTCGTGCTGCGGGAGACGGTGCTCCCCGGCTACCGCCGGCTGGAGCTGGAGGAGGCGGACCGCGCCGTGCGCCGAGTGGTGGAGGCGCTGCACGGTGACGTGGTGGCGCTCGGCCGCGCGGCGGGCGATTACGCGAGCTGGGACGACACCTACCGGTTCATCGCCGATCCCGCCGCCGACGCCCAGTACGCCGCCGAACTGACCCCGACGACCTTGGGCAACCTCAACGTCACGGCGATGTACTTCTTCGGCGTCGACGGCCGCTTGGTGTGGGGCCGCGCCATCGACCCGGACAGCCTGGAGACGGTGCCGCTGCCGCGTCTGGACCATGCCGGCCAGCCGCTCGGGCCGGTCATGGCGCTCCGGCCGCCGTCCGACGGCGCGGACGGGATCGTCGTCACCGACGCCGGCCCGATGATCTTCGCCGCACGGCCGATCCTCACCTCGGAGGGCACGGGGCCGAGCCGCGGCACGGTGATCTTCGGCCACGTCGTCGGTCCCGACGTGGTGACGGCCCTGCGCGAGCGTCTGGGCGGGGAGATCGACCTGCGGCCGGTGCCGGCCGGCGGCGAGGCGGCCGCGGGGGTGCGCACGGACGAGGCGTCGATCACCGCGACCGCCGTCATGGAGGACGTGCACGGCCGTCCGGGGCTGGAGGTGGAGGTGATCGTGCCGCGGACCATCGCCGCGCTGGGGGAGCGCAGCCTGTGGGCCGGCGTGCTGTCGCTGCTGGCGGTCGCGGCGGCCGACATGGTGCTCATGTGGTTCCTGCTGCGCTTCCTGGTGCTGCGCCCCATCGGCCGCCTCACCGAGGGTGTCCTGGCGGTGTCCTCCTCGGCCGACCTGTCGCGGCGCGTGCCCGAGCCGGACGGCGCGGCGCGCGGCGGCGAGCTCGGCCTGCTCGCCATCGAGTTCAACCGCATGATGGACCGGCTGGAGCGGATGGTCGCCACCGCCGAGGCGGCGCGCGACGACGCGCTGCGGGCCAGCCGCGCCAAGTCCGACTTCCTGGCGACCATGAGCCACGAGCTGCGCACGCCGCTCAACTCCATCATCGGCTTCTCGCAGATGATCCGCGACGCCGAGCTGGCGCCGCTGGACGGCCGCTACCGCGACTTCGCCTCCGATGTCAACGACGCCGGCCGCCACCTGCTGCGGGTCATCAACGACGTCCTCGACATGGCGCGGGCCGAAGCCGACCGCATCGTGCTGAACGAGGGGGAGACCGACCTCGGCGCCGCGGTGATCGCCTGCCTGCGCATCCTGTATCCGGCGGCCCGGCAGGCGCAGGTGACGCTCGACGCCGATCTGCCCGAGGCGCTGCCCCGCATCCTGGCGGACGACGTGCGGATGCGGCAGATCCTGATGAACCTCGTCGCCAACGCCGTGAAGTTCACGCCGGCGGGCGGACGGGTGGTGGTGAGGGTGCGCCCGGCGGACGATGGTGGCGTGCGGGTGGAGGTGGAGGACACCGGCGTCGGCATCGCCCCGGAGGACATCCCCAAGGCCCTCGAACCGTTCGGCCAGATCGACAGCGGCCGCTGGCGCCTGAGCCAGGGCACCGGCCTCGGTCTTCCCCTGGCCAAGCACCTCGCCGAGGCCCACGGCGGCGGCCTCGCCGTCTCCAGCCGGGTCGGCCTCGGCACCTGCGTCACCGTTTCCCTGCCGGCCGGGCGCGTGCTGGCGGTCCTGCCGGTGCGCGCGAACGGGGAGCGGGCGTGAGTCCGGCGGGACGCCGGCATTCCCGGATCAGCCGAAGGGGTCGGAAATTCTCGTGTGCCGATCCCCGTACACTTCCGGATCGCCGCCGCTGTTCAGCAGGAGCGGGTTTTTGCGCGGGTCGTACACGTAAAAGTTAAATGTCACGCCGCGCTGGCCCTTCGACCGCAGATCCGATCGCATCGCGTTGGCGAACTGCCGCTGGCTCGACGTCGGGGTGCTCCAGTCCTTCTGATCGCCTTCCGCCGAGAAATACACCTTGGCGGACAGGACTTCGTCATCCCCATGGCTCCGAAGGTACCCGAGCATGGTCGCCATTATGTAATCGCGATAATTGGTCATGAACATGTGGCCGACGGTTCCATACGCCGCCCCCTGGATGTAGACCGCCGTGCAGCCGGTCACGAGCCCGAGGTCGTACCGGCCCCGCTGGGCGAGCGGATGGGCATCGCGTGCGACCGTGTCCTGGTCCGTGGCTCCATCCGTGAAGGTGCTGGACACCACGGTCCGAACGGGCGGCGTCCTTTGCTCCTCGAGATCGAGCAGCGGCTGCCGCGATCCGGTGTCGCCGCCGCCGCTCGAGAACAGCTTGTTGTAGAGTCCCCGGAAGCAGTCGAGCAGGCAGGCGGGCTGAGCCACCGCGGCGGCCTGGGCGCGGCCGGCCTGGGCGCGGCCGACCGCGGGTTGCAGCGGTGCCGAACCGTATCGGGTCGGCGGCGGTGGCGGCTGCGTGCCGGGGAAGCGTGGCGCGGCCTTGGACGGTTGCAGCGCCGTCGACGGGAACTTGGTGGGCGGTGGCGCATGTCTCCGGGGCATCGAAGTCACCCTCGCGTTTGACACCGTGATCGTCTGATGACGGCCCTTACAGTGGATCGGCGACGCCGACGTACGCGGTCCGCTTTATCTGTGGCGTCCCGGTGCTGTCGAGATCGGGCTGGGCGTCATGGGAATCAAAGACGTAGATCTCGAAGGCGGCGCTGCCGAAATCACCCTTCAGAAACCTCAGGAAATCCGTCTGGCTTTTCGTCAAGGCCGACGTGTCCTGCCCGAATTCGGAGGAGAAGTACACTTTCACCAGGGAAATCGGGTCGCTTTCGTGTTGGCGTATGTTGCGCACCATGGCCTGGCTTATGCTCGATACGTAGGTCGTGCCGGGCATGTGTCCGGCGGTGCCGAAGGCCCCGGACCGGACGTAGACCATCGTGCAGCCGGTGATCTGTCCGCACATGTACACGCCGCTCTCGTCGACGGTGTGGGCGTCTTGCGCCGTCATGCCCTGCCAGACCCTTTCCGCGAAGCGCCGCGGTGAGACCGTCGGCGTCGGAACCCGGCGCGACTCGCCGAGTTCGACGAGGGCCTGGCGGTCTTCCGTGCCGTCGTTCCTGTTGCCGGAGGTGCGGCCGAACAGTCCGGCGCACCAGCCGAACAGGCACCAGGCCTGGGCCACGGACGGGGAGGGCGGCCCCGGACGGTGCGGCTGGACGGCCGCCGCCGCCCGGGCCCCTGCGGCGGCCGGCGTCGGCGGCGCTGCGAACCGGGTCGGCGGCGGCTCGTGCCGTGCGCCCGCGGGTCGGGACCGGGCCGCCGACGGCTGGAGCGAGGCCGGCGGATAGCGGGTCGGCGGCGGTGAATGGCGGCGCGACATCGGAGGCCCCCAGGTGCTCGCGGGCGGCACGGTCCGGAGGCGAGATCGTCGTCGCCCGGCGAGCGCGAGTATACCCCCTTTGCCGCGCGCCGGGTAGCCCCGGTCCGCCGCGCGACTCCCGCCGGTCGTGGGCGGCCGGCGATGTTCGCGCGGCGTCGGGCACGCCCGTCAGCCCTGCGCCAGCATCCGCCCGATGGTCGCCGCCAGCTCGCCCTGCGCCACCTCCACCTGGTCGCCCCTGGCGAGATGCTTGACGGTGGCGGTGCCGCGGGCGCGCTCGTCGCTGCCCATCAGCACCACCACCGGGATGCCGGCCTTGTCGGCGTACTTCATCTGCCGGGCGAGCTTGCCGCCTTCGAGCTGGATCTCGGTGTTGAGGCCGGCGGCGCGCAGCGCGGCGGCGAGGCGGAAATAGTCGTCGCGCAGCTCGGGGTCGAGCTGCGTCACCAGCACCTGGGCGGTGGCGCCGCCCTCGGCGATCAGACCGGCCTCCATGAGCTGGTAGAACAGCCGGGTGGCGCCGATGGAGATCCCCACGCCCGGCAGCTTCGACTTGGTGTAGTGGCTGGCCAAATCGTCGTAGCGCCCGCCCGAGCACACCGAGCCGATGCCCTTGTGGGCGTCGAGGAAGGTTTCGTAGACCGTGCCGGTGTAGTAGTCGAGGCCGCGGGCGATCGCCAGGTTGACCCGCACCGCGCCGTCCGGCACCTGGAAGGCCTGCAGCCCGCCGATCACCGTCGCCAGCTCGTCGACGCCCTGGGCGAACAGCGGGTTGTCGATCCCCAGGCCGCGCAGCGCCGCCAGGGTCTCGTCGTTGGAGCGTTCCTCGGCGATCAGCGCCAGGATGCGGTCGGCGGCGGCGGCGGGGACGTTCAGCTCCGCGCCGGTCAGGCTGGCGTGCACCTTGTCGCGGCCGATCTTGTCCAGCTTGTCGATCTCGCGCAGCACCAGCACCCGGCGCTCCGCCTCGCCGATGCCCAGCCCGTCGAGCAGGCCGAGCAGGACCTTGCGGTTGTTGACGTTGATGGTGAAGCCGCCGAAGTCCAGCTCCTTGAAGACGTGGTAGATCACCGCCGGCATCTCGGCGTCGTAGTGGAGCGACAGGCTGTCCTTGCCGATGACGTCGATGTCGCACTGGTAGAACTCGCGGAAGCGGCCGCGCTGGGCGCGCTCGCCGCGGTAGACCCGCTGGATCTGGTAGCGGCGGAAGGGGAAGGCGAGGTCGCGCTCGTGCTCCGCCACGTAGCGGGCCAGCGGCACCGTCAGGTCGAAGCGCAGCGCCATCTCCGGCTTGTGGCCCTGCTGGATGGCGCCGGTGGACTGGACGAAATAGACCTGCCGCTCGGTCTCGCCGCCGGACTTGGTGAGCAGCGTCTCCACCGTCTCGAACACCGGCGTCTCGACGGGCACGAAGCCGAAGCGCTCGTAGCCGCGGCGGATGGTGTCGAGCATGCGCTGGAAGGCGACCTGGCGGCGCGGCAGCAGCTCCATCGTGCCGGGCGGGGTGCGGGGGGTGACGAGGCTCATGGTTCGCGGGTTCGGTCGGTTGGGTGACAAGGGGCGGGAGGCCCCCTTCTAGCCCCTTTCGCCGGCCCCGTCACGCCGGTTAAAACACCGCCGAACCCGTTCCCCCCTGTCCCGGATGCCCGCGATGACCGCCGACCGCCTGATCCTGCGCCGCCCCGACGACTGGCACGTCCACCTGCGCGACGGCGCCATGATGAAGGCGGTGCTGCCCTTCACGGCGCAGCAGTTCGCCCGCGCCATCATCATGCCCAACCTGAAGCCGCCGGTGACCACCGCCGAGCAGGCCGCCGCCTACCGCGGGCGCATTCTTGCGGCGCTGCCGGCCGGCGCGGACTTCACGCCGCTGATGACCGCCTATCTCACCGACACCACCGACCCCGACGACCTGGAGCGCGGCGCCCGCGCCGGGATCTTCGCGGCGGCCAAGCTCTACCCCGCCAACGCCACCACCAACAGCGCCCACGGCGTCACCGACGTGCGGCGCATCGACGGCGTGCTGGAGCGCATGGAGGCCGTCGGCCTGCCGCTCCTGGTGCATGGCGAGGTGACCGACAGCCACGTCGACATCTTCGACCGCGAGGCGGTGTTCCTGGAGCGGGTGCTGGCTCCGCTGCTGGAGCGCTTCCCGCGGCTCAAGGTGGTGCTGGAGCACGTCACCACCCGGGACGCCGTGGCGTTCGTGCGGGCCCACGCGGCGTCCGGCCGGGTCGCGGCGACCATCACCGCCCACCATCTGCTGATCAACCGCAGCGACCTGTTCGCCGGCGGCATCCGCCCGCACCTCTACTGCCTGCCCATCGCCAAGCGCGAGGTGCACCGCCAGGCCCTGGTGGAGGCGGCGACGGCGGGCGACGGGCCGTTCTTCCTCGGCACCGACACCGCCCCCCACGCCGTCACCGCCAAGGAGGCGGCGTGCGGCTGCGCCGGCTGTTTCACCGCGCCGACGGCGCTGGAGCTCTACGCCGAGGCCTTCGCCGCCGCCGGCGCGCTCGACCGGTTGGAGGCCTTCGCCAGCCTCAACGGCCCGCGCTTCTACGGGCTGCCGGCGAACGAGGAGCGGATCGTCCTGGAGCGCCGGCCCAGCGTCGTCCCCGACGTCGTGCTGCTGGCCGAGGGCGACGGGGTCCTGCCCTTCAAGAGCGGCGAGACGCTGGCCTGGCGTTACGCCGGTCCGGCATAGCCCCTCCCCTCCGGCGGCCTCCGATCGGGGCCCCCCTCCGGCGACGGAGGGGGGCCCTTTTCGTGTGGCGTCCTTCGAACGACTCGCAGCCTATCCGAATGTCGCTGCCGGCGACAAAGTATAGGCTCGCCTGGGCATTCCATGTGCGGAGACGCCATATCGTTATCCCCGTCGATGAAAAGCATACCTTGCCGTGGTATCCGGTAGGCGCTTTTGGTTTCACTGTGAGTGGCAGAAAATCGCGGGTGTAACTCAGCGGTCCTGGAGGTGTTACTCGATCGATACTGGTAAGGTTGACAGCTTATAGAAAGCATGACCGGCACCGATGTCCCGCACCTGCCGCCTTGTCGCGTGCGGCGGGCCTCCGAAAACCGAGAAAGGGACACACGGTGCAAGACGTTCTCATCGCGGCTGCCGGCCTTCGCGATCTCGCCGACCTGCTGGAGCACCGCTCCAGGAACCTCCGCGTCGTCCTCGTTCCCGACGGGGCGGACGCGCACCCCGTTCTGGCGAGCGTCCTGGCGGAGCGCCCGGCGGCGATCCACCTTCTGGCCCACGGCGCGCCCGGTGAGCTGCGCCTGGGGGCCCATCCCATCACCGCCGACAGCCTGGCCGACCGCGCCTGGGCCGAGGCGCCGGGCAGCGAGATCCTGATCCATGCCTGCGACGTCGGCGCCGGCGCGGCCGGCCGCCGCTTCGTCGAGCGGCTGGCGGCGGCGACGGGGACGCGCGTGGCGGCGGCCGCGCACCCCGTGGGCGACGCGGCGCAGGGCGGCTCCTGGGATCTCGACGTGACGAGCGCGCCGGTGCGCAGCGCCGGGCCGTTCGCCGGGCACGAGGCGTGGCCGCACCTGCTGGCGGTGACCGGCACGGCGTCGGAGGGCGACGACACCCTGACCAGCGACGACGGCGCGGACAGCGTCAGCGGCCTGGGCGGCAACGATTCGCTGATCGGCGGTGCCGGCAACGACTATCTCTTCGGCAACGCCGGCGACGACACGCTGCTCGGCGGCGCCGGCCGCGACACCCTCGACGGCGGCCCCGGCGCCGACCACATGGACGGCGTCAGCGGCACCGACTTCGTCTCCTACGAGCGGACCACCGGCAGCCTTCTGATCGACGTCACCGACCCGTCCAAGGGCCTCGGCGACGCCGCCGGCGACAGTTTCGCCAACATCGACTACTACGTCCTCGGCAACTTGTCCGACACGTTCTACGGCGGCGACGGCGTCGACCGCGTGTGGGCCCACGACGGCGACGACCTCGAATACGGCCGGGGCGGCAACGACGAGCTGGAGGCCGGCGGCGGCAACGACACGATCTACGGCGACGCCGGCAACGACTATCTCGCCGGCCGCGGCGGCAACGACATCGCCTATGGCGGCGACGACGACGACACCATCGACGCCGACGGCGGCGCCGACCTGCTGTACGGCGGCGCCGGCGCCGACGCCCTGGCCGGCGACCAGGGCGCCGACACCATGTACGGCGGCGACGGCGACGATTCCATCTACGCCGCCTATGGATTCGACGCCGCCGACCGATTCTCCACCGCCTCCGACCGTGCCGCCGGGCAGGCCGACCGGATCTACGGCGAGGGCGGCAACGACCGCTACGTCGTCATGGACGCCGACGACGTCAACGCCTCCATGGTCTACGACGGCGGCGCCGGCAGCGACGCCGTCGAGGTGCGCACCGGCGAGGCCGTCGACTTCAACGGCATGACCCTGACCGCGGTGGAGCGGGTCGAGCTGACCGGCGGCGTTGCCCACACGGTGACCTTCACGGCGGCGCAGATCAACGCGCTGCAGAGCGTCACCGGGGCCAGCGGCGACGTGCTGCGCATCGTCGGCTCGGCCGCCGATGTCGGCGATCTCGGCGGCAAGGTCGATGCCGCCATCACCGTCGAGTTCGTGGCCGATCCGCTCGGCGACACGGTGAGCGGGAACATCTCCGGCAGCGACGGCGACGACCATCTGCGCGGTGTCGCCACCGACGACACCATCAGCGGCCTCGGCGGCAACGATCTGCTGTCGGGCGACACGGGACACGACTATCTCTACGGCAACGCCGGCGACGATACGCTGAGCGGGGGCCTCGGCAACGACACGCTCGACGGCGGTCCCGGCGCCGACCACATGGACGGCGGCAGCAACTACGACGTCGTCTCCTACGAGCAGACCACCGGCAGCCTGGTGGTCGACCTCGCCAACCCGGCCGACAACGCCGGCGACGCCGCGGGCGACACCTTCGCCAACGTCGAGCTCTACGTGCTCGGCAACCAGGACGACACGTTCGTCGGCGGCGACGGCAACGATCAGGTGTGGGCCCACAACGGCGACGACGTCGAGTACGGCGGTCTCGGCAACGACAGCCTGGAGGCCGGCGGCGGCAACGACACCCAGTACGGCGAGGCGGGCGACGACTACATCGCCGGGCGCGCCGACGACGACCTCGCCTACGGCGGCGAGGGCAACGACCTGATCGAGGGCGACGGCGGCTCCGACGTGCTGTACGGCGGCGCCGGCAACGACAGCCTGGCGGGCGACGCCGAGGCCGACACCATGTACGGCGGCGCCGGCGACGATTCCTTCTACAACGCCTACGACATCCGCGACGACGACGGGGTCCGGCGCGGCTTCAACACCCAGACCGCGGAAGAGCGCGTCGGCGGCCAGCCCGACCAGATGTTCGGCGAGGACGGCAACGACCGCTTCGTGGTGGTCGACGCCGACGACGTCAACGGGGCGATGCGCTTCGACGGCGGCGCCGGCACCGACTCCATCGAGGTGACGACGTCGGAGTCCGTCAACTTCCACGGCATGACCCTGACCTCGGTGGAGCGCCTCGACCTGACCGGCGACGGCACCCACGACGTCAAGCTCAGCGCCGCCCAGGTCAACGGGCTGCAGAGCATCACCGGCGGCGAGGGCGACGTGCTGCGCATCGTCGGCACCGCCGAGGAGGTCGGCGACCTCAGCGGCAAGGTCGGCGCCGGCATCGACATCCAGTTCACCGACGACGCCGGCGGCGCCGCCGGCTCCATCTACACCGCCACCCAGGCCGACGCCGACCTGCGCAACGTCGACCTCACGGGGGTCACCGAGATCCGCGGCACCTTCGCCGGCGGCATGACCATCACCCTGACGCCGGAGCAGCTCTCCCACATCACCCGTGTCACGACGACGCCGGAGACCAACGACGGCGACTGGCTCAAGGTGATCGGCACGGACGCGGGCGAAACCGTCGACCTCAGCCACGTCAGCCTCAACAACATCGACTTCACCTGGGCCCAGGGCGACGAGGTCGCCACCCGCGGCGCCGCCGACTCCATCATCGGCTCGGCGCGCAGCGACGAGCTGTACGGCAAGTTCGGCAACGACACCGTCTATGGCGGCGAGGGCTGGGACATCCTGGGCGGCGGACCGGGCGACGACCTGTTCCTGTTCGAATCCCACAACAACGGTGTCGTCGGCGGCCGCTTCGACGGCCTGCACTGCGACTATCTCACGGACTTCGGGACCGGCGGCGGCGGCCTCATCGGCGACGTCATCCGCATCAAGGACGTGTCGCTGACGTCGATCACCGACGGCTACTCGTCCGGCATCCGGATGGGCGAGGTGCGCGTCAAGAGGCAGGACGGCAACGACCCGAACTTCCCCGAGGACGACAACACCACGCCGAACACCGTGCTGATGATCGACACCGACACCGTCCCCGGCGTCGACATCTTCCTGCGCATCAACGGCGAGTTCGTCGCGAACGACTTCGTGATCGAGTCCCACGCGGGGTACTCCGACATCTATCTCCGGGGCCGGACGCCGCAGACGGGCGGCGACACCCTGAGCGGCGGCGACGGCGGCGACACGCTGAGCGGCGGCGACGGTGGCGACACGCTGAGCGGTGGCGACGGTGGCGACACCTTGAGCGGTGGCGACGGTGGCGACACCTTGAGCGGTGGCGACGGTGGCGACACCCTGAGCGGTGGCGACGGCGGCGACACCCTGAGCGGCGGCGACGGCGGCGACACCCTGAGCGGCGGCGACGGCGGCGACACCTTGAGCGGTGGCGACGGCGGCGACACCCTGAGCGGTGGCGACGGCGGCGACACCTTGAGCGGCGGCGATGGCGGCGACACCCTGAGCGGTGGCGACGGCGGCGACACCCTGAGCGGCGGCGACGGTGGCGACACGGTCGGTGGCGGCGACGGCGGCTCGGGCGGCGGCTCCGACGGTGGCGG